>NZ_JAVREO010000027.1:0-73464 GCF_031845445.1 Streptomyces chisholmiae | reverse complement strand
TCGCCGACGGCCAGATCGTCGACGAGATGCGCGACCCCACCGCCGACCGCGTCCTGGACCGCATGCGCGGCTTCGACGGACAGGGGCGCACCTCGTGACCGTCCTCAAAACCTCCCTCCGCAGCTTCTTCGCCCACAAGTGGCGCATGCTGCTGTCGGGCATGGCGGTCGTGCTGTCGGTGGCCTTCGTCTGCGGGACGCTGGTCTTCACGGCCACCATGAACAACACGTTCGACAAGCTCTTCGAGATCAACGCGTCCAGCGTGGTGGTCAGCCCGGCCGAGTCCGACCTCACCGACGACTTCACCGGCGGGATGAGCGGCACCGGCAAGCCGGAGACCATCCCCGGCTCGCTCCAGCAGGAGCTGGCCGAACTGCCGGGCGTCGAGCAGTCCATCGGCTCGATCCTCTCCACCTCGACCACGGCGATCGACCAGCACAACGAGAGCGTCAGCCCCACCACGGGCGCGCCCACCCTCGCGGCCAACTGGAGCGCGATCGACGAGCGCACCATGACCATCACCGAGGGCGCGGCGCCGGAGGGCGCCGACCAGGTGATGGTCGACGCGGACACCGCCGACAAGTCGGACCTGGCGGTCGGCGACCCGCTGCGACTGCTCACCGCCTTCGGTGACTTCGAGCTGACGATCAGCGGCATCGCCGAGTTCGAGACCACCAACCCGGGCGCCGCGCTGGTCTACCTGGACACCCCGACCGCCCAGGAGTTCCTGCTCGGCGGCGACGCGGACCTGACCAACATCTACGTCGACTCGGACGGCAGCGTCACCGACGAGGCGCTGAAGGAGAGCGTCGCCGCGCTCGTCGGCGCCGACACCTACAAGCTGCAGACCGCCGACGAGTACATCCAGGAGAACAGCGACGCGACCGGCGAGGCGCTGGCGATCCTGGAGTACGTGCTGCTCGGCTTCGCCGGCCTGGCGCTGCTGGTCGGGATCTTCCTGATCGTCAACACCTTCTCCATGCTGGTCGCCCAGCGCACCCGCGAGATCGGCCTGCTGCGGGCCATCGGCTCCAGCCGCCGGCAGATCAACCGCTCGGTGCTGATCGAGGCCCTGCTGCTGGGCGTGATCGCCTCGCTGCTCGGCTTCGGCGTGGGCATCGGGCTGGCCGTCGGCCTGATGGCGCTGATGAGCGCGCTGGGCATCAACATGAGCACCGACGACCTGCTGATCGAGCCGTCGGTGCCGGTCATCGGCCTGGTGCTCGGCGTGCTGGTCACCCTGGTCGCCGCCTACATCCCGGCCCGCCGGGCCGGCCGGATCAGCCCGATGGCCGCGCTGCGGGACGCCGGCATGCCGGGCGACGTCCGCGCCGGCCGGATCCGCGCCACGCTGGGCGGCGTCATGACGGTGCTCGGCCTGGGCCTGCTCGCGATGACCGCCACCACGGACGACGCGGTCGTCGGCGCGCAGTTCCTCGCGGTCGGCATCCTGCTCAGCCTGATCGGCCTGATCACCGTCGGCCCCGCCCTGGTGGGCCTGGTGGTCCGCGGGCTCAGCGTGATCCTGCTGCGCGGCTTCGGCCCCATCGGCCGGCTCGCCGAGCGCAACGCGCTGCGGAACCCGCGCCGCACCGGCGCCACCGCGACCGCGCTGATGATCGGCCTGTCCCTGGTGGCCAGCCTCTCGGTGGTCGGCTCCTCGATGGTCGCCTCGGCCAGCGAGGGGATCGACAACTCGCTGGGCGCCGACTACGTCGTCAACACCTCCAACTTCTCCCCGGTGATGCCCGAGGTCAGCAACGCGATCGCGGACATCGAGGAGCTGGAGCACGTCACCGAGTACCGGATGATCGAGACCGAGGTGACGCTGGAGTCCGGCGAGACCTTCGAGATGGGCGCCGGCGCCGTCGCGGAGTCCTTCGCCTCGGACGTCACCATGGACCTGGTCGACGGCGACCTCGCCGAGGCCTACGCGCCCGGCGCCGTCTCCATCGGCGAGGCGGAGGCCGAGGAGTACGGCCTGGGGCTCGGCGACCAGGTGACGATCGCCTTCGACGGCGGCGGCGAGACCAGCCTCACGGTCCGCGCCATCGTCGCGACCGGCGGCGCCGTCTTCAGCAGCTCCTGGCTCTTCAACCAGCAGGAGCTGGTGGACAACGCGACCGAGGTCCCGCTGCCGATGTCCCTCTACCTGGGGGCCGTCGAGGGGCAGGAGGAGGCCGCGCGTGCCGCGCTGGACTCGGTGATCGAGGTCTACCCGCAGATCGACGTCCGGGACCAGGCCGAGTTCAAGGAGCTCGTCGAGGGCCAGGTCGGTCAGCTGCTGAACATGGTCTACGGCCTGCTGGCGCTGGCGATCATCGTGGCGGTGCTCGGCGTGGTCAACACGCTGGCGCTGTCGGTGGTCGAGCGCACCCGGGAGATCGGCCTGATGCGGGCCATCGGCCTCTCCCGGCTCCAGCTGCGCCGGATGATCCGGCTGGAGTCCGTCGTCATCGCCCTCTTCGGCGCCCTGCTCGGCCTCGGCCTCGGCATGGCCTGGGGCGCCGCCGGCCAGCAGCTGCTGGCGCTGGAGGGCATGCCGGTCCTGGAGATTCCGTGGGGCACCATCATCGGGGTCTTCATCGGCGCCGCCGTGGTCGGCCTGCTGGCCGCGCTGCTGCCGGCCTTCCGCGCCGGCCGGATGAACGTGCTGAACGCCATCGCCACGGACTGACCGGCGGGCCGAGCGCCCACCAGCACCGCGCCGCGGGGCCGCGACCCGACCAGGGTCGCGGCCCCGCGTCGTCGCCTCCGGCGCCGTCCGCGTGGGCAGGTGGGCGGGCGCCGCCGGGCGGTGCTCAGGCCGCGGGGTTGACCGGCTCAGGCCGCGGGGTTGACCGCCCGGAAGTAGAGGAAACGCGGCTGGGTGGACAGCAGCTCGAACCACTCGGGGTCCAGCTCCGCGCAGGCGGTGGCCGGTGCCGGCTCCACCAGTTGGTCGACCTCGAAGCCCGCCTGCCGCAGCGCGGCGAACGCCTGGCCCAGCGGGCGCCGGTAGAAGCGCACCCGCCGGGGCTGGCCGGCTATCACCCACTCGTCGGTGACCTGCTCCGTCCTGAAGTAGTCCGGCCGTCCGAACCAGTGCCAGTCCTCCCCCGGGTGGTGGATGGACATGACCAGCGCGCCACCCGGCCGCAGCACCCGCCGCAGCTCGCGGAGGGCCGGGCCCCAGTCCTCCAGGTAGTGCAGCACCAGGGAGGCGGTCACCAGGTCGAACGAGTCGTCGGCGAGGAAGTCGAGCGGTCGGGCCAGATCCGCCCGGTGGAACCGCGCCCGCTCGCCCCCGCAGCGTTCGTCGGCCAGCCGCACCATCTCGGCGCTGACGTCGATGCCGGTCACCGAGGCACCGCGTTCGACGAGCCGCGCCGCGAGGTGCCCGGCGGCACAGCCGACGTCCAGCACGCGCCTGCCCGACACCTCACCCGCCAGCGCGAGGATGGCGGGCCGGTCGTAGTGGACGTTGACCACGTTCGTCCCGGTGTGCCGCGCGTAGTCCGCGCCGAGGTCGTCGTACTGCTGCTCCGCCACCGTCGAGGCTCCCTTTCGTCGGGCGAGGACCTCAACGTACGCCCGGGCGGGGTGCGCCGGGGAGGACGGGAAGGGACCGCGCCGGCGGCCGGGGGCCCCCACGGCCCGAGTCCGCCGGGGTCGGGCGCGGCCCCGCGTCGGCTCCGGGGCCGAGCACCGGGTTTTTGCCCCACAGGCAAGAAATTTGCCCAACGGGCAACGGCGTGGCTCAATCGAGGCATGACGCCCACCGCCAGGCCAGCCGAGCCCCCCGGGGTCGGGGCGCGACTCCGGGAGCTGCGGCGGCACGCCGGGCTGACCCTGGAGGCCGCGGCCCGGCGGGCCGAGCTCTCCCCGGCGCACCTCTCCCGGCTGGAGACCGCGCACCGGCAGCCCTCGCTGCCCGCCCTGCTCAGCCTGGCCCGCGTCTACGGTACGACGGTCTCCGGACTGCTCGGCGAGGCGGCCGGCCCGACCGACGTGGTCGTCCGCGCCGACCAGACGCCGGCCCAGGAGGCGGGCGGCTGGCGCTACCGGTCCGCCGGCGGGCCCGGCCGGGCCATGCAGGCGCTGCGCGTGCACGTGCCCCCTGGCCCGGGCCAGCGCGAGCTGGTGCGGGTGCACCCGGGTGAGGAGTGGCTGCACGTCCTCTCCGGCCGGCTGCTGCTCGCCCTCGGCGAGGCCGAGCACCGGCTGGCCGAGGGCGACAGCGCGCACTTCGACTCGCTGACCCCGCACCGGATCAGCGCCCTCTCGCCGGGCGGCGTCGAGCTGCTGTTCGTGCACACGCTGCTGCGCAGCGCGGACGCGACGCTCTGCCTCGGCGACCCGGCGCGCCGCGCGGCCCCCGCCGCCGTCGCCACCACCGAAGCCGTCGCCAACGGCGGCGGCGACACGCACCCGAGGAGTCGGCATGGCGCCGAAGACGAGTAAGGACACCATCCCGCGGGGCCTGTGGATCCGGGTGCTGCTCTACGGCCTGGTGGGTCACCTCTTCGCCGCGTTCCTGATCTTCCTGTTCACCGTCGGGAAGTGACCCGGGCGGGGCGGCGGCGGGGCTGCCCGGAGGGCCGGCGGCCCGCCCGGGAGCGTTGGGCGTGCCACCAGGGAGCCGCCCCCGAACCGGGACTCGGCGTCCGGTTCAGAGGCGGCGTCCGTGGCCGGTTCACTCAGTCTTCGAGCCGATCCGGACAAGGATCTCCAGGAAGCTCGTACTCAGTCCGCCGGTGGCGACAACCCTGATCCCGTGCGGCTCGGCGACCTTCTGGAACTGGGCTACCAGTCCTTCGGGGTCGTTCTCGTCGTAGGCGTAGTCCATCTCTTCGTCGTGCAGGTAAATCAGCATCAGGCGTTCCTCCTTGAACAGGTAAAGAAACTCTGGACCGCTTCATCCCTGAGCCGTCCTCGGGTTCTGACGCACCCCCGAGAACGTCTGCGTGGCGGACGGGCGGATGGTTGCCGGGATGCCTGGACGGATCAGGCGTTCCCGATCCCGACCGCCCGCGGAGCGTGTTCGGCTGGTCACATGTGTACCTCAACCGCCCCTACACTGAGAGATGTTCAGTTGGTGCGCTTAACCTCGCTGCCTGCGGAGACGCGGTGCGAAGTCGCGAAGGGGGAGGTCAGAGTGAGGCGGGGGCCTTCGGCGTCGGACGCCTTCAATCCACCTGAGAACGACCCACCGACCAACCCGCTGCGTCGGTATGGTGAGAAGGTCAAACGCGTCCGTCTGGGGCGCAACCTGACGCAACGGCATTTGGCCACGGCAACGGGATACTCGGTCGGCTACGTGAGCATGGTGGAGGGCGGCAAGCTCCTCCCCAGTCAGAAGTTCGCTCACGGGTGCGATATTGCGTTCGGGACCAACGGGCTGTTCGCGCACGAGTTGCGGAACATCGACGAAGGGGACCATCCCTCGTGGTTCCTGCCGTACCTCGAACTGGAGAGAAAGGCGTCCCGGATACTGAACTACTCGGCCACCCTGGTGACCGGTCTTCTCCAGACGGAGAACTACGCCCGCGCCGTCTACTCGGCCGCGCTCCACCGGGACGGGGCGACGTTCATCGAGGGTAAGACCGCCGCCCGACTGAGTCGGCAGACGGTCTTCGAGCGCCCGGCACCACCCGATCTCTGGGTCGTCCTCCACGAAGCGTGTCTGCGGACCTCTGTCGGAGGCGCTGAGGTGATGGCGGAACAGCTTGCCCGCTTGGCGGATGCAGCCTCCTCGCCCAGGATCGACGTACAGGTTCTGCCGTTCTCGGCGGGGGCGGCGGCGCCCTATCTGATGCCGTACACCGTGCTCATGTTCGAGAATAGGGCCAGTGTGTTGTACTCCGACGATCCGCGCGGGGGCAGGCTCTATGACTCGGCGCGGACCGTTGCCTGGGGGCTGGATAACTATGATCGCCTGCGGGCCAACGCCTTGCCCCTGGACGCATCGCTAGCCTTGATCACATCGCTGTCTAAGGAGCTGCAAGCATGAGCACTCACGGCCGTTTCATCGCTGCCGAGTGGGTCAAGTCGTCGTACAGCCAGGGCACCGGGGGCGAGTGCGTGGAGTTCTCGCGGACCTTCACGACCGCTGGTGTTGTCCCGGTCCGGGACAGCAAGCGGTCGGAGGGGCCCGCGCTCAGCTTCCCCCTGACCGGTTGGGCCTCCTTCGTCTCCGCCGTTCGGCGGGAGGACTTCTCCGCCTGACTGTCAGCGCACGCAAGCCCGCTACCGGACTCCTGGTAGCGGGCTTCTCCGTGCGGCCCTTGGCCTCCGCCAGGGCTGGGGGCGAGGGTCGTCGGTGGGCGGGTTCGCGCCGTTCTGGGCCGGTTCGAGCTGGCGGCCGCCCGGCCGGTCAGGCCAGGCGTGGCAGCCGCGCGCAGCGGCGGCAGGCGCGGGCGGAGGCCGCCACCGTCGCGTGGCAGCCGGCGGAGGCCGCGCCGGCGAGCGCCACCAGCGGCCAGTCCGTGGCCAGCGTGGCGGCGACCAGCAGCGTGACCGCCGAACCGGCCATGGCCGCGCTCGCCGTGGTGCCCAGCCAGGCGACCAGTCGGGGCAGCGGGGCCGGCACCGGCAGCCACCGGCTGAGGGAGCCGGTGGAGCCGAGCGCCAGCACGGCGCCGAGCGCCGCGGCGCCCGCCAGCCCGGCCAGGCCGAAGGCGGCCAGCCGGACCGGCTCGGCGAGCGGCGCCGGCCGGCCGAGGCCGCCGTTCCCCAGCAGGTACCAGCAGGCCAGCAGCAGGGGCGCGGTGAGCGCGACGGCCCAGGCGGTGTGCCGGGCCTGGGCGATGGTCAACTCCCGCTGGCAGCTGGGCGCCAGCTCCTCCGGGGTGCCGAACTCCCGTTCCGCCTGGTGGGCGGCCAGGTCGGCCGGGAGGCCGGCCGCGAGCCGCGCGGCGAGGGTGTCGGCGAGGCCGTCCGCGATCTCCTCGACCAGTCGGGCCTTGGCGCGTGGCGGCCCGTGCAGCCGGGCCGCCAGCCGGGCCCGGTACCCCGCCACCCAGGCCAGCCCCGGGTCGGCCGCGTCCCCCGCGGGCGGCGGCGGCGCGGCGTCGGGGGCGGTCATCCGGCGCCGCCGGGCGCGGTCGGGTCGAGGACCGAGCCGATCGCCGCGGTGAACGCCCGCCACGAGGCCCGCGCCTCGGCCAGGCCGGCACGGCCCGCGTCGGTCAACTCGTAGGCGCGGCGCCGCCGTTCGCCGACCGACTCCCAGTCGCTGCGGAGCAGCCCCTGGCGCTCCAGCCGGTTCAGCGCCGGATAGATGGTGCCGGTGCGCAGGTCCAGCGCGCCGCCGCTGCGCCGCTGGACGGCGGTGATGATCGCGTATCCGTGCAGCGGGCCCTGCTCCAGCACGGCGAGCAGCAGCCCGTCCAAGTGCCCGCGTACCGCGTCTGACTTCATAGCTAGGCAGCCTACCTAAGGTAACGCTAGGCGTGCTACATATTGGCAGCCAATATGTAGCTACACAGGTGGGAGTTTCCCGGTGGCCAAGTTCCTGTTGTCCCTGCACGTCCTGGCGGCGATCATCGCGGTCGGCCCGATCACGGTCGCCGCCTCGCTCTTCCCCCGCTACGCGCGACAGGCCTTCCTGGCGGAGGGGCCGGCGGACGGTGCGGCGGCCGCCGCCGGCCGGGCCGCCACGGTCGCCGCGCTGTTGCACCGGATCTGCCGCGGCTACGCCGCCGTGGGGATCGCCGTCCCGCTCTTCGGGCTGGCCACCGGGGCCAGCCTGGGGGTGCTGACCGACGCCTGGCTGCTGGTCTCGATGGCGCTGACCATCGTCGCGGCGGCCCTCCTCGTGGTGGTGATCCTGCCGGCCCAGGAGGACCTGCTCCACCCCGATCCGCACCAGGACCAGGGCGACGCGGGTCCCGACGCCGACCCCGTGCCGGCGGCTACGGCTCAAGGCGCGGCTCAAGGCGTGGCTGGTGGCGCGGCCGAGGCGCCGGCCGTCGGGGTCCGGCGGGACGCCGCCGCGACCCGGGCGGTCACGGTGCGACTGGCCATGCTCACCGGGGTGTTCAACCTGCTGTGGGCGACGGTCGTGGTGCTGATGATCGTGCGCCCCGGCTCCACCACCAGCGCCTGACCGGCGCCCCGGCGCGCGCCCCCGGCGTCGGGCGCGCCCCGGCTCAGGTGGCGGCCGGGCTCAGCCGGCGGCCGGCCCGGTGGACTCCCGCACGACCAGGGTCGGCGGCCGGACCGCCGGCGGCCCGTCGGCCCCGGGCCCGTCGGCCCCCGAGCCGTCGGCCCCCGGCTCACCGGCCGTGCCGGCCGCCTCGCCGAGCAGCCGGAACATGGCGGTCGCCGCCGCCCGGCCGAGTTGGACCAGGTCCTGGCTCACGGTGGTCAGCCGCGGGTAGACCAGCGAGCCGACCGGCAGGTCGTCGTAGCCGATCACCGACAGGTCGCGGGGCACCTCGAAGCCGAGCCGGCGGGCCGCGCTCATGCCGGCCACCGCCATCGTGTCGTTGGCGAACAGCACGGCGGTGGGCCGCCGTTCCGGTTCGGCCAGCAGGCGGCGCAGCGCCCGCACCGCCGCGTCGGCGGTGAACTCGGAGATCACGATCCGGGTCGGCCGCAGCCCCCTGGCGTCCAGCGCCGCCTCGAAGAGGCGCCGGCGGGCGACCGTGTGCACCCGGTCCTCCGGGCCCGAGACGTAGGCGATCCGGCGGTGCCCCAGCTCCACCAGGTGGTCCACGGCGGCCCGCAGCCCGGCGCCCTGGTCGAGGTCGTCGCCGCCGGCCCGCACCGAGACGATCGGGTCCGGCTGCCAGGGCGTCCCCACCAGGACGGCGGGCAGGCCCAGTTGGCGCAGCAGCTCGAACCGGGTGTCGCCGATCCGGCTCTCGGTGAGGATCACCCCGTCGACCCGCCGTTCCTCGGCCAGCCGTCGGTAGGCGCGCTCCTCGGCGTCCGGCTCCTCGCCGACGATGTGCAGCAGCAGGCCGTAGTCGGCCGGCGCCAGCTCCGCCTCGATGCCGGAGATCAGCACCGAGAAGTGCGGGTCGGCGGCGAGCACGTCGGCCGACCGGCCGGCGACCATCCCGATCGCCCGGGTGCGCGCGCCGCGCAGCGCCACCGCCGTCGCCGAGGGCGACCAGCGGAGCTTCTCCGCCGCGTCCAGCACCCGCTGCCGGGTGGGGGGCGAGATGCCGGGGCGGTCGTTCACCACCTTGGAGACGGCGGAGACCGAGACACCGGCCAGGGCCGCCACGTCCGCGATGGTCGGCTTCCCCGACCGCCGCCGGCCGCCGGAGTTCCGCTGTGCCGCCAAACCTGCCCCCAGAAGCCGTAGTTGCGCACCACCGTGGTGCGGAGCCGGGCGGCGCCGGCGCGCCCGCCCGCGGGGCGTGCGCCCGGGCCGCGGGAACGCCGGCCGGGAGTCCGCCCGTCGCGCGGCGCCGGCCAGGAAAACGTTGTAAGCGGCGGCGGGCGGGCGGCCGGTCGCCGCCTGCGACAGGCGGCATGGTAACGCAGGTGGGCACCCCGTTCAAGGGTCCCGTCGCGGCTCTCGACAGCCCTCTGGTAAAACGATATACCGGAGGGGTCGCACAGCTCCGAGCCAAGGGACGACAGCCATGAGGCGCAACGCGGCCAAGCTCCGCACCACCCCGGGGACCAGCTCCCTCCCCACCGCCGGCGCGGACGACGCCACCGTCTGGATCGGCGTCAACTACTGGTCCCGCACCGGCGGGCCGCTGATGTGGCGGGACTACCGCCCCGAGGTGGTGGACGAGGAGCTGCGGGTGATGCGCGAGCACGGCATCACGCTCACCCGCTCGTTCTTCTTCTGGCCCGACTTCATGCCGGCCGAGAACACCCTCGACCCGGCGATGCTCGCCCACTACGACGACTTCCTGGACCGGCACCAGGCCCAGGGAATGCACACCATCCCGACCTTCATCGTGGGTCACATGTCCGGGCAGAACTGGGACCCGGTCTGGCGGGGTGGCCGCGACATCTTCGGCGACCCGTCGTTCGTCGCCCAACAGGAATGGTACGTCCGTGAGTTGACCGACCGCTGGAAGGACCACCCGGCGGTCGCCGGCTGGCTGCTGACCAACGAGATACCGATCTACGGCGACTGGCGCTCCCGGGGCATCGGCACCCTGGACGCCACCACCGTCACCGCCTGGGCGAAGACCCTGGTGAACGCGGTCCGGTCCACCGGCGCCCGGCAGCCGGTCTCCGTGGGCGACGGCGCCTGGGGGGTCGAGATGACCGGCGCGGACAACGGCTTCCGGGTCCGCGACCTGGAGCCGCTGATCGACTTCCACGGCCCGCACGTCTACCGGATGGAGACCGACCCGGTCCGGCAGCACCTGGGCGCGGCCTTCGTCTGCGAGCTGCTCGACCTGGGCGGCAAGCCGGTGATCATGGAGGAGTTCGGCGTCACCTCGGACTACGTCTCCGAGGAGAACGCCGCGCACTACTACCGGCAGCTGCTGCACAACACCCTGCTGGCCGGCGCCACCGGCTGGATGCCGTGGAACAACACGGACTACGACGCCCTCTGGGACCAGGAGCCCTACAGCCACCACCCGTTCGAGATGCACTTCGGCATCACGGACGACGCCGGCCGGCCCAAGGAGCAGCTGCGCGAGGTCAAGCGGTTCACCGAGCTGCTGGCCCGGGTCGACTTCGCCCGGCTGAGCCGGCCGGACACCGGGATCGCGCTGGTGGTCTCGTCCTTCCTGGAGAAGATGTACCCGTTCACCCAGCCCGAGGACGCCAGCAGCGTGCTGGCCCACACCCGGCAGGCGTACGTGGCGGCCCGCGAGGCCGACCTGCCGGTCGGGGTGGCGCGCGAGGTGGACGGGCTGCCCGACGACTGCGCGCTCTATCTGCTGCCGTCCGCCAAGCAGCTGACCGCCGGCGGCTGGCGCCACCTGGTGGCGCGGGCCGAGGCCGGGGCGACGGTCTACGCGTCGTTCTTCATGGGGGAGCACATCGTGCAGCGCGGGCCCTGGTGGCCCAAGCTGGACGAGACCTTCGGCGTGGTCAAGCGGCTGCGCTACGGGCTGACCGAGCCGATCGAGGACGACCGGCTTGAGCTGACCTTCCAGCGTGACTTCGGCACCATCAAGGCCGGTGAGCGGCTGGTCTTCGCCGTCGCCGGCACCGAGAACTCGCGGTCCTACCTGCCGGTGGAGCCGGCCGGCGCCGAGGTGCTGGCGGTGGACGCGCACGGCCGGCCGGCGCTGCTGACCCGCCGGGTCGGCGCGGGCCAACTGGTGCTCTCCACCTACCCGTTGGAGCACATGGCGGCGATCACCCCGCGGGTCAACCCGGAGCCGACCTGGCGGCTCTACGCGGCGCTGGCCGCCGAGGCGGGCGTCACCCCCGAGGTGACGGTGGACGACCCGCGGGTGCTGGTGGGCCGCATGACGCACGAGGACGAGCGGTCGTTCGTCTGGCTGGTCAGCCAGCACGAGGAGACGCGCGCGGTGACGCCCGTCCTCACCGCCGGCGGCGCCCTGCGCGACCTGGACGGCCAGCCGCTGGGCACGGTGGAGCTGCCCCCCTTCGGGGTGCTGGTCGCCGAACTCGTCGGCGACACCGCCGCGACCAGCACCGCCGACGGCCACCCCGCGGACGCCTGAGCAACGGGAACGGGAGACTCAAGACCATGTCAAGCACCGACAACGCGCGGCGGATCGTCTCGGCGGAGACCCTCGTCACCAGCCCGGGACGGAACTTCGTCACCCTGCGGATCACCACCGCCGACGGCCTGACCGGCCTGGGGGACGCCACCCTCAACGGCCGGGAGCTGGCCGTGGCGAGCTATCTGAAGGACCACGTGGTCCCGCTGCTGATCGGCCGTGACGCCGGCCGGATCGAGGACACCTGGCAGTACCTCTACCGGGGCGCCTACTGGCGGCGCGGCCCGGTGACCATGGCCGCCATCGCCGCCGTGGACACCGCCCTGTGGGACATCAAGGCCAAGGCCGCCGGAATGCCGCTCTACCAGCTGCTCGGCGGCGCGTCCCGGACCGGCGCGCTGGCCTACGGGCACGCCTCCGGCCGCGATGTCCCCGAGCTGTTCGACTCGATCAGGGCCCACCTGGACGCCGGCTACCGGGCGATCCGGATCCAGACCGGCATCCCCGGGCTCGACTCGGTCTACGGGGTGGCCGCCTCGACGGCCGGTGGCGGCGAGCGCTACGACTACGAGCCGGCCCGGCGCACCGCCCTGCCCGTCGAGGAGAGCTGGGACACCCGCGCCTACCTGCGGCACGTGCCCACCGTCTTCGAGGCGGTGCGCAACGAGTTCGGCCCGGAGCTGCCGCTGCTGCACGACGGCCACCACCGGATGACCCCGATCCAGGCCGCCCGGCTGGGCAAGACCCTGGAGCCCTACGACCTGTTCTGGCTGGAGGACGCCACGCCGGGTGAGGACCAGGCGGCGCTGCGGCAGATCCGGCAGCACACCACCACGCCGCTGGCCATCGGCGAGGTGTTCAACTCCGTGCACGACTACACCACGCTGCTCACCGAGCGGCTGATCGACTACGTGCGCTCCGCGGTCACCCACACCGGCGGGGTCACGGCGATGAAGAAGCTGATGGACCTGGCCGCGGTCTACGGCGCGAAGTCCGGCATCCACGGGCCGACGGACATCTCGCCGGTCGGCATGGCCGCCGCGCTCCATCTGGACCTGGCCATCCACAACTTCGGTATCCAGGAGTACATGCGGCACGACCCGCGCACCCTGGAGGTCTTCCGCACCTCCTACACCTTCACCGACGGGCTGCTGCACCCGGGCGAGAACCCGGGGCTGGGCGTGGAGCTGGACGACGAGGCGGCCGCCGCGTTCCCGTACGAGCCGGCCTACCTGCCGGTCAACCGGCTGCTCGACGGGACGGTCCACGACTGGTAACGGTCGGGCCTGGTCCGCGCCGGCCGGTGGTGCGCCGCGACCACCGGCCGGCGCGGCCGCGCGTCCCGCGCCTGACGGCTCGTCAGCCAGCCGGGCGGCGCCCGCCAACAGGTGGCGAACACGGGGCTGTTCGGGACTGTCGTGTTCCGAGGACCGGCCGCCGTCGGCGTCGGCGCCGTCACGCTGGCGTTGACCGCGATCCCGCTCACCGCCCGCGACCGGGGCAGCGCGTGCCGCTCGGCACCCGCCCCGGAGGGCCAAGCCCTGGCGGCCGGCGCGTACCGGCTGGTGGACCACGCGGGGGCGGACCGGTGGCGGCTCCGGCGGGGTCGGCAAGGGCCGGCGCCGCTGCTGATCGGGCTCCCGGCCCGTGCCGCGCCGATCCGCCGGAGCGGCCCCCGGCGGCGGTCAGGCCCCGGCCCGGACCCCGGCCCGGGCCTGACCGGGTCCGCCTGCGGACCGCCCCGGCTGGCGCGGTAACGTTGAGTGCCGTGGCTGTGACGGGACGCACAGCCCGGTGTCAACAGGGGAGTTCGGCATGGACGGCGAAGCGGAGGACGACTGTGCGGGGCCGCACCGGCAGTGCCAGGCGTGCAGCGGGCAACGCGTGGAGATCCGCGAGACCCTCTACCTCGCCGGCACCGGGCAGGCGCAGGGCGTCGCCGCGCCGCACGGCTGCTGGCACTGCCGCGGCCGGGGCTACTACTGCACCGCGACCGCGCGCTGCGTGAACCCGTTCCACCGGTAGCCGGCGCCGCCGGCCGGGCGCCCACCCACCGTCAGGAGTGGGCGGCCCGGCCCAGGACATGCTCCTGGCCCCAGGCACCGAGCGGCTCCAGCGCCGCGTTGAGAGACCGCCCCAGCGCGGTGAGCGAGTAGCTCACATGCGGCGGCACCTCGTCCCTGGCCTCCCGCAGCACGATCCCGTCGGCCTCCAACTCCCGTAGGTGGGAGGCGAGGACCTTCTCCGACACGCCGGGGAGGGCGCGCCGCAGCTCGCCGAAGCGGCGGGGCCGGTCGTCCAGGGCCCAGAGAATCAGCACCTTCCACTTGCCGCCGATGACGTCCATCGCGGCGTCGATCCCGCACTCGTACCGTGGCCGTGGTGTGGTCGTCACAGTCAGTCCTTCCCAGCCGGACACGCACCCCGGGGTAACCACCCACTCCGAAGTGGGTACTTGTCGCCTCGCCCCGGCCCGACAAGCCTAGGCGGCATGACACACAGCTCGCTTGATCCCGGCTCCTCGCCGACCGCTCCCACCTCCTCGGACCCGTCCTCGCACCGCTCCGCCGCACCCGCCCCGCCGGCTCCCGTCTCGCTGCTCGGCCTGGGCGCGATGGGCACCGCCCTGGCCCGCGCCTGGCTGGCCGCCGGCCATTCGGTGACCGTCTGGAACCGGACCCCGGCCCGGGCTGAGCCGCTCAGCGCCGCGGGCGCCGTCGTCGCCGACAGCGCGGCGGCCGCCGTGGCAGCCAACGAGCTGGTGGTGGTCTGCCTCTGGGACGACGCCTCCGTCGCCGAGACGCTGGCCGGCGCCGACCTGCGCGGCCGGGACCTCGTCAACCTCACCACCAACTCGCCGGGGGAGGGCCGGGCCAGGGCGGCCTGGGCGGCGGAGCGCGGCGCGCGCTTCCTCGACGGGGGGATCATGGCCATCCCGCCGATGATCGGGATCCCCGAGGCCGGGGGCTATGTGCTGTACAGCGGCTCGGCCGAGGTGTTCCACCGGCACGCCGACACCCTCGCCGTGCCGGTCGGGACGCACTATGTCGGCCCGGACGCCGGCGCGGCGGCGCTGCACGACGTCGCGCTGCTGAGCGCCATGTACGGGATGTTCGCCGGGACGACCCACGCCTTCGCGCTGGCTCGGCGGGCCGGCGTGCCGCTGCGGGACTTCGCCGCGCTGCTCACCGGCTGGCTGACCGCCATGGCCACGACGGGCGTCGAGGTGACGGCGGAGCAGCTGGAGAGCGGCGACTACGACACCGACCCACCGTCGAACCTGGCGATGCAGGCGGCCGGCAATCCGACCATGCGCCGCACGGCCGAGGAACTCGGCGTCAGCCCCGAGCTGTTGACTCCCTACTTCGCGCTGATGGAGCGGGCCGTCGCCGCCGGGCACGGCGGCGGGGACGGCACCGCGATGATCGATCTGCTGAGCCACTGAGACCCCCCTCGGCCGTCCGGCGCTACGCCGCGCCGAAGTCGGGCAGCGTCAGCGAGCCGTCCTCGGCCAGGGCGAAGCCCGGGTTGTACGCGATCTCCCAGGGATGGCCGTCCGGGTCGGTGAAGGAGCCGGCGTAGCCGCCGTAGAACGTGGCGGCGGCGGGGCTGCTGATCGTGCCGCCGGCGCGCTCGGCGGCGGCCAGCGTCTCGTCCACCTCGGCGGCGGAGCGCACGTTGTGCGCCAGGGTGATCCCGCCGTAGCCGCCGGCCGGCACCGGGGTGTCCGCCAGGCCGCTGTCCGCCGCTGCCTCGGCCCGGCTCCACAGCACCACGGCCAGGCCGCCCGCCTGGAAGAAGACCGTCTCCGACACCTCCTGCCCACGCCAGCCGAGCCGCTCGTAGAAGGTGCGGGCGCGGGCCAGGTCGGCGACGCCCAGGGTGATCAGACTGATGCGTTGTTCCATGCCCAGAACGCTACCCTGCGCCACTGACAGTCGCCCTGAGTGAGAAGTCGGGCCCCTCGGGCGGGGGTGTCGGCTCCGCGTCACGCCCACCGCCGGCGCGGCGCGGAGCCGAGGGCGTGGGGGTCAGCAGGTGTTGAGCGCCTCGCGCAGCGCGTCCCGCTCGGCGGAGTCGACCGACAGGTCGTAGGAGTGCTTCACCTGGATCCAGGCCCGGGCGTAGACGCAGTGGTAGGCGCCGCGCGGCGGCAGCCACTCAGCCGGGTCCTTGTCGCCCTTGGCCCGGTTGACGCTGTTGGTCACGGCCAGCAGCTGCGGCCGGGTCCGGTCGTTGGCGAACGCCTCGCGTTCCGCGGTGGTCCAGGAGTCCGCGCCGGAGTCCCAGGCCTCGGCGAGCGGCACCAGGTGGTCGATGTCCAGGTCGGAGGCGGACGACCAGGTCGCGCCGTCGTAGGGGGAGTACCAGCTGCCGCTGACCGCGGCGCAGCTGTTGTCGGTCTCCACGTTGTCGCCGTCCCGCTGGAGGATGACCTCGCGGGTGTTGCAGTTGTTGCCCTGGTTGCTCCAGTGCGGGAAGAGGTCCCGGTCGTAGCCGGTGCGGTCCTCGGTGGCGACCGTCAGCTCGTACAGGTAGGTGCGGGCGGTGGACTCGGCGATCGGGGTGGGGAGGGCGGCCTGTGCCGGGGAGGCGGTGAACAGGGCCGCCACGGATATCAGGCCGGTGGACGCGGCCAGCAGGGGGACCCTGCCACGCGCGTAGACACGAGAGGTGCGGGACACGCGAACTCCCTTGGTGTGGGGGTGACTTCAGCGCGGCAGAACCGCGCGGGCAAGCAGCGCCATGGTGTCGCCGTAACGTTTCTGCCTGGCGTGGCACAGGTTACAAGTCGAGGGCATGCACACGTCAGACCCGCGACGGTGGAGCGATCGGTGGAGGCTGGTGCCCGCATGTGACCATCTCGTGTTGGATGGAAGGCGGTTGTTGGTCTGGACCGGCCGCGAGCCGACCGTGGCGGATCGCCCGCACCGGAGAGCCGCAGCACGCGTGCCGAGGGCACGGGAGAGGTAGGGAAGCGATGCGTCAGCCGCGCGAGCACCGTTACGAGGTCGGGGTCACCTGGACCGGGAACACCGGGGCCGGCACCGCCGGCTACCGGAAGTACGGCCGGGACCACCGGGTGGCCGTCGCCGACAAGCCGGTCATCGAGGGCAGCGCCGACCCGGCCTTCGCCGGCGACCCGGCCCGCTGGAACCCGGAGGAGCTGCTCGTCGCCTCGCTCTCCGAGTGCCACATGCTGACCTACCTGGCGCACTGCTCGCTCCGGCGGGTCGTCGTGGTCGAGTACCGGGACACCGCCGAGGGGCTGATGCGGGAGTCGGGGGGCGTCGGCGAGTTCGCCGAGGTGACCCTGCGTCCCGAGGTCGTGGTGGCCGAGGAGGGCATGCTCGACCTGGCCAGCGCGCTGCACGAGGACGCCCACCGGGACTGCTTCATCGCCAGGTCGGTCAGCTTCCCGGTACGCCACCTGCCGACCATCGCGGTCGCCGGAAGTTGATCAACGGGTGGCCCGCGTACCCTGGTAGACCCCGGCCCGCAGCGCGTGCCGGGTGCTTCGCGTGGCCCGGCGCGCGCCCCCCGTTCGTGCGGGGCCCGCGCCGGGTCCGGTCAACCGGGATGGAAACCTCATGAGCCTGCACGGCCTGCTCGATGCCGTCATCCAGGACTCCGCCCTGGGCGAGGCGGTCGCCGACGCCCGCGGCGGGGCCCGCCCGCACCTCGACCTGGTGGGCCCGCCGGCCGCCCGGCCGCTGGCCGTGGCCGCGCTGGCCAGGGCCGCCCGGCGGACCGTGCTGGCGGTCACCGCGACCGGCCGGGAGGCCGAGGACCTCGCGGCGGCGCTGCGCTCGCTGCTGCCGGACGACGAGGTGGTGGAGATCCCCTCGTGGGAGACGCTGCCGCACGAGCGGCTCTCGCCGCGCGCCGACACGGTCGGCCGGCGGCTGGCGGTGCTGCGCCGGCTGGCCCACCCGAAGGCGGACGACCCGGGCGCCGGCCCGGTCTCCGTGGTGGTGGCGCCGGTGCGCTCGGTGCTCCAGCCGCAGGTCGCCGGCCTGGGCGACCTGGAGCCGGTGGCGCTGCGCAACGGCCAGACCGCCGATCTGTCCGAGGTGACTGCGGCGTTGGCGGCCGCCGCCTACAGCCGGGTGGAGCTGGTCGAGAAGCGCGGCGAGTTCGCGGTGCGCGGCGGCATCCTGGACGTCTTCCCGCCGACCGAGGAGCACCCGCTGCGGGTGGAGTTCTGGGGCGACGAGGTCGAGGAGGTCCGCTACTTCAAGGTCGCCGACCAGCGCTCGCTCGAAGTCGCCGAGCACGGGCTGTGGGCGCCGCCCTGCCGGGAGCTGCTGCTCACCGACGAGGTGCGGCGGCGCGCGGCCGAGCTGGCCGTCGAGCACCCGGAGCTGGACGAGCTGCTGGGCAAGATCGCCGAGGGGGTGGCGGTCGAGGGCATGGAGTCGCTGGCCCCGGTGCTGGTGGACGACATGGAGCTGCTGCTGGACGTGCTGCCGGCCGACAGCCTGGTGATGGTCTGCGACCCGGAGCGGGTGCGGTCCAGGGCGGCCGACCTGGTGGCCACCAGCCAGGAGTTCCTCCAGGCCTCCTGGGCCGCCGCCGCGATGGTGGACAGCGGGCGCGCGCCGATCGACGTGGGCGCGGCCAGCCTGCGGGGGCTGGCCGAGGTGCGGGAGCGGGCCGCCGAGCTCGACCTGCCCTGGTGGTCCGTCTCGCCGTTCTCGCCGGACGAGGAGCTGGACGCGGACACCGTGCGGCTCGGCCTGCGGGCGCCGGAGACCTACCGGGGGGACCTCTCCCGGGCGCTGGCCGACACCAAGGGCTGGCTGGCCGACGGCTGGCGGGTGGTCTACCTCACCGAGGGGCAGGGGCCGGCCGCCAGGACCGTCGAGGTGCTGGGCGGCGAGGGCGTCGCGGCCCGGCTCGACCCGAAGCTGACCGGCGACATCGCGCCCTCGGTCGTGCACGTCTCGTGCGGCGCGCTGGAGCACGGCTTCCTGGCGCCCGAGCTGTCGCTGGTGGTGCTGACCGAGACCGACCTGACCGGGCAGCGCGCCGCCGGCCGGGACGGCACCCGGATGCCGGCCAGGCGCCGCAAGGCGCTGGACCCGCTGACCCTGGAGACCGGCGACTACATCGTGCACGAGCAGCACGGCGTGGGCCGCTACATCGAGATGGTGCAGCGCACCGTGCAGGGCGCCACCCGGGAGTACCTGCTGGTGGAGTACGCGCCGGCCAAGCGCGGCCAGCCGGGGGACCGGCTCTTCGTCCCCACCGACCAGCTGGACCAGGTGACCAAGTACGTGGGCGGCGAGGCGCCGACGCTGCACCGGCTCGGCGGCGCCGACTGGACCAAGACCAAGGCGCGGGCCAGGAAGGCGGTCAAGGAGATCGCCGCCGACCTGATCAAGCTCTACTCGGCGCGGATGGCCGCCCCCGGGCACGCGTTCGGGGCGGACAGCCCCTGGCAGCGCGAGCTGGAGGACGCCTTCCCCTACGCCGAGACGCCGGACCAGCTGACCACCATCGGCGAGGTCAAGGCGGACATGGAGCGCTCGGTCCCGATGGACCGGCTGATCTGCGGCGACGTCGGCTACGGCAAGACGGAGATCGCGGTCCGCGCGGCGTTCAAGGCGGTGCAGGACGGCAAGCAGGTCGCCGTGCTGGTGCCCACCACACTCCTGGTGCAGCAGCACTTCGGCACCTTCTCGGAGCGGTACGCGCAGTTCCCGGTGAAGGTCCGCCCGCTGAGCCGGTTCCAGTCCGAGGCGGACTCCAGGGCCACCCTGGAGGGGCTGGCGGACGGCGCGGTCGACGTGGTGATCGGCACCCACCGGCTGTTCTCGTCCGAGGTGCGGTTCAAGGACCTCGGGCTGGTCATCGTGGACGAGGAGCAGCGGTTCGGGGTCGAGCACAAGGAGCAGCTGAAGAAGCTCCGGGCCAACGTGGACGTGCTGACGATGTCGGCCACGCCGATCCCGCGGACGCTGGAGATGGCGGTCACCGGCATCCGGGAGATGTCCACCATCACCACCCCGCCGGAGGAGCGGCACCCGGTGCTGACCTTCGTCGGCCCCTACGAGGAGCGGCAGATCGGCGCGGCCATCCGCCGGGAGCTGCTGCGCGAGGGGCAGGTCTTCTACATCCACAACCGGGTCGAGTCCATCGACCGGGTGGCGGCCCGGCTGCGGCAGATCGTGCCGGAGGCGCGGATCGCCACCGCGCACGGGCAGATGGGCGAGGCGGCGCTGGAGCGGGTGGTGGTCGACTTCTGGGAGAAGGAGTTCGACGTGCTGGTCTCCACCACGATCGTGGAGTCCGGCATCGACATCTCCAACGCCAACACCCTGATCGTGGAGCGCGGCGACACCTTCGGCCTGTCCCAGCTGCACCAGCTGCGCGGCCGGGTCGGCCGGGGCCGGGAGCGGGGCTACGCGTACTTCCTCTACCCGCCGGAGAAGCCGCTGACCGAGACGGCGCACGAGCGGCTGGCGACCATCGCGCAGCACACCGAGATGGGCGCCGGCATGTACGTGGCGATGAAGGACCTGGAGATCAGGGGCGCCGGCAACCTGCTCGGCGGCGAGCAGTCCGGACACATCGCCGGCGTCGGCTTCGACCTCTACGTGCGGATGGTGGGCGAGGCGGTCGCCGACTACCGGGCCGCGCTGGAGTCCGGCGGGGAGCCGGAGGAGACGCTGCTGGAGGTGAAGATCGAGCTGCCGGTGGACGCGCACGTGCCGCACGCGTACGCGCCGGGCGAGCGGCTGCGGCTCCAGGCGTACCGCGCCATCGCGGCGGCCAACACGGAGGAGGACATCCGGGCGGTCCGCGAGGAGCTGACCGACCGCTACGGCCCGCTGCCGGAGCCGGTGGAGAACCTGCTGCTGGTGGCCGGGCTGCGGATGCTGGCCAGGTCCTGCGGGGTCGGCGACATCACGCTTCAGGGCAGCAGGATCAGGTTCTCGCCGGTGGAGCTGCGGGAGTCGCAGGAGCTGCGGCTGAAGCGGGTCTACCCCGGGTCGGTGGTGAAGGCGGCGGCGCGGCAGGTGCTGGTGCCCAGGCCGACCACGGCGCGGGTGGGCGGCAAGCCGCTGACCGGGCGGGAACTGCTCGCCTGGACCGGGGAGTTCCTCAGTACGGTGCTGGGGAGCTAGCGCGCCGCGAGGGGGCGGGGCCCGGGCACCGCCTGGGCTCCCCCGCCAGGACTCGAACCTGGACACTACGAGTCAAAGTCGTATGTGCTGCCAATTACACCACGGGGGATGGTGGCCCACCGGGCGGCCGGCTGACTGGGCCGTCCGATCGACCCCCACACTATGCCAGCAGGACGGCCCCCGGCGCGACGTCCACCCCGTTACGCTGGGGGACGGGTGGCCGTTCGGACGGCGGCCCGGGGAGGTGGGGCCCTCCCGTTCCCAACCGCGGCACCGCCGCCAACGGTCCCTGCTCGTGTGCCAGGCGCCCGGTCCCGGGCGCCGGTCGACGTGTGGGGAGTTGGTGCCGTGATGACCGCCGAGCCAAGTGCCGGGTCCGAGCCGATCGACCCGGACCTGCCGGCGCCCAGCGCCCGCCCCCGGGAGCCGGCGGTGGTCGCGGCCGTCGCGCTCGGCGGCGCGCTGGGCGCGCTCGCCCGGTACGCGGCGGCGCTGCGCTGGCCCACCGAGCCCGGCGCCTTCCCGTGGACCACGCTGGGCGTCAACACCGTCGGCTGCGTGCTGATCGGCTGCTTCCTGGTCCTGGTCACCGAGGTGCCCAGGGCCCATCCGCTGCTGCGCCCGCTGGTCGCCACCGGGGTGCTGGGCGGCTTCACCACCCTCTCCACCTACGCGGTGGACGTCGAACTGCTGCTGCGGGACGGCCGGCTCGGGGCCGGCCTCGGGGTGCTGCTCGGCACCCTGGGCTGCGCCCTCCTGGCGGTGACCGGCGGCGCCTGGGGCGCGCGCCGGGCGCTGCGCCCGCTGCTCGCCCGCCGGGCGGCGCGCGCCCAGGGAGGTGCCGGATGACGGACTGGCCGCTGGTGGCGCTGGGCGGCGCGGTGGGCGCGCTGGCGCGCTACGGCGTGGACCGGGCGATCCGGGCGCGGCACGACGGGACCTTCCCGTGGGGCACCCTGCTGGTGAACCTGCTGGGTTCGCTGGTGCTCGGGGGGTTGACCGGCGCGCTGCTGGCCGGCGCCGCCGGCGAGTGGCTCGGACCGCTCCTCGGGGTCGGCTTCTGCGGGGCGCTGACCACCTACTCGACCTTCTCCTACGAGACCCTCCGGCTGGCCGAGACCGGTCGGCTGCCGGCGGCGGCCGGCGGGGTGCTGGCCACGGTCGGCGGCGGCCTGGGGGCGGCGTACGCCGGGCACGCGCTGGGCCTGTGGTGGTGGGGCTGACCGGGCGCCGCCCACCCGACCGGGGTGCGTTCCCGGTCAGCTTCGCGCCCGCCGGGAATCCACCGCCCGCCCGCCCGTAGTCTGGTCGTCATGGATGCGAAGGGGGCGCCCACGGAAGGACGGGAGTTCCGCCTGCTGTGGTGGACCCGGCGGCGCGGCGTGGCGCTGGACGTCGGGCTCGCCCTGCTCTCCGCCCTTGAGTGCGCGATGCAGGGGATCGGCTTCGCCCACCGCACCGGGCTGCCCACCTGGCTGGTCGTGGTGCCGGGCGCGCTGGCCGGCCTCGCGCTGGTGGTGCGGCGGCGCTGGCCGCTGGCCGTGATCCTGATCTCGATCGCCGTGCTGCCGGCCAACATGGGCGCCGCCCTCGCGTTGGTCGGGCTCTACACGCTGGCCACCACGGACGCCCCGCGCCGGGTGATCGCCGCGCTGGCCTGCATGGAGGGCGCGGGCACCGTCATCGTCACCTACCTGCTGCTGGACAGCGATCCGGCGGTCAGGGAGAACGTCGTCCCGATGTGGTTCCGGCCGCTGGTGGCGCTGCTCTTCGGGGTGGCCATGGTGCTGCCCCCGGTCCTGCTGGGCATGTACATCCGGGCCCGGCGGCGGCTGGTGGAGACGCTGCGGGACCGGGCGCTGGGCCTGGAGCGGGAGCTGGGGCTGCTGGCCGACCGGGCCGAGGAACGGGCCGAGTGGGCCAGGGGCGAGGAGCGGCGCCGGATCGCCCGGGAGATGCACGACGTGGTCGCGCACCGGGTGAGCCTGATGGTGGTGCACGCGGCGGCCGTCCAGGCGGTGGCCCCCAAGGACCCGGAGAAGGCCGCGAAGAACGCCGCGCTGATCGGCGACATGGGCCGCCAGGCGCTCACCGAGCTGCGGACCATGCTGGGGGTGCTGCGCGCCGACTCCGGCGGTGGCGAGCGGGACTCCGAGGCGGCCCTGGCGTCCTCCCGGCTGGCCGAGATCGCCGGCGGCCGCGGCCAGGACGGCGCCGACCGGGCCGCGGCCGAGGCCGCCTCGGCCAACGGCGACGGGCCGCGGCTCACCGGCCTCGGGGAGCTGGTCGCGGCGTCCCGGGCGGCCGGCATGCGGGTCGAGCTGGCCGTGGAGGGCGAGCGGCGGAGCTACCACGTGCTGGTGGAGACCACCGCCTACCGGGTGGTCCAGGAGGCGCTGACCAACGTGCACAAGCACGCCGCCGGCGCCGCCGCCTGGGTGCGGCTGGCGCACCGGGAAGGCGAGGTCGCGGTGCAGGTGCGGAACGAGGCGCCGGACGGCGCCGCCCCGGCCCCGGCCGGTGCCCGGCTGCCCAGCGGCGGCAACGGCCTGGTCGGGATGCGCGAGCGGGTGGCGGCGCTGGGCGGCGGCTTCGTCTCCGGGCCGACGTCCGAGGGCGGGTTCCGGGTCTCCGCGGTGATCCCGGACCGGGCCGAGGGGCGTTGACGGTGGCCGAACGAACGGCGGCGCCCGGCCTCTTCGAGCCGGGCTTCCTGGCCGACCCCTACCCGGCGTACGCCTGGCTGCGCGAGCACGCCCCGGTGCACCGGGCGACGCTGCCCAGCGGCGTGGAGGCCTGGCTGGTGACCCGCTACCGGGACGCCAGGGCGGCGCTGGCCGACCCCCGGCTGAGCAAGAACCCGGCCCGGCACGCCGCCGAGCGGCACGCCTCCGGCCGGGTGGGCATCCCGGGCGAGCGGGGCGCCAACCTCATGACGCACCTGCTCAACATCGACCCGCCGGACCACACCCGGCTGCGCCGGCTGGTCTCCCAGGCGTTCACCCCGCGCCGGGTGGCCGCCTTCGAGCCGCGGGTGCGGGAGTTGACCGAGCGGCTGGTGGACGGCTTCGCCGCCCGCGGCTCGGCGGACCTGATCGACGAGTTCGCCTTCCCGCTGCCCATCTACGCCATCTGCGACCTGCTGGGGGTGCCGGCCGAGGACCAGGAGGACTTCCGCGCCTGGGCCGGGATGATGCTGCACACCACAGGCAAGCGCGGCGGGGTGGGGCGCGCGGTGAAGCGGATGCGCGGCTATCTCGCGGAGTTGATCCACCGCAAGCGGCTGGCGCCGGGCGACGACCTGATCTCCGGTCTGATCCGCGCCTCCGACCACGGCGAGCAGCTCACCGAGGACGAGGCGGCGGCGATGGCGTTCATCCTGCTCTTCGCCGGCTTCGAGACCACCGTCAACCTGATCGGGAACGGCGTCCACGCGCTGCTCGGGCATCCCGAGCAACTGGCTCGGCTGCGCGCCGGGTTGGCGGCCGGTGACGAGCGGCTGCTGGCCACCGCGGTCGAGGAGCTGCTCCGCTACGACGGCCCGGTGGAGCTGGCCACCTGGCGGTTCGCCACCGAGCCGCTCACGCTGGGCGGCGCGGCGGTGGCGGCCGGCGACCCGGTGCTGGTGGTGCTGGCCGCCGCCGACCGGGACCCGGCCAGGTTCACCGAGCCGGACACCCTCGACCTGGGCCGTTCCGACAACCCCCATCTCGGTTATGGACATGGCATCCACTACTGTCTTGGCGCGCCCCTGGCCAGGGCGGAGGCCAGGACGGCGTTCGCGGTGCTGCTCCGTCGACTGCCCGACCTGCGGTGGGCGCGTGACGCTCCGGAGCCGCGCTGGCGGGGTGGGTTGATCATGCGTGGACTGCGTTCGCTGCCGGTCGAGTTCACTCCTGAGGCGATGACGGAACGTCAGTAGTGTGATCCGCGCGTGATCTGCGTGGGATCGGCTTGTGATCGTGTGGTGGGGACGGCTAGGTTCCCCATCAACCGCAACAGTGTTCGCTTGGGAGGGTCCGCAGATGCGCTCCGGGACAGGTCGTCATCGTCGCCCACGGCAGGCTCCTGCCTTCATCGTCGCCGCGGGCGTCACCGGCGCCGGCATAGCCATGCCGCTGCTGACCGCGGGCTCGGCATCGGCGGTCAGTGACGAGGCATGGGACCGGGCGGCGGAGTGCGAGTCCGGCGGCCGGTGGAGCGCCAACGACGGCAACGGGCAGTACGGGGGCTTCCAGTTGACGCTCGACCTCTGGACCAGCTACGGCGGGCTGGACTTCGCGATCCGGCCGGATCTGGCCAGCCGCGCCCAGCAGATATCCGTGGCCGAGCGGATCGTGGCCGACATGGGCCAGGGCGCGCTGCCCGGCTGCGGGGTCGCCAGCGGGCTGTGGCAGGAGTACCGGCAGGAGCAGCGCGAGGAGATCGACCGCGCCGAGGAGGCCGAGGAGGCCCAGGCGGAGGAGGAGATCGGCGCCTCGCCCGAGGAGTCGACGGGCGAGACCGGGGAGCTGCCCGGCGACGTCACGCCCGAGCCGGAGCCGGTGGACGAGACGCCCGAGGCCGGCGACCAGCCGGACGAGGAGCGGGCGGAAGCCACCGACCGGCCGGCCGAGCGCCCCGAGCCGGAGGCCGGCGGCGGCCGGCACCGGGGGGACCCAGACCCGGCGGAGACCGGCGCCGAGGCGGGGACCGAGCGCGACGGGGAGGCGGCCGAGGCGACCGACCCGACCGCCCCGACCGAGCGGGACGACGAGGCGGCGCGCGGCGACCGGGACGGCGCGCGCACCGGTGGTGAGCGCGCCGCGGACGAGCGCGTGGAGCAGCCGGGGGGCGCGCGGATGGGCGAGTACCGGGTGATCCCGGGGGACACCCTCTCTGAAATCGCCCTGCACTATGACATCTCGGGTGGCTGGCCGGCGCTCTACCGGGCGAACGAAACGGTCATTGGTGACGACCCAGACTTTATTCTCCCCGGCCAGCGGCTGGACTTGACCGCGAGCGGCCGCTAAGCGGGTGGCCGGCGACGGGTCTTGAGCGACTGACGTTCGGGGCTCTTCGGGTGTGACCATCCTCTCGATCCGGCTGCGAGTGTCCCGCTCCTCCGAACTGCCCCTTTTGGCCGCTGACCTGCATCGGGAGCGCGTTCCCCCGGTCAAAGTCGGTCAAGTTGGGTCGATGCGGTGATCTTGATCGTTCTTGAATCGTTAGTTCGGGTGTGTTTAGTGTCCCCTCGCCCGGTTTTCCACCGGGTGCCCGGGGCGTTCACGCCGAGTCCTGTCGCCGACCCGGGGACCACCATCGCGCACCACCGCAGACAGGAGCGGGGGACCCAGCACGGTCACGGCCGACCAGGCCGACCCGTCCGACCGTGTCCGCCGGACCGGCGCCCAGTGGGGCGCGGGTGCGGCTCGGGGTGAAGCCGGCGGCGGTCCAGCTGCCCAGCCGGCCGGGCAACTCACCTGTCCCGAACCCGACAGCTCACCTCGCAGGCGTCCGGTGAGAAGGAACGTCATGCTGTTCACCAGCAAGGGGCGGCACCGCCGGCCCGGCAAGTCCGCCCGGATAGCCACCGCCGCCGGCGTCACCGGCGCCGCCGTGGCCATCCCGCTGATCGGCGCCTCGGGCGCCTCCGCCGCCTCCGTCGACACCTGGGACGCCGTCGCCCAGTGCGAGTCCGGCGGCGACTGGTCCATCAACACCGGCAACGGCTACTACGGCGGCCTCCAGTTCTCCCAGTCCAGCTGGGAGGCGGCCGGCGGCACCCAGTACGCGGCCCGTGCCGACCAGGCCACCAAGGACCAGCAGATCGCCACCGCCGAGGAGCTGTTGGCGATCCAGGGTCCGGGCGCCTGGCCGGTCTGCGGCGCCCAGGCCGGGCTCACCGCCGGCGGTCCCGCCCCCGAGCTGGACGCCGGTGCCGGCGCCGCCGAGCAGCCGGAGCCGGAGCCGGAGGCGGCCCCGGAGCCCGAGCCGGAGCCGGCGCCCGAGCCGGTCGAGGCGCAGCCGCAGGCGGCCCCGGCCGCCGGCGGCGAGAGCTACACCGTCGTCAAGGGCGACACCCTCTCGACCATCGCCGAGCGGCACGACACCAGCTGGCGGCAGATCTGGGCCGACAACGTCGACGTGATCGGCGAGGACCCGGACCTGATACTCCCCGGCCAGGAGCTGTCGCTCTGAGCGTCGGTCGTGATCGCGTCCGCGCCGGGCTCGTCCCTCCTGGTGGCTGTTCGGTCGCCTTCGGTGTGATGCAGTCAGTTCTGTTCTGATGCGACCGTTTTGACCGCGACACCCCGGTAGCGACCGGGACGCGGCGCGTCGCCGTCCGGCCCCGCCCGGCTCCCCTCGGGGAGCGGGCGGGGCCGGCGGCGTCGCTCGTTCACCGCCCGGGCATCCGATTTTCTTCAGTGGTTAAACAAAAAGCTTTCCCCTTCGACTACCCCTGTTGACCAGGGGTTTCGTCGGTTCCTCCGGTGACCGCGAGGCGCGGGACGAGCGTGCTGGGCCGCGGGCCGGTTAGGCTCAGGGGGTCGCGGACACTCACGTCACGCCACTGTTGACCACACGCTTTGACCAAAGGAGAACCTCGTGCCGTCCATCGACGTCGTCGTAGCCCGCGAGATCCTGGACTCGCGAGGCAACCCCACGGTTGAGGTCGAGGTCGGCCTCGACGACGGCTCAACCGGCCGCGCCGCGGTGCCGTCCGGCGCCTCCACCGGCGCCTTCGAGGCCCTGGAGCTGCGCGACGGCGACACCAGCCGTTACCTCGGCAAGGGCGTGGAGAAGGCGGTGCTGGCCGTCATCGAGCAGATCGGTCCCGAGCTGGTCGGCTACGACGCCACCGAGCAGCGGCTGATCGACCAGGCGATGTTCGACCTGGACGCCACCCCGGACAAGTCCTCGCTCGGCGCCAACGCCATCCTGGGCGTCTCGCTGGCCGTGGCGCACGCCGCCTCCGAGTCCCGCGACCTGCTGCTCTTCCGCTACCTCGGCGGCCCGAACGCGCACCTGCTGCCGGTGCCGATGATGAACATCCTGAACGGCGGCGCGCACGCCGACTCCAACGTGGACATCCAGGAGTTCATGATCGCGCCGATCGGCGCCGAGTCCTTCTCCGAGGCGGTCCGCTGGGGCGCCGAGACCTACCACACGCTCAAGAAGGTCCTGAAGGAGCGCGGCCTGGGCACCGGCCTCGGCGACGAGGGCGGCTTCGCGCCGAACCTCTCCTCCAACCGCGAGGCGCTCGACCTGATCGTCGAGGCCATCCAGAAGGCCGGCTACACCCCCGGCCAGGACATCGCGCTGGCCCTGGACGTGGCCGCCACCGAGCTGTACTCGGACGGCGCCTACACGCTGGAGGGCAAGTCCCTCACCGCCGAGCAGCTCACCGACTACTACCAGGAGCTGGTCGAGGCCTACCCGCTGGTCTCCATCGAGGACCCGCTGGCCGAGGAGGACTGGGACGGCTGGCAGGCGCTGACCGCCCGGCTCGGCGAGAAGGTGCAGATCGTCGGCGACGACCTGTTCGTCACCAACCCCGAGCGGCTCCAGCGCGGCATCGACGACAAGTCGGCCAACGCGCTGCTGGTGAAGGTCAACCAGATCGGCTCGCTCACCGAGACCCTGGACGCCATGGAGCTGGCCCAGCGCAACGGCTTCAAGTGCATGATGTCGCACCGCTCCGGTGAGACCGAGGACGTCACCATCGCCGACCTGGCCGTCGCCACCAACTGCGGCCAGATCAAGACCGGCGCGCCGGCCCGCTCCGAGCGGGTCGCCAAGTACAACCAGCTGCTGCGCATCGAGGAGATCCTCGACGACGCCGCGGTGTACGCCGGCCGGAGCGCCTTCCCGCGCTTCAAGGGCTGACGGCCCGTCGGAGGTCCGCCCGGGCCCGTGCTCGGGTGGACTTCCCGGTGCCTTCGTCGGCCACCTGACCCGGTCCCCGCCATCCGTCCCGTACGGTGGCGGGGACGAGTCGTGGGGCAGCCCACCGGCCGGTGACAGGGAGGCGACGTGGCCGCGCAACGGGACCGGTTCTCCACCGCCACCCGACTGAGGGCGCTGGGCGAGCAGGCCGCCGCCCGGGTCTACCGGGCGCAGAGCCGCCGGCTGGCCGGGCCGCGCCGCCGGCCGGGACAGCAGCGGCGCAGCCGGCTGACCGGCCGGGCGGCGCTGCTGGCGCTGGTGGTCTGCTCGCTGGTGGTGGCGCTCGCCTACCCGCTGCGGCAGTACGTGCAGCAGCGCTCCGACATCGCCGACCAGCGGCGGCAGGCCAAGGAGGCCGCCGACCGCGTCGAGGAGCTGCGGGACGCCAAGGCCCGCTGGCAGGACGACGCCTACGTGGAGCGGCAGGCCAGGGAGCGGCTGCGCTACGTGCGGCCCGGCGAGATCGGCTACGTGCTGCCCCAGGACACCCCGGGCGGCGCCACCGGCGGTGACGAACGGCTGCACAACCGGGGGGCGTTGACTCCCCGTCCCTGGCACCAGAATCTCTGGGACGGCATCGACCGGGCCGACCGGCCCCAGTGAGCCGTCCCGTTTTCGTCGTCCCTCGAGAAGAGTTCATTCCGTGGAAACCCCGACCCCGACCGACGTCTCGGTGATCGAGGCGCAGCTCGGCCGGCCCCCGCGCGGGCTGCGCGCGATCGCGCACCGCTGCGCCTGTGGCAACCCCGACGTGGTGGAGACCGCGCCCCGGCTGCCCGACGGCACCCCGTTCCCCACCACGTACTACCTGACCTGCCCGCGCGCCGCGTCCGCCATCGGCACCCTGGAGGCCAACGGCGTGATGCGGGAGATGACCGAGCGGCTGGCCACCGACCCGGAGCTGGCCGCGGCCTACCGGGCGGCGCACGAGGACTACCTGGCCCGGCGGGACGCGATCGAGGTGCTGGTCGGCTTCCCCAGCGCCGGCGGGATGCCGGACCGGGTGAAGTGCCTGCACGTGCTGGTCGCGCACGCCCTGGTGGCCGGCCCCGGGGTGAACCCGCTGGGCGACGAGGCGCTCGCGATGCTGCCGCGCTGGTGGCGCTCGGGGCCCTGCGTCGGCGGGCCGGCGGCGGACGCCGGGCCGGACGCGCACGACGGGCGGGGAGCGAACGCGTGACCATGACGACCGCCGCGGCCATCGACTGCGGCACCAACTCGATCCGGCTGCTGGTCGCCGACGCCGACCCCGCCACCGGCCAACTGGTGGAGCGGGACCGGCGGATGGAGATCGTCCGGTTGGGCCAGGGGGTGGACCGCACCGGCCGGTTGGCGCCCGAGGCGCTGGACCGCACGCTGGCCGCCTGCCGGGAGTACGCGGCCGTGGTCGCCGCGCACGGCGTCACCCCCGACCGGCTGCGCTTCGCCGCCACCTCGGCGTCCAGGGACGCGGAGAACCGGGCCGACTTCGTGCGGGGCGTCCAGGAGATCCTGGGCGTCTCCCCCGAGGTGATCACCGGGGACGAGGAGGCGGCGCTCTCCTTCACCGGCGCCACCAGGGAGCTGGCCGGGCGGCCGGACATCGCGCGGCCGTTCCTGGTGCTGGACATCGGCGGTGGCTCCACCGAGTTCGTGCTGGGCGACGACCGGGTGACGGCGGCCCGCAGCGTGGACATCGGCTGTGTGCGGCTCACCGAGCGCCACCTGACCGGCGCGGACGGCGCCGTGGCCGACCCGCCGAGTCAGGCGGCCCGGGCCGCGCTGACCGCGGACATCGACGCCGCGCTGGAACTGGCCGCCGAGCGGGTCCCGTTGACCGAGGCCGGCACCCTGGTGGGGCTGGCCGGCTCGGTCACCACGGTCGCCGCCATGGCCCTGGAGCTGCCGGAGTACGACCCGTCCGCGATCCACCACGCGGTGCTGGAGCGGGAGCGGGTGCGGCGGATCACCGAGTGGCTGTGGTCCGCCGACCACGCGGCCCGGGCGGCGGTGCCGGCGATGCACCCGGGGCGGGTGGACGTGATCGGCGCCGGCGCCCTGGTGCTGCTGCGGGTCATGGAGCGGGCCGAGGTCTCCCGGGTCACGGTCTCCGAGCACGACATCCTCGACGGCCTGCTGTGGAGCGTGCTGGCCCGCTGAGCCGGCCCGGCCCAATGGCCGGTTTTCGCCGGCGGGACGGCGCACGGGAAAGTTCGTGAAGTTATTCACATGAGCGGTGCGCCATCAGCACCCGAAAGTGGTCCACAGAGCGGACAGCCGGGGCCGGGCGGGCCTCGGCCGGCCCGGTCGGCCGGTCGTCCCGCCGGCCCCGCCGGCCGCGTCGCGTCCCGCCTCGCGCCCGGGGTGACCCTCTCGACCTGGATCGTTCGCTTGTGCGGCGGCTGGTCCCGGGCCGCCGCACGCCGTTCTGGCCGCCCGGCGGGGCCGGGGCCGAAAAGTGGGGGCGCGAAGTGTAGCAGGATCTCCGGTGGTGCTTGTGAAGGGCCTCACGAGGTCCCCCCGGGGGGTGGGTGGATACTCGATGGCATGAGCACCACGGAGCGTCCGCGCATTCTCGTCGTAGGTGGGGGTTACGTCGGTCTGTACGCGGCCCGCCGCATCCTGAAGAAGATGCGGTATGGCGAGGCCACCGTCACCGTCGTTGACCCTCGCTCCTACATGACCTACCAGCCCTTCCTTCCCGAGGCCGCCGCCGGCAGCATCTCCCCGCGGCACGTCGTGGTGCCCCTGCGTCGCGTGCTGCCCAAGGCGGAGGTCCTCACCGGCCGCGTCACCTCCATCGACCAGGACCGGCGGGTCGCCACCGTGGCGCCACACGTCGGCTCGGCGTACGAGGTCCCCTTCGACTACCTGGTGGTGGCGCTCGGCGCCGTCTCCCGCACCTTCCCGATCCCCGGCCTGGCCGAGCAGGGCATCGGCATGAAGGGCGTCGAGGAGGCCATCGGCCTGCGCAACCACGTGCTGGAGCAGCTGGACAAGGCCGACTCCACCACCGACGAGGAGATCCGCCGCAAGGCGCTCAGCTTCGTCTTCGTGGGCGGCGGCTTCGCCGGGGCCGAGACCATCGGCGAGGTCGAGGACATGGCCCGCGACGCCACCAAGTACTACGCGAGCATCGAGCCGTCCGACCTGCGGTTCGTGCTGGTGGACGTGGCCGAGCGGATCCTGCCCGAGGTCGGGCCCAAGCTCGGTGAGTGGGGCCTGGAACACCTCAAGAAGCGGGGCATCGAGGTGCACCTCAAGACCTCGCTGAAGTCCTGCGTCGACGGCCACGTGGTGCTCAGCAACGACGTCGAGCTGGACTCCAACACCCTGGTCTGGACGGCCGGCGTCAAGCCCAACCCGGCGCTCGCCGAGTTCGGCCTGCCGCTCGGCCCCCGCGGCCACGTGGACACCGAGCCCACCCTCCAGGTCAAGGGCACCGGCCACATCTGGTCGGCCGGCGACAACGCCCAGGTCCCCGACCTGGCCGCGCGCGAGGCCGGGGTGGAGAACGCCTGGTGCCCGCCGAACGCCCAGCACGCGCTGCGGCAGGCCAAGGTGCTCGGCGACAACGTGATCTCCGGGATGCGCGGCTTCCCGCAGCAGGAGTACAAGCACGCCAGCATGGGCGCCGTCGCGGGGCTCGGCCTCCGCAAGGGCGTGGCCATGATCAAGCTGGGCAAGCTCTCCTTCCGCTTCCGCGGCCGGCTGGGCTGGTACCTGCACCGCGGCTACCACGGCATGGCGGTGCCGACCTGGAACCGCAAGATCCGGGTCTTCGCCGACTGGACGCTGGGGCTCTTCCTCAAGCGTGAGGTGGTCTCCCTCGGCGCGGTCGAGCACCCGCGGGACGAGTTCCACGAGGCGGCGGCGCCGCCCGCGGCCCGGCCCGCACCGGTCGCCGAGAGTGTGCCGAGCGAGCAGCGGCCCACCGTCAAGGCGGGCTGACCGCGACGACCGACCACACGGCGGGGCGGGTGACCTTTCGGGGGTCACCCGCCCCGCTCGTGTGTTTGGGGCCGGGCGCCGGCGCCCGGCGGTGGGCCGGGCGGCGCAAATCCGTGCGCGATGCGGGGGAATCCCCGGAATCGACGGCGGATCGGCGACGTTCACCGAGACCTGGACGCCAAGGTAGCCATGGGTGGTTTGCCCACATCTGCGGAGGTTTGTCACATGGGTGTCGCTCCCCGGCTCGTCGCTCTGACCGAACAACTGCTCGGCGCCCCGCTTCCGTTGCGCCTCCGGGCCTGGGACGGCAGCGAGGCCGGCCCCGCCGAGGGTCCGGTGCTCCTGGTGCGGCACCGCCGGGCGCTGCGCCGGGTGCTCTTCCGACCCGGCGAACTCGGCCTGGCCCGCGCCTGGGTGGCCGGCGACCTCGATGTGGAGGGTGACCTCTACCAGGCCCTGACCGCGCTCGCCGACCTCGTCTGGGACCGGCAGCGGGCGCCCGCCGCGCCCCGGATGCTGGCCGCCGTCCCCGAGCTGCTCGCCCTCGCCGGACCGCTGCCGCTCCCGGTCCGCCCGCCCCGGGAGGAACGCCGCCGCCGTCCGGGGCCGGCGCACACCCAGCGGCGGGACCGCCGGGCCATCAGTCACCACTACGACGTGGGCAACGACTTCTACGAGCTGGTGCTCGGCCCGTCCATGGTCTACTCGTGCGCCGTCTGGGGCCCGGAGACCGACGACCTCCAGGACGCGCAGGGCGCCAAGCTCGACCTGATCTGCCGCAAGCTCGGCCTGCGGCCGGGGCAGCGGCTGCTCGACGTGGGCTGTGGCTGGGGCTCGCTGGTGCTGCACGCGGCCCAGCGGTACGGGGTGCGCGCGGTGGGCGTCACGCTCTCCACCGAGCAGGCCGAGTACGCCAGGGAGCGGATCGCCAAGGAGGACCTCACCGACCGGGTCGAGATCCGGGTGCAGGACTACCGTCAGGTCACCGACGGCCCGTTCGACGCGGTGGCCTCGGTCGGCATGGCGGAACACGTGGGCGCCGCCCGCTACCAGGAGTACGCGGAGCGGCTGCACCGCCTGCTCCGGCCCGGCGGCCGGCTGCTCAACCACCAGATCGCCCGCCGCCCGCTGCCGGACGAGAGCGACTACCGGATCGACCCGTTCATCGACGCCTACGTCTTCCCCGACGGCGAGCTGGCGCCCGTCGGGCGGACCGTCGGCCTGCTGGAGCGGGCCGGCCTTGAGGTGCGGGACCTGGAGGCGCTCCGCGAGCACTACGCCAGGACGCTGCGTTGCTGGGTGCGGAACCTGGAACAGGGCTGGGACCGGGCGGTGCGGCTGGTCGGGCCGGCCAGGGCCCGGGTGTGGCGCCTCTACATGGCGGCCTCCGCGCTCCAGTTCGAGCGCGGCCGGATCGGCGTCAACCAGGTCCTGGCCGTCCGCCCGCCGGACAACGGGGAGTCGCGGCTGCCCCTGCGGCCGCGCGCCTGGGTGGAACTGACCAGCTGACCGAGCCGACCGAGCCGACCAAGCCGATCAAGCGGACCGGCTGGGAGCCGGCCGCCGGGCGTTCCGGCCGGTCGGCCTGCCGGCCGTGGCCGCCCGGTGCCGCTGGCCCGTTGACGTCCGCGCTGGTCGGTCGGCCGACCGCCGGCATCCCCGACCCGCCCGGGTCCGCCGCCCCGCGGGGTGGCCGGCCTGTTGACCCGCTGGGGTTGCTGACCCGCGGGCCGCCGGTCTGCGGACCTGCCGGCCGCGGGCCTGAGGTACCGCTGGCCCGTTGACGTCCCGGCTGGTCGGCCGCCGACCGGCGACGTCGCGACCCGCTGGACCGCCGTGGCTCCGGCCCGCCGGTTTCGTGGTGGCCCGGGCGACCTGGACGTTGCCTGAGCGGCGCGCCGGCCGGCTGGGTCCGCTGACCCGCGGCCGCTGGTCTGTCGCGGCTCCGGCCCGCCTGCGTTCTGACCTCCCGGGTGCCGCGGGGGTCGGCTCGCCGACGTCCCGGCCTCCCGGTCCGACGACGTGCCGGCCCGCCGCCCCCGCTGACCTTCGGTCAGCTGGTGCGGCCGCGGGCGTCGTAGCGTTTCATGTGCTCCAGCACGCGCTCGGCGGTCGGGGACGTCATCTCGTCCACCAGTCGGCCGTCGGCCAGGAAGACCACGCGGTCCGCGTAGCCGGCGGCCACCGGGTCGTGGGTCACCATCACCACGGTCTGGCCCAGTTCCCGGACCGAGTTGCGCAGGAAACCGAGGATCTCGGCGCCGGCCCGGGAGTCGAGGTTGCCGGTCGGTTCGTCGCCGAAGACGATCTCCGGCCGGCCGGCGAGCGCCCTGGCGACCGCCACCCGCTGCTGCTGCCCGCCGGAGAGCTGGGCCGGCCGGTGCTTGAGCCGGCCGGCCAGGCCCACCGTGCCGACTACGAGGTCCAGCCACTCCGGGTCCGGTCGGCGGCCGGCGATGCCCAGCGGCAGCGTGATGTTCTCCAGGGCGTTGAGCGTCGGCAGCAGGTTGAAGGTCTGGAAGACGAAGCCGACCCGGTCCCTGCGCAGCTGGGTCAGCCGGCTGTCGCTGAGCCCGGTCAGTTCCGTCTCGCCGAGCCGGGCGGAGCCGGCGGAGATCGAGTCCAGGCCGGCCATGCAGTGCATCAGCGTGGACTTCCCCGAGCCGGACGGGCCCATGATCGCGGTGAAGCGGGATCGTTCGAAGGCGACGCTGACCTGGTCGAGGGCGAGCACCCGCGTCTCGCCCGCGCCGTAGACCTTGGTCAGGTCCACGGCGCGGGCGGCCACGGTGCCGGTCGAATCGGTGTGCTGGGCGGGCGCGGGGTGGGGCACGGCGTACTCCAGCCTGGACGGGGGAAGGACTCCTCCATCCTGGGCCGAAGCCCCCCGGCTGTGATCCCTCCGGTCGTCAACTCCCGGCCGGCCTCAGGTCGTAGACGGCGAGGGACGAGTCCTACCTGAGGAGGAGATGTTCCCTGAGTGTGCGGAAGGATGCGGAGGGTTGATTTGCGTCATTCCTCGACCGACGGCGTGATCACGTCGTTGCCAAAGCTGCCTGTAACAGCCCCGTCGCGCACTGATGTGGTGTCAGCAGCTCATAAAATCAGACAACATCGTTCTGGGGCACCGGTGTTCGGGTCGAATCCGGCGGATAAGCTCGGATGACTCCTTCGGCGCTGCGGCGCCCGGTACGGCTTGGGATCTGTGCCCGGATGGTGGAATGCAGACACGGTGAGCTTAAAACTCGCTGGCCTTCGGGCCGTGCCGGTTCAAGTCCGGCTCCGGGCACCCAGTCCTCTCACAGCCGCCGACCAGGGAAGATCACGTGGCCACGCCCCCGCGCCGGGGCCGCGTCGGCGCGCTCGCCCCAACCCCGCGCGGTAGCCCGGCCGTTGTCCCGGCCGGCCGGGACAACGGCCGGATATGCTGAGCCGGCGCGGGTACGCCGGCCCTGTCACCCGCCGGAGCCCGGCCCGGCCGGCCGCCACCCCCGGACGCCAGGCGGCGGCCCGTCACCTGGGAGGAGGGCCGGCATGGTCGGGAACGCGCCACCCGTCTCGGTGGTCATCGCCGACGACGAACCCGTGGTGCGTGAGGGGCTGCGGCTCATCCTGGAGACCCAGGACGACCTGGCGGTCCTCGGCGGCGCCGACGACGGCGAGCAGGCCGTGCGGCTCTGCGCCGAGCTACGCCCCCAGGTGCTGCTGCTCGACGTGCGGATGCCCGGCCGGGACGGCCTGTGGACGCTGCGGGAGCTGGCCCGCCGGGAGCTGCTGGGGGCCGGTGGCACCCGGGTGCTGATGCTCACGACCTTCGACCTCGACGCCTACCTGGACGAGGCGCTCGCCGCCGGGGCCAGCGGCTTCCTGCTGAAGAGCAGCTCCTACGAGGAACTGCTGGCCGGCGTCCGGGCCACCGCCAGGGGCGACGGCTCGCTCAGCCCGAGCCTGCTCAGACGGGTCATCGACGGCTACCTCGCCCACCACGACCGCCCGTCGCCCGACCCGGCGGACGTCGAGCGCCTGGACCGGCTCACCGCGCGCGAGCGGGACGTGCTCGACCTGATCGGCGAGGGCTACAACAACCAGGAGATCGCGCAGCGCCTCGTCGTCTCCGGACACACCGTCAAGTCCCATGTCAGCCGGCTGCTGGCGAAGACCGGCTGCCGCGACCGCGGCCAGGCGGCGGCGCTGGCCCGCCGCGCCAGGGAGCGCCGGCGCTGACCGCCGCCGAGGCGGCTCAGCCGCCCGGCCGGGGGTCGGCCCCGGCCCGCGGGGGCGGCGGCCGGTCGCCCAGCGGCAGCTCGGCGACCACCCGGAAGCCGCCGTCCGGGGTGCCGCCGGCGGCGAACGTCCCGCCGCCGGCCGCGACCCGCTCCCGCAGCCCCTCCAGCCCGGTGCCGGGCCCGGGCACCGGCGCCACCGGGCGGCGCGGGGCGGCGCAGCCCACCGCCACCCGGAGCGCGCCGTCGGCCACCCGGAGGTCGACGGTCACCGCCGCGCCCGGCGCATGCCGGCGGGCGTTGGCCAGCGTCTCCTGCACCAGCCGGTAGCCGGTCAGCTGGACCGGCCTGGCGACCCGCGCCAGCTCGCCGTCGGTCGTCAGCCGCACCGGGTTCCCGGCCTGCCGGGCCGCCGCCACCAGCGGCGGCAGCTCGGCCAGCGTGGGCGCGGGGGCGCGCGGCGCCTCCTCCGGCGCGCCGTTGCGCAGCAGCCCCAGCAGCTCCCGCATCTCGACGGTGGCCTGCCGGCCGGCCGCGGCCAACGCGTCGACCTGCTCCCTGGCCCACTCGGGCAGGTCGCCCGACCTGGCCCGCATGGTCTCCGCGTGCACCACCAGCAGGGTGAGGGAGTGGGCCACCACGTCGTGCATGTCCCGCGCGATGCGCACCCGTTCGGCGGCGGCGGCCCGCTCCGCCAGCAGGTGCCGCTCGCGTTCCGCGTCGGCGGCGTGCCGTTCCATGCTCAGCAGCCGCTGCCGGTGGCTCTGGGCCAGCACGCCGAGCCCCCACACCACCGGGATCGGCGCCAGCGCGGCCAGCACGTCCGAGCCGCCGCGCCAGTCGCTGCCCGCGGTCGCGTGGTTGACGGTCACCCCGACGGACACGATCAGCGTCCCGGCGACCAGCGCGGTCAGCGCCTGCGGCACCGAACAGCGGGCGCCGACCGCGTAGATGGCGAACGCCACCGGCAGCACCGCGAGGCCGGTGAGCTGCACCTCCCGGGCGGCGCACCAGACCTCGGCGACGGCGAGCACCACGAGCACCGCGGCGAACCCGCCCAGCGGCCAGCGGGCCCGCTGGGCGAGCGCGACCAGCACCAGCACGGAGTAGAGCGACAGCGCGCCGTACGCCAGCGGGTCGGTGTCGGTGGTGGCCTGGTCGATCAGGGCCGGGACGACCGCGGCCGGGCCGACCAGGGCGTTGCGCAGCCGTGGCCAGGGCAGGTGGGGCTGGGGCATCGACCGATGCTAGAAGAGCCTCCGGCCGCCGGCATCGCTCCGGAGAGTGAGTCCCCGGCCGGACGCGTCCCCCGCGCTGGTCCCCGAGGACCAGTCGGCCGCCGGCGAGACCGCTCCCCGGGGCGACGCGCCGGCCCGGCCGCGCGGGGTTGGATGCGGAGATGCTCGACGTACCCACCCAGCCACACCCGGCCCGAAGCGCGGGAGCGGCCCGCACCCGACTCGGCACCGCGCTCCGGCGCGGCAAGTGGCCCATGCTGCTCCTCTGGATCGCGCTCGCCGTGCTGGCCACCCCGCTGGCCGAGCGGCTCGGCGAGGTGGAACGCGACGACGCCGCGGCCTACCTACCGACCGGTCTCGACTCCAGCGAGGTCGCCGACCTGCTGGAGCCTGACCCCGACCAACCCCCGGGCGCCGAGACCGCGATCGTGGTCTTCGCGCGCGACGGCGAGCCGTTGGACGCCGCCGACCTGGCGGCGGTCGAGGCCACCCGCGCCGCGGCGGCCGGGCTCGACGTGCCGGGGCTCGGCGAGCCCGGCGCGACCGAGACCGCCGAGGACGGGGCGGCCGCGCTGTTCACGCTCGACGTGCGGCCGGCCGACGAGGAGTCGGCGGACGACGCGGTGACCGCCCTGGTCGAGGGGCTCAGGGCGGTCACCGCCAGCACGCTGGACGACGCGGACCGGCCGGGGCTGACCGGCCGGGTGGCCGGCGAGGCCGGCATCGACGTGGACAACGACGGCGGCGACGTGGACGCCGCCCTGATGCTCACCAGCATGGCCATCGTGGCGGTGCTGCTGCTGGTGATCTACCGCAGCCCGCTGCTCTGGCTGGTGCCGCTGATCACCGCGCTGCTCGCGGTCCAGGTGTCCAGGGGCGCGGCCTACGGCCTGGCCGAGGCCGGCCTGCCGGTCACCGACATCTCCTCCGCCATCCTGATCGTGCTGGTCTTCGGCGCCGCGACCGACTACGCGATGCTGCTGCTCAACCGCTACCGCGAGGAGCTGTCCCGGCACGCGGACCGGCACGAGGCGATGGCCGAGTCGCTGCGCCGCACCACCCCGGCGCTGGTGGCCAGCGCCGGGACGGTCACCGCCGGCCTGCTCTGCCTGCTGGTCGCCGACCTCGCCGGGCTGCGCGGCCTCGGACCGATCGCCGCGGCCGGCGTGCTGGTCGCGCTGCTCGCCATGCTGACGCTGCTGCCGGCGATCCTGGTGTGCGGCGGGCGCTGGCTGCTGTGGCCGCGGGCGCCCCGGCCGGGGGCCGAGCGGGGCGCCACCGAGCACCGCTTCTGGGGCGGGGTGGCGCGGGGCGTCGGCCGCCGCCCGAGGCTCGCGGCCGGCTCCGTCATGCTGCTGCTGGCGGTGGGGGCGCTCGGCCTGACCTCGCTGTCCACCAGCGCCGACCCGCTGGACAAGGTGCCGCCGGGCAGCGAGTCCGTCGAGGGACAGCGGCTGATCGCCGCGCACTTCCCGCAGGGCCTCGCCGCGCCGCTGCGGGTGGTGCTGCCGGCGTCGGCCGACGGGGCGGCCGCGGTCGCGGCGGCGGAGCTGGCCGAGACGGTGCCCGGGGTGGCGCTGGCCGAGGTGGGGCCCGAGGTCAGGGGCCACCCGACGCTGGTGGTGCCGCTGGCCGTCGACCCGTACGGCGACGCGGCGCGGGCGGCGATCGACGCGCTGGACGCCGCGCTGAACGAGGCCCAGCCGGGGACGCTGGTCGGTGGCACCCCCGCGGTGCAGACCGACTACGAGGACACCGCGCTGCGGGACACCACCCGCATCGTGCCGCTGGTGCTGCTGGCGGTGACCGTCATCCTGGGCCTCCTGCTGCGCTCGCTGGTCACGCCGCTGGTGCTGCTCGGCACCATCGTGCTCTCGCTGCTCGGCTCGCTCGGGGTGTCGGCGCTCGTCTTCGAGCACGGCTTCGGCTTCGGCGGGGTGGCCGGCGACATGTTCGTCTACATCTTCGTCTTCCTCGTCGCGCTCGGCACCGACTACACCATCTTCCTGATGGAGCGGATCCGGGAGGAGCGGCGCCGGACGAGCACCCGGGAGGCGGTGCGGATCGGCCTCACCACGACGGGCGGCGTCATCGCGGCGGCCGGCCTGGTGCTGGCCGGCACCTTCTCGGCGCTGGCCCAACTCCCGGACGTGACGGTGGCGGAGGTCGGCATCGCGGTCGGCATCGGCGTCCTGCTGGACACCCTGCTGGTCCGTTCCCTCCTGGTGCCGGGACTCGTCACGCTGCTCGGCGACCGCGCCTGGTGGCCGTCGCGGCCCGGGCGGGAGAAGGCGGAGGGGGCATCGGTGGCGGGGCGGGAAGAACCGGGGACGGGTGGGCGGGAGGAACCCGGCACGGATGGGCGGGAGGAACCCGGCACGGGTGGGCGGGAGGAACCCGGCACGGGTGGGCGGGAGGAACCAGCGGTGGCCGAGTGACCGCGGGGCCGGGCCGGTTTCGCCCGGTCCGGCCCCGATTGGGGGGCGTGATCCCGGTCACGTTCGGCGCGTGCCGGACCGTGACCAGGTAGGGGCTGGGAACAACCGGGCTCTTCCAGTAGTTTCATGGACGCACTACCGTACGGACTTTGCTAACGCATTACTCTGGTAGGCACGGCCGTGCCGTGCGGCCATGGAGGAGTGAGATGAGGAGCAGCAACCCGGTCTTCACGCGTCGGGGGTTCAGTCGGGACGGTGGCTACGCCGGCTTCAACGCCGGACCGCAGCCGCAGACCGGGAATCCGTACGCGGGGAGCCCAGCCAACCCCTACGCGCCGCAGCCGGGGAACCCGTATGCGCAGCCGCAGGTGGGCCCCGACGGCGGATACGCCCCCACCCGCCCCAATGTGATGACGATCGACAGCGTCGTCTCGCGCACCGCGATCACCCTGGGTGCCGTGGTCGCCGCCGCCGCTGTCGCCTGGGTCGCCGACCTGCCGCTGGGCCTGGGCATCGTGTTCGCCCTGGTGGCCATGGGTCTCGGCCTGTGGCAGTCCTTCAAGCGTGAGCCCTCGCCGCCGCTGATCCTGGCCTACGCCGTGACCGAGGGCCTGTTCCTCGGCGCCATCAGCAACGCCATCAACCAGGTCGCGCCCGGCGCCGCGATGCAGGCTGTCATCGGCACCATGGCGGTCTTCGCCGGTGTGCTGTTCATGTACAAGCAGCGCATCATCAAGGTCAACGCGCGCTTCACCAAGTTCGTGCTGGCCGCGGCCGTCGGCTTCATCCTGCTCTCCATGGTCAACCTGGTCGTCGCGCTCATCGGCGGCGGCAACGGCCTGGGCCTGCGGGACGGCATGCTCGGCGTCCTCTTCGGCATCGCCGGCATCGTCCTGGGCGCCTGCTTCCTGGCCCTCGACTTCAAGATGGTCGAGGACGGTGTCGCCTACGGCGCCCCGGAGAAGGAGTCCTGGCTGGCCGCCTTCGGCCTGACCCTGACCCTGGTCTGGATCTACCTGGAGTTCCTGCGGCTGATCGCCATCCTGCAGGGCGACTGACCGCCAGCGCCGGCGCCCCGCGCCGCCCGCTGACGCACGGCAGAGCCCCGACGAGTGCCACCACGGCACCTCGTCGGGGCCTCGCCGTTTTCTGGGCCTCCGGGGGCCGGCCCCGGCAGGGTGCCGGTCGGGCTCAGACCTCGAACTCCCGCCTCAGACCTCGAACTCCGCGACCAGCCGCAGCGCTTCGGCCAGCTCCCGGGTGGCCCGCTCCGGGTCCCCGGTGTGCCGGATGGCCCGGGTGAGGTCGTGCCCGGTGACGGTGATCTGGTCGCCCACCGCCCACAGCCCGGCGTCCGGCACCCGGCGGGTGCCGCCCTGGTGCGGCTGCTCAAGGAGCTGGGCCCGGCGGGTCAGTTCGTCCGCGAGGGCCCGGCCCCTGGCCGCCGCCCCGCGCCGCAGCCGGCTCTCCGGCAGTCGCCGCAGCCGGTCAACGGCCCGCTCCAACGCCCGTTCCAGCTCGGCCGTCTCCACCGCCGTCATCGTGTCGCCTCCCGCGCTCGTCCGCCAGGGAGCATCTCACGCCGCGCAGGACCGGCCGCTGTCCGGCCGGTCCTGCGGTCGGCCGGCCGCGCGGGCCGGCCGGGGGCCGTCGGGTCAGTCGCCGGGGCTGGCGGAGGCGACCACCCGGTCGGCCAGCAGGTAGACGCTCTCCTCGGTGCCGCAGGAGAAGGTCAGCGCGTAGGCGCCGGACACCGCCGAGCCGCCCATCAGCACCGGGGCGTCGCCGGCGCGCAGCGCGGTGGCGAGCCGCTCCGCCGCCTCCTGGTGGCTCGGGGTGAGGCAGAGCGTGGTGCCGTCGGCGAAGAGGAAGACGTCCAGGGTGCCCAGCGGGCCCGACCGCACGTCGGCCAGCGGCACCCGGGACTCGGCCAGCTGGGAGAGCCGGTCGGCGGTGCCCCAGGGGTCGCGCTGGCCGCCCCGGCCGGCGGCGTCGGCGCGCTCGGCCGGCTCGGTCCGCTCGACGGGCTCACCGGAGAGGGTGAAGCCGGGGTGCGAGGGGTGCCGGCGTCGGGCCGCGGCCAGCTCGGCTGACTCCTCCTCGCTACCGGGCGCCACCGGCCCGTCGGCCGGGCCCTCGAAGCCCTCGTCGTTCTGCCGGGGCACGAACGGCGTGCCCTCCCGGGCGCCGGGCGGCAGCGCCGAGTCGCTCAGCAGGTAGCGCTCCAGCAGCGCGTCCAGCAGCTCCTCGTCGTCGTCGGCGACCACGTAGCTCAGCCCCCGGCCGGCCAGCAGCCCACCCGGGCCCTCCTCGTCCCTGGCGTCCTGCTCGGCCCAGTACGCCCGGGCCTCGGCCAGCTCCCGCTCCCGTTCCTCCGCCAGCGCCGTGACCACCGCGCCCCTGATCTGGTCGGCGGACACCTCGGTGCGGGCGTCGGGCAGTCGGCCCGAGGCCAGCTCGGCGCGCAGCGCGGCCAGCTCGCCCCGCAGGGCGCGCACGGTGTTCAGGGCCAGGCCGCCGAGGGCGACGGCGGTGCCGGCGGACACCAGCAGGATGACGGATATGGCGCTCACGGACTCGCTCCCAGTGCTGTCGGTCCCTGACTTCTTATCTCAGGTTTCCGGGGCGCGGACACGGCGTGCAGTGCATAACGTCACGAACTGGACAGGTATTTGGTCCTTTACGCGCCCCCTGGACAGCGTTGACCTGCGCATTCACCGGCTCTGACCGGCATGGATCACATCCCGGGCCCGCTTCGGTCTCGCCCGGGTATACCGGCGGGGGCCGCCCGCCCCCGCCGGCGTGCGCCCCCCGCCGGGGCGCCCGGGGTCAGCTGAGCCGCTCCAGCACCATGGCCATGCCCTGGCCGCCGCCCACGCACATGGTCTCCAGCCCGAACTGCTTGTCGTGCCAGCGCAGCGAGTTGATCAGGGTGGCGCTGATCCGGGCGCCGGTCATCCCGAACGGGTGCCCGACCGCGATGGCGCCGCCGTTCACGTTCAGCCGGTCCAGGTCGACGCCCAGCTCGCGGTAGGAGGGGATCACCTGGGCGGCGAAGGCCTCGTTGATCTCCACCAGGTCGATGTCGGCGACCGTGAGCCCGGCGCGGGCCAGGGCGCGGCGGGACGCCTCCACCGGGCCCAGGCCCATGATCTCGGGGGAGAGCGCGGAGACGCCGGTGGAGACCACCCGGGCCAGCGGGGTGATGCCCAGCTCCCTGGCCCGGGTGTCCGACATCACCACGAGCGCGGCGGCGCCGTCGTTCAGCGGGCAGCAGTTCCCCGCGGTGACCAGGCCGTCGGGGCGGAACGCGGGCTTCAGGCCGGCCACCCCCTCCAGGGTGACCCCGCGGCGCGGCCCGTCGTCCGCGCTGACCACGGTGCCGTCGGGGGTGGTGACCGGGGTGATCTCGCGGGCCCAGAAGCCCGCCTCGATCGCCCGCTCGGCCAACTGCTGGGAGCGCACCCCGAACTCGTCCATCTCCCGCCGGGTCACGCCCTTCGCCCGGGCGAGGTTCTCCGCGGTCTGGCCCATCGCGATGTAGACGTCGGGCAGCAGGCCATCCGCGCGCGGGTCGTGCCAGTCCTCGCCGCCGTGCTCGGCGCGGTGGGCGGTGCGGGCCTCCGCGTCGGCGAACAGCGGGTTGTGGCTCTCGGCGCCTTCCCTGACGTAGGAGGAGACCACCTCGACCCCGGCGGAGACGAAGACGTCGCCCTCGCCGGCCCGGATGGCGTGCATGGCCATCCTGGTGGTCTGGAGCGAGGAGGCGCAGTAGCGGGTGATGGTGGCCGCCGGGAGGTGGTCAAGGCCCAGCTGGACGGCGACCACCCGGCCGAGGTTGTTGCCCTGCGGGCCCGACGGGGTGCCGCAGCCGAGCAGCAGGTCGTCGATCTCGGTCGGGTCGAGCTGCGGCACCTGGTCGAGGGCGGCGCGGACGATGGTGGCGGTCAGGTCGTCGGGGCGCAGCTCCTTGAGGGAGCCCTTGCCGGCCCGTCCGATCGGGGAACGGGCTGCGGACACGATCACTGCTTCGGGCACGGCTTCCTCCGGGGGTCGTCCACGGGGGCGGGCGTGGCACCCCCGCCCTCGAAGTTACCGACAGGTACGGGCTATGTCACGGGCTCGTTCGGCCGGCCCAGGCGCCCCTCGGGGCGAGCGCCGGCCGTCCGCGTCCCGGGCGCCGGCTCCGCGGCCGGGTCCGGCTCCACCACCGGCAGGGGGCGCCTGCGCCGGCGCTTGAGGAGCGCCCAGGGCGCGCGTCGGGCGCCGCGCTCCGCCGAGCTGACCTCCGTGCCGCCCTCCTGCGCCGCCCGCGCCGCCGCCCGGTCCACCGGCAGCAGCCGTTCCCCGCGGGGCGTCCCGGGCCGCCGCTGCTCGGGCCAGACGTCGAGCGCGGCGCAGAGCGTCGGGAGCACCGCCATCGCGGCGGTGGCGTAGCCGGCGGCCGAGGGGTGGTAGCGGTCCGGGCCGAACAACTCCCGCGGGTGCGCGGCGAACTCCGGCCCCAGCAGGGTGCCCAGCGAGACCGTCCGGCCGCCCAGCTCCACCACCGCGATGGTCTGCGCCGCCGCCAGCTGCCGGCACACCCGCCTGGCCACCCAGCGCAGCGGCTGCCCGACCGGCTCAACCGAGCCCAGGTCGGGGCAGGTGCCCACGACCACCTGGCAGCCGGCGGTGCGCAGCCGGGAGACCGCGGCGGACAGGTGCCGCACCGAGGTGGCGGGGGCGACCCGGCCGGTGATGTCGTTGGCGCCGATCATGATCACGCACACGTCGGGGACCGGCGCCCGCCCCGGCTCGGTGAGCAGCAGCGACACCTGCCGCTCCAGGTCCAGCGAGCGGGCTCCGGAGCGGGCCACGCTGTGCAGCTCGACCGGCCGCTCCGAGACCTCGGCCAGCCCGGAGGCGAGCAGCGCCCCCGGCGTCTGCCCGGCCTGGTGCACCCCGAGGCCGGCCGCCGTCGAGTCTCCCAGGATGGCCAGCCGCCAGGGAATGCCGGCAGCGGCGGCGAAGGCCGTGCCGTACACCCCGTCGGCCACCGGCGGCTCCTGCCGGACCGTGCCGCCGAGCACCTGCCGCCTGGCATAGCGTGCCTCGGTGAGCAACAGCCCGACGGCCGCGCCGCCGAGCAGGCTGATGCCGCCGCCCCCGTACGCCGCCGCCGTCGCGATCCGGCGCGCCACCCGCGCTCTCGACATCCCGGACACCGCCTCTCGTCGTCCGCCCCGTCACTTGTGTGGTGCCCATCACGGCCCGAGGCGCAACGCAATAGGGTGCTCTTCCCACGCCGTTCACTGCGGAAGAACCCGCCCCTGAAATGCGGAGAACCAGGTGCAGTATCACGAATCCATGATCGAACTGGTCGGCAACACCCCGTTGGTCAGACTCAACCGAGTGACCGAGGGGATCGAGGCCACCGTGCTCGCCAAGGTCGAGTACTTCAATCCCGGCGGGTCGGTGAAGGACCGGATCGCCGTGCGGATGATCGAGGCCGCCGAACGCTCCGGCGCCCTGCGGCCCGGCGGCGTGATCGTGGAGCCGACCTCCGGCAACACCGGCGTCGGGCTGGCCATCGTGGCCCAACAGAAGGGCTACCACTGCGTCTTCGTCTGCCCGGACAAGGTGTCCACGGACAAGATCAACGTGCTGCGCGCCTACGGCGCCGAGGTGGTCGTCTGCCCGACGGCGGTCGACCCGGAGCATCCGGACTCCTACTACAACGTTTCCGACCGGCTGGTCCGGGAGACCCCCGGCGCCTGGAAGCCCGACCAGTACAGCAACCCGGACAACCCCAGGTCGCACTACGAGACCACCGGGCCCGAGCTGTGGCAGCAGACCGACGGGCGGATCACCCACTTCGTCACCGGCGTCGGCACCGGCGGCACCATCTCCGGGACGGGCCGCTACCTCAAGGAGGTCAGCGGCGGCCGGGTCCGGGTGGTCGGCGCCGACCCGGAGGGCTCGGTGTACTCCGGCGGCTCCGGCCGGCCCTACCTGGTCGAGGGGGTCGGCGAGGACTTCTGGCCCTCGGCCTACGACCGGGACGTGGCCGACGAGATCGTCGCCGTCTCCGACAAGGACTCCTTCCAGATGACCCGGCGACTGGCCCGCGAGGAGGGGCTGCTGGTCGGCGGCTCCTGCGGGATGGCGGTGGTCGGCGCCCTCGAGGTGGCCCGCAAGCTCGGCCCGGACGACGTGGTGGTGGTACTGCTGCCGGACGGCGGGCGCGGCTACCTCAGCAAGATCTTCAACGACGAGTGGATGGCCGACTACGGCTTCCTGGAGGGCGGGGAGCCCACCACCCGGGTCGGCGACGTGCTGCGCGGCAAGGACGGCGGGCTGCCGTCGCTGGTCCACATGCACCCGGACGAGACGGTCGGGCAGGCGATCGAGGTGCTGCGCGAGTACGGCGTCTCGCAGATGCCGGTGGTCAAGCCGGGCGCCGGGCACCCGGACGTGATGGCCGCCGAGATCGTCGGCTCGGTGGTCGAACGGGAGCTGCTGGACGCCCTGTTCACCCGGCGGGCCGCCCTGGACGACCGGCTGGACCAGCACCTGAGCCCGCCGCTGCCGCACGTCGGCTCGGGCGAGCCGGTGGCCGACCTGATGGCCACGCTGCACGGCGCGGACGCCGCGGTGGTGCTGGTGGAGGGGAAGCCGATGGGGGTGGTCAGCCGGCAGGACCTGCTGGCCTTCCTGGCCGGGCAGCACTGACGGCGCGCGGCGGGCGATCGGTCGGGTCGGGAAGCGATCGGTCCCGGTCGAAAGCGCACCGGAGGGCGCCTGGCGGGCGATCGGTCGGGTCGGGCGCGGGGTCCGATCCGACCGGAGAAGCGATCGTCGGTCAAGCGATCCCGAAGTGTCACGGCCGGGCAACGCGTCGTTAACACCGCTCCGGCAGAGTTCTGGGTGTCGGCACCAAGGACCTCCGGAGCGGCTCCCGGACCTCCCTGGTCGCCCGGACACGAGGCCACGACCCGGCCCGTGTCCCCGCGGGGACCGCCGTCGTCCCGCCCTCGGCCCTGTGCCGGGGTGCGGCGGTCCCCGCCAGTCCGCTTCTCCCGCCCGGCTCCGTGCGGCCTCCCGGTCCCCGGCTCTCGCCCCGCCCCTCACGCCCGTGCCGAACGGCCAGGCCCGGGGCGGGCGTGAGGGTCACTCCCAGTCGGACTTCTTCGCCCCGTCGCCCCCGCGCAGCAGGGTGTGGCCCAGGAAGCAGGCGTTGACGCCGACCACGCCCGTCCAGCAGACCAGCAGCCCGGCCAGCCCGGTCTGGACGGCGGCGATGGCGGAGAGCGGGATCGCCAGCACCAGGGAGAGCGCGGCCAGGCCGAAGGCCACCCCAGGCCCCTGGGCGTCGACGCCCCCCGAAGGGCGCCCGCCCCGCGCGATCACCATCTGCTGCTCGGCGACCTGCCGCCGAACCCGCTTGTCCACGGTGCTGTCGATGCGCTGCTCGACCTTCTCCAGGAACGAGTCCACCAGCTCCGCCTCATAACCCTCACCCAGTTCCTTACGGGTCTGCACGGCGGCTTCGAGATCCCGCTTCAGGTCGGAGTCTCGGTTCAGCTCGGGGTCACGGCCACTCTTCATGGCGCCACGGTACGGCGTCGTCGGCGGCGAGGACACGGGGGTTAGCCCCCGCATCCGTCGGCCGATCCGCCCGCGCCGGCCGGCGGCGCGGCTGCCTAGACTGACGCGGGTGAGTGAGGCGAGCGCGCGCTTGGCAGGGCTGTTCGACGGGCACCGGCTGACCCCCACCCAGCGGCGCATCGCGCAGGTGCTGGTCCGGCGGGCCGAGGAGGCGCCGTTCCTGTCCAGCGTGGAGCTGGCCGAGTCGGCCGGGGTGAGCCAGCCGTCGGTGACCAGGTTCGCGGTGGCCCTCGGCTTCGACGGCTACCCGGCGCTCCGGCGCCGGCTGCGGGAGGCGCTGCGCGGCGGGGACGGGACGCCGCCCGCCGAAGCCGCCGAACCCAACGTCTACCAGCAGGCGGTGCTGGCCGAGCTGGCCGCGCTCCGCCGGCTGGCGGCCGAACTGGCCGACCCCACCCGGCTGGAGCGGGCCGGCCGGCTGCTGGCCGGCTCCCGGCCGCTGCCGGTGCTCGGCCTGCGCGCCGCGGCGGCCGAGGCCCGGGGCTTCGCCTACTTCGCGGCCAAGGTGCACCCGGACGTCCGGCTCCTGGACGAGGGCGGGTCGCACCTCGCCGACCGGATCGAGCAGGCCGCCGACGCGGGGGCGGCCGCGCTGCTCTGCTTCGCGCTGCCGCGCTACCCGCGCGAGCTGGTCGGGGCGCTGGGCGTGGCCAGGACCCTGGGGCTCGACGTGGTGCTCGTCGCGGACAGCCCGCTCATCCCGGTCGCCGAACCGGCCGACCAGCTGTTCACCGCGCCGGTCAGCACGGCGCTCTCCTTCGACACGGCCTGCGGCCCGATGCTGCTCGGCCGGGCGCTGCTGGAGGCGCTCTGCGACGCGCTGCCCGACGCGCAGGCCCGGCTGGAGCGGTTCGACACCCGGGCGGCGGACCGGGACGTCTTCCTCGACTGACAGCGAGGATCGGCCCTGGCGCCGCTCGGGTCTGCCTCCTCGACTGGCTGCCTCCTCGACTGGCTGACGCTTCGGCTGGCTGACGCTTCGACGGGGTGCCGCTCGTGCTGTCCTGCCGCGGGATCGTCGGCCTGCTGGGCGGTGCCACCCGGCGGGTGGCCGGGCGGTCTTCCCGGGCAGTTGGCCGGCCGGGGCGGTCGAGGCGGCTGGGGCAGCCGGGGCGGTCGGCCGGGTGGCCGGCCCGGGGCGGTCGCGGGCGGTCGAGGGGCGCGGCCCGTTCCGCTGCGCGGCGCCCCTCGGAGGCGGCTGGGGCTGCCGGTCCGGCCGGCCGGGCGGTCGTCCGGGGAACGGTTCCGGGCGGTCGGACCGGGCGGGGACGGTCCCGGCGGCGCGGCGCCCCCTCGGTCAGTCGGCGCCGCCGGCCTCCGCGACCAGCTCGGCCAGCGTCTGGGCGCGGCGCAGCGGGGTGAGCACGGCGGGTCCCGGGCCGTCGACCGAGTAGCCGTAGACGGCCGGCCGCGGCAGCGCGTTGTAGCCGAACGGCGTGGAGAAGTAGTAGGCGCCGGTGTCCGGCAGGGCGACCAGGTCGCCCGGGCGCAGCCGGGGCAGGGCGCGGTCGATGGCGACCAGGTCGCCGGCGAAGCAGCACGGGCCGGCCACGTCCTGGTTGACCCGCGGCTCGGTGCTCGGCGCGCCGTCCGCGTCGTAGGCGATCACCCGCAACGGCCAGGAGGCCGGGGCGAAGACGGTGCGGGTGGCGACCTGGGCGCCGGCGTGGGTGACGGCGATCGGCCGGCCGCCGGACTCCTTGGTGTACTCGACGCGGGCCACGATGGTGCCCGCCTTGGCCAGCAGCGCCCGGCCGAACTCGGTGACCAGCCCGTACCGGCCGTCGAAGAGCCCGGGCACCCGTTCGCTCAGCAGCCGGGCGTAGTCGGCGAAGCTCGGGGTGACCTCGTCGGAGGCGAAGTTGACCGGCAGGCCGCCGCCGATGTCCAGGGTGTCCACCTGTCGTCGGCCGGCCGCCGTGTTGATCTCCTCGGCCAGCTCGTAGGTCTCCCGGACGCCGTCCGCCATGCGGTCCAGGGCCATGCCCTGGGAGCCGACGTGGCAGTGCAGCCGGGTCAGCCAGGGGCGGGTCAGGAAGGCGCGCACCACCCAGTCCCGCGCCCCCGGATCGCGCAGCGCGACCCCGAACTTGCTGGTGGCGGTCGCGGTGCTCATCGCGTCGATGGTGCCGCCGCCCAGCTGTGGGTTGATCCGCAGTCCGACCGGGCCGTGCGCGGGGTACGCCGGCACGAGGGCGTCCAGCCGGGTGAGTTCCTGCGGGTTGTCGGCGTTGAACGCGATGCCGAGGTCGAGGGCGCGGCGCAGCTCCCGCCCGGTCTTGGCGGGCGAGTCCAGCACGATGCGCTCCGGGGCCAGCCCGGCCGCCTCGACCAGCGCCAACTCGCCCGGGCTGGCCACCTCGCTGCCGATCCCGAAGCCGTCGAGCAGCCGCAGCACCGGCACCAGGGTGCCGGCCTTCACCGCGAAGGTGTGCAGCACCGGCTGGCCGGGCGCGGTGACCGCGTCGAAGGCAGCATGGAGAGCGGCGGCGGCCTCCTGGACGCCGCGCAGGTCGAGCAGGGCGGCCAGCGGCTGGTCGTCGGTGATGAGGCCGTGTGCGAGCAGGGCCCGCACGGCTTGGTCGCGTCGGGTTGGGATCACCATGGGCCCAGCCAAACACGGCGCCGGGCCGCGCGGCAGGGTGTCGGCGGCGGTCGTGGGGTGCCGGGTGCGGTGCCGGAGCGCTGTTGACTGAAAGTATTCAGCATCTAGAGTGAATGAATATCTTGCCCACGTCGGGGAGGCAGCTCTCATGACAGAACCGTCAGGACCAACGGCTTCCACGCCCACCGGAGCGGGGGCGGGCGGCCCCCGGCCGGTGCGGGCCGCGACCGGGACCACCCGGAGTGCCCGCGGCTGGGCCCAGGAAGCGGCGCTGCGCATGCTGCACAACAACCTCGACCCCGAAGTGGCCGAGCACCCGGACCAGTTGGTGGTCTACGGCGGCACCGGCAAGGCGGCCAGGGACTGGCGCTCCTTCGACGCGATCGCCGCCACCCTGCGCACCCTGGCGGACGACGAGACGCTGCTCGTCCAGTCGGGCCGGCCGGTGGGCGTGATGACCACCCACGAGTGGGCGCCCCGGGTGCTGATCGCCAACTCCCACCTGGTCGGCGACTGGGCCAACTGGGAGGAGTTCCGCCGCCTGGAGCACCTCGGGCTGACCATGTACGGGCAGATGACGGCCGGCTCGTGGATCTACATCGGTACCCAGGGCATCCTCCAGGGCACCTACGAGACCTTCGCCGCCGTGGCCGACAAGCGGTTCGGCGGCAGCCTCGCCGGCACGCTCACCCTCACCGCCGGCCTCGGCGGCATGGGCGGCGCCCAGCCGCTGGCGGTCACCATGAACGGCGGCGTCGCGCTCTGCGTGGACTGCGACCCGCGGGCCATCGTCCGCCGCGTCGAGCACGGCTACCTGGACGTCGAGGCGACCTCGCTGGACGAGGCGCTCGCGCTGGTGGTCCGGGCCAAGGAGGAACGCCGGCCGCTGTCGGTCGGCGTGCTGGGCAACGCGGCGGAGGTGCTGCCCCGGCTGCTGGCGCTGGGCGCCCCGGTGGACATCGTCACCGACCAGACCAGCGCGCACGACCCGCTGAGCTACCTGCCGCTGGGCGTCGACCTGTCCGAGATGGCGGACTACGCGGCGCGGGAGCCGGCCGAGTTCACCGAGCGGGCGCGGGAGTCGATGGCGCGGCACGTGGCCGCCATGGTCGGCTTCCAGGACGCCGGCGCCGAGGTCTTCGACTACGGGAACTCCATCCGGGGCGAGGCCCTGCTGGCCGGGTACGAGCGGGCGTTCGCCTTCCCCGGGTTCGTGCCGGCGTACATCAGGCCGCTGTTCTGCGAGGGGCGCGGCCCGTTCCGCTGGGCGGCGCTCAGCGGTGACCCCAGGGACATCGCCGCCACCGACCGGGCGGTGCTTGACCTCTTCCCGGAGAACGAGTCGCTGGCCCGCTGGCTGCGGCTGGCCGGGGAACGCGTCAGGTTCCAGGGGCTGCCGGCGCGGATCTGCTGGCTCGGGCACGGCGAACGGGCCCGGGCGGGGGAGCGGTTCAACGAGATGGTCGCCGCCGGCGAGCTGGCCGCCCCGGTGGTGATCGGCCGCGACCACCTGGACTGCGGCTCGGTGGCCTCCCCGTACCGGGAGACGGAGGGGATGCGGGACGGCTCCGACGCCATCGCCGACTGGCCGATGCTCAACGCCATGGTGAACGTCGCCTCCGGCGCCTCCTGGGTCTCGCTGCACCACGGCGGCGGCGTGGGGATGGGGCGCTCGCTGCACGCCGGGCAGGTCACGGTGGCCGACGGCACCGAGCTGGCCGGGCTCAAGCTCCACCGGGTGCTCACCAACGACCCGGGGATGGGCGTCATCCGGCACGTGGACGCCGGGTACGAACGGGCCGTCGAGGTGGCGGAGCGGGACGGCGTGCGGATCCCGATGCGCGAGGGCACCGCCGAAGGGGACGGACCGGGCGGGGACGGCCCCGGTCGGAACGGGGGCGGCCCGGGTAGCGGCGGTCCGTTGGGCGGCGGTTCAGGGGGCAGTGGCTCGGCGCCCGCCGGCTCGGGCGGCGCCGGCCCGGCGGGCGGCCGGCGATGACCGGGGCCGGACCCGCGACCGCAGGTCCCGGCCCAGGGCGGGGCGGCGGCCCAGGGCCGGGCCCCGGCGAGGCCGTGCCCGCCGGCGGCCAGGACTCGTTCGTCACCATGTGGGAGCAGCTGGCGCCCGTCGGGCGCCACCCGGCCAGCGGCGGCTACCGCCGCTACGCCTGGACCGGGGCCGACGCCGAACTCCGCTCCTGGTTCCAGGCGCAGGCCACGGCCCGTGGCCTGGCCTACGAGGTGGACCGGAACGGCAACCAGTGGGCCTGGCACGGCGACCCGACCGCCGGCGACGCCGTGGTCACCGGCTCGCACCTGGACTCGGTGCCCGACGGCGGCGCCTTCGACGGGCCACTCGGCGTGGTCTCCGCGTTCGCCGCGCTGGACCGGCTGCGGGCCACTGGCCGCACCGGCGGCCGGCCGCTGGGCATCGTCGCCTTCGCCGACGAGGAGGGCGCCCGCTTCGGCCTGGCCTGTGTCGGCTCCCGGCTGGCGGTGGGCGCGCTGGAACCGGACCGGGCCAGGGCGCTGACCGACGCCGAGGGCGTCACCCTGGCCGAGGCGATGCGCCGGGCCGGACACGACCCCGCGAGCCTCGGCCCCGACCCGGACCGGCTGGCGCGCATCGGGGTCTTCGTCGAGCTGCACATCGAACAGGGCCGTGGGCTCGTCGAGTTGGGCCGGCCGGTCGGGGTCGGCTCGCTGATCTGGCCACACGGCCGCTGGCGCTTCGACTTCCTCGGGGAGGCCAACCACGCCGGCACCACCCGGCTGGTGGACCGCAGGGACCCGATGCTCGGCTACGCCCACACCGTGCTGGCGGCCCGCAAGCGGGCCCGCCTCGCCGGCGCCCTGGCGACCTTCGGCAAGGTCACCGTCCGCCCCGGCGGGGTGAACGCCATTCCCGCCCAGGTCTCCGGCTGGCTCGACGCCAGGGCCCCGGACGAGCCGACTTTGACGGAGTTGGTCGACGGCATCCGGACCACGGCCGGCGAGCGCGCCGGCCGGGACGGCGTGGAGCTGGTGGTGACCCGGGAGTCGGCCACCGCGGCGCAGTGGTTCAGCCCCGAGCTGCGGGACCGGCTCGCGGCCCGGCTGGGGGACGCGCCCGTGCTGCCGACCGGCGCCGGACATGACGCGGGGGTGCTCTCCGCCGTGCTGCCCACCGCGATGCTCTACGTGCGCAACCCCACCGGGGTCTCCCACGCCCCGGCCGAACACGCCGACCAGCGGGACGCGTTGGCCGGAGTCGCCGCACTCGCCGAGGTACTGGAGGGACTGGTATGTCGTTGACCGCGCAGACGTACTGGGCCGAACACGCCTGGCTCAACGGGACGGTGGAGCCCGGGGTGGTGATCGCCACCGGTGTCGACGGCACCATCGGCGAGCTGCGCCCCTGCGTGCCGGAGCCGCCGGTCGGCGCCGTCTCGCTGCGCGGGCTGACCATCCCCGGGCTGGCCAACGCCCACAGCCACGCCTTCCACCGGGCGCTGCGCGCCTCCGCCCAGGTGGGCGGCGGCACCTTCTGGACCTGGCGCAACGCCATGTACGACCTCTCCTCCCTGCTGGACCCGGACGGCTACCACGCGCTGGCCCGCGCGGTGTACGCCGAGATGGCGCTGGCCGGCATCACCTGCGTCGGCGAGTTCCACTATGTGCACCACCAGCCGGGCGGCACGCCCTACGAGAACCCCAACGCGATGGCCGAGGCGCTGATCGCCGCCGCCGACGAGGCCGGCATCCGGCTCACCCTGCTCGACACCTGCTATCTCTCCGCCGGCTTCGGGCAGCCGCCCGACCGGCCCCAACTCCGCTTCTCCGACCGCACCGTGGACGCCTGGGCGGAGCGGGCCGACGCGCTGCGCGCCACCCCCACCGCCCGGATCGGCGCGGCCGCGCACTCCGTGCGGGCCGTGCCGGCCGAGGCGCTGGCCACCGTGGCCGACTGGGCCGCCCGCCGGGACGCGCCGCTCCACGTCCACCTCTCCGAACAGCCCCGGGAGAACGAGGAGTGCCTCGCGGCGCACGGCCGTACCCCGACCCGGCTGCTGGCCGACCACGGGCTGCTGACCAGGCGGACCACCGTCGTCCACGCGACCCATGTGGACGAGGCCGACATGGCCCTGCTCGGCGGGGCGGGCACCGGCGTCTGCCTCTGCCCCACCACGGAGCGGGACCTCGCCGACGGGATCGGCCCGGCCGTGCGACTCCGGGACGCCGGCTCGCCGTTGAGCCTGGGCAGCGACAGCCACGCGGTGATCGACATCTTCGAGGAGGCCCGCGCCATGGAGCTGGGCGAACGGGTCCGCACCCGGGTCAGAGGCCACTTCACCGCCGACCAGCTGCTCCGGTGCGCCACCGAGAACGGCCACGCGGCGCTCGGCTGGCCGGAGGCCGGCCGCCTGGAGGCCGGCGCGCTCGCCGACTTCACCACCATCTCCCTGGACAGCGTGCGCACCGCCGGCCCACCGCCGCGGCTCGGCGCCGAGACCGCGGTATTCGCCGCCACCGGTGCCGACGTGCGGCACACCGTGGTCGGCGGCCGGCATGTGGTCCGCCATGGCAGTCACCAGCTGGTGCCGGACGCCCCCCGCGCGCTGCGCCGCGCCGTCGAGGCGCTGCACGCCCGCCGTTGACCCCGCCCGCGCCCCACCGCCGGGCGACGAACGCGTCCGCCCCCGACCGGCCGCCGCCCCCGGCGCGCCCAACCGCCGCACCCGGCACCCCGGATGCACCCGGCACGCCCACCGCGCTCGCCGCACCCGCCCACCGCCGAACCAGCACCCCGCACCGGGAGGCAGCCCCGATGCCCAGCACGGCCATCACCCACATCAAGACCCTGATCACCAACGACCCCTCCCTCGGCACCGGGCCACTCGGCCAACTCCAGGACGCGGCCCTCGTGATCGAGGGCGACCGCATCGCCTGGATCGGTACGTCAAGTAGAGCACCCGCCACTGACAGTCACCTCGACGCCGGTGGGCGCAGCGTCATCCCGGGCTTCGTCGACTCCCACGCCCACCTGCTCTTCGCCGGGGACCGCACGGCCGAGTTCCACGCCCGGATGGCCGGGCGGCCCTACGCGGCCGGCGGCATCGCCACCACCGTGGCGGCCACCCGGGCCGCCGGGGACGCCGAACTCGCCCGGCGGCTGGCTTGCTTCCGGCAGGAGATGGCCCGCCAGGGCACCACCACGGTGGAGACCAAGTCCGGCTACGGGCTGACCGTCGCCGACGAGGCCCGGGCGCTGCGCGTCGCCGCCCGCCAGCTGACCGAGGTCACCTACCTCGGCGCCCACATCGTGGCGCCCGAGTACGCCGACGACCCGGCCGGCTACGTCGCGCTGGTGACCGGCCCGATGCTGGACGCCTGCGCTCCCCACGCCCGCTGGATCGACGTGTTCTGCGAGCGCGGCGCCTTCGACGCCGACCAGGCGCGCGCGGTGCTGCTCGCCGGCCGCGACCGCGGCCTGGGGCTGCGCGTGCACGCCAACCAGTTGGGACACGGCCCGGGCGTCACCCTCGCCGTCGAACTCGGCGCCGCGTCCGCCGACCACTGCACCCACCTCACCGACGCCGACGTGGACGCCCTGGCCCAGGGGCGGACCGTGGCCACCCTGCTGCCCGGTTGCGAGTTCTCCACCCGGGCGCCCTATCCGGACGCCCGGCGGCTGCTCGACGCGGGCGTGCGGGTCGCGCTGGCCACCGACTGCAACCCGGGTTCCTCCTTCACCAGTTCGATGCCGTTCTGTCTGGCCGTCGCGGTGCGGGAGATGGGGATGACCCCCGACGAGGCGCTCTGGTCGGCGACGGCCGGGGGCGCCGCCGCGCTCGACCGCACCGACATCGGCCGGCTCGCCCCCGGCACCCGGGCCGACCTGGCGTTGCTGGACGCGCCCAGCCCGGTGCACCTCGCCTACCGGCCCGGGGTCCCGCTGGTCGCCGCCGTCTGGCGGGACGGCGTCCGCGTCGGCTGGTGACGCACGGGCCGGCCGGCGCGCGGGCCTGGGGGTACGCACCGGCCGGTGCGGGGCTGGTCGGCGCGCCGGTCCGTGTGGCCTGGTCGAGGGCGCCGGTCGGCGCGGCCTGGCGGCGACGGCGGAGGGCCGGAGAACGTCGGGCCGGCCGGTGGTCGGGGAGCCGCTGGCCTGGTCAGTCCTCGGCCAGGTGCCGCTCGACCGGCGTCGGGCCCGCGTCCGGGGCCGGCGCGGGGCGGCGGCTCCGCCGGCTGATCCGCACCCCCAGCAGCATCAGGGCCAGGCCGATCGCGGTCACCCAGGGGCCGGCCAGGACCCGACAGTCCGACCAGTAACCCTCCCGCACGCCGAGCCCGTCGAGCGAGACGGCCAACAGCGCGGTGGCGGCGACGCCGTAGACACAGGCGGCCACCGCGAGCCGCCGCGGCCCGCGGCGGGGCGCCAGCCCGGGGCGCGGCCAGGCGGTGGCCAGCGAGGCCAGCGCCGCGACCAGCACCGTCGGCCACGTCAGGTACTGGAGCTGGAGGTGGGCGAACCCGCCGAGCGTGCTGCCCTTCTCCGCCGACGGCAGCAGGCGGGCCACCTCGTTGAGCGTCAACTCGGCCGGGCCCCCGTCGAATTCGAGGGCGATCCAGGCCACCGTCGAGACGCCGGAGAGCGTGGTCACCAGACCGACGAGCACCACCAGCACGCCCAGGGACTCGGTCGCGGCGTCCGGTGGGGGCGGGTGCGCCAGGAACTCCTGATGTGGGGAATGTGGAGGTGTGGGGGTGGTCATGCCTTGAGCGTTGTCGATTGCGCGCTCCATGTCCATATGCTTTGCGGCCGTTCCCGATCGCCCCGGGGAACTTCACAAAGGTTACCGACCGGTTCGCCGTCGGTGTGCGGGATCACGGACAGTGGTCGGCCACCCGCCAGACCGCGACCCAACCGTCACTGTCAGTGGTGGCGTGCACAATGCCTGTCATGACGAACGGAAGCCGCGAGCACGCGGTGACCCCCGGCGGGGGCGCGGCCCAACGGCAGGGCCTGGGGCGGCCGTTCTGGCGCCTCTGGACGGCCAGCACGGTGGCCAACCTCGGCCAGGGGGCGACGGCGGTGGCCTTTCCCTGGCTGGCCAGCACCCTGACCGACAGCGCCCTGCTGATCGCCCTGGTGGCGATGAGCAACCGGCTCCCCTGGCTGCTGTTCAGCCTGCCGGCCGGCGCGTTGGCCGACCGGTTGGACCGGCGCTTGGTGATGGTGTGGATGTGCGTGGTCAGGGCCCTGGTGGTGGGCGCGGTCGCGGTGCTGGTGGCGGTCGAAGCGCTGTCGCTGCCGCTGCTCTGCCTCTGCGCGCTGGCGCTCGGCTTCGCCGAGGTGCTCTTCGACAACACCTCCCAGGTCCTGCTGCCCGCGCTGGTGGAGCGGGAGCGGCTGGACACCGCCAACGGGCGGTTGATGGCCGCCCAGGTGGTCGCCGACGACTTCCTGGCCAAGCCGCTCGGCGGGCTGCTGCTCGCCTTGGCGCTGGCCGCGCCGTTCGCCTTCGACGCGGTGACGGCCCTGGTGGCCGGGGGGCTGCTGCTGTTGCTGCGCGGGACCTTCCGCGCCGGGGCCGCCGCGCCGGCGGCCGGTGCCGGGCCGGGGCTCGGGGCGGGAGGCGAACGCGGAGGCGGGGCCGCCGCGTTGCCCGGTCCGCGCTCGCCAGCGGACCCGCCGCGGCGGCCGTCCATGTGGGCGGAGACGGTGGAGGGCGTCCGCTGGCTCCGGGGGCACCGGCTGCTGCGCCGGCTGGCGATCGCCCTCGCGATCACCAACATGGTGGCCCAGGGCGCCCTGGTCAGCTACGTGCTCTTCGCCCGGGAGCTGCTGCACCTCGGGCCGACGGGCTTCGCGGTGCTCTCCGCGGCGCCCGGGATCGGGGCGCTGGTCGGCGGGCTGGTCGCCGGCCGGGTGGTGCGGGCCGTGGGCCGGGCCACCAGCCTCTTCCTGCTCGTCCTGATCCAGGCCGTGGTCTTCGCGGTCGCCGGCCTGTCCTCGCACGCGGTGCTGGTGGGCGCGGTGATGAGCCTGCTCGGCCTCGCCGTGGTCCTGTGGAACGTGACCACTGTGTCGCTGCGTCAGACCCTCATACCCGACCGGCTGTTGGGCCGGGTGAACAGCGTCTACCGGCTGCTGGGCTGGGGCACCATCCCGCTGGGCACCGCGTTGGGCGGCCTGCTGGTGACGGTCATGGAACCGCACTGGGGGCGGGAGGTGGCGCTGCGGTCGCCGCTGCTGCTGACCGCGGTGGTGCTGGTGGCGCTGGCCGTCGCCGTGCGGCGCGGGTTGCCGCAGTCCCTGATCGACGAGGCGCTCGGCGACGCGGGCGGAGCCGGCGGTCGTTGACCCCGCCCCGGCCGGGCCCGCCCCGCCCCGGCCGGGCCCGGCCCGGCCCGGCCCCGGAGAGCTTCAGCGTTCGGTCGGTTCGGCGGCGGCCTCGGCCCACTCGGTGGCCCTGGCGAACAGCTCGCCGTGCAGGGCGGCTCCGGCCGCCAGCACCCGGGGCCGCAGCTCGGGCTCGCCCAGCTGGGCCCGGAAGGCGAAGGCCACCGAGACCTCGTGGTCCGGCCGGTGCACGACCTCGATCCGGTCCCCTGGACTGATCGGCCCCGGCCGGAGCACCCGGAAGTAGGCCCCGGGCCGCCGGCCGCCGGCGAACCGCTTGACCCAGCCGCGCTCGCCGAGCCAGTCGGCGAAGGTCGCGCACGGGATGCGCGGCGAGGTGGCCTCCAACAGCAGCTCCGCCCCCACCCGCCACTGCTCGCCGACGCGCACGTCGCCGACGTCGATCCCCTCGGTGGTCAGATTCTCGCCGAAGACACCGTTGGTCAGCGGGCGGCCCAGCTCGCCGGCCCAGTGCTCCAGGTCCTCCCGGGCGTAGACGTAGACCGCCTGGTCGTCGCCGCCGTGGTGGCGGGTGTCCCCGATGGCGTCCCCGGCGAGGCCGCTGCCGCCCACCCCCCTGGGACCCGGCGCGCTGACCGCCACCGGGCCCTCGACCGGCCGCTTGTCGATGCCGGTCAGCCCCTCGGGCGCACCGGTCTTGGCGGCGGTGGTGGCCCGGCCGACGTTGACGCTCAGCAGTGTTCCTGGCATGTCAGCACCCTAACGGGCCGGTCTGTCGCGCCGCTCGGCTTCCCGGCCGGGGGCCGCCGGCCTCCGCCCGCCGGCGCACAGAAGCCTGGACGGCGCGCGGCTCAACTCCGCGCGCCGTCCAGGCTGCCCGCTGCGTCGGACGTACCGGCCGGCTGGCACCCGAGCCACCGGCCCCGGTGGTCGGCGCGATCCGGTCGCCCCGAGCGGTGTGTCCGTCGGCCACGGCCCGCCGTGCCACGCCCCGCGGCGGCCGCCGCGCGCGTCGCCGGGCGCCGGGCCGGCGCCGTAGGCCCTACTCCTCGACCATCAACCCGCGACGTAGCCGGCTGAGCGTGCGTGACAGGAGTCGGGAGACGTGCATCTGCGAGATGCCCAGCTCCTCACCGATCTCCGACTGCGTCATGTTGGCCACGAAGCGCAGCGAGAGGATGCGGCGGTCGCGCGGCGCCAGCTCGGCGATCAGCGGCTTGAGCGACTCGATGTACTCGATGCCCTCCAGGCCGTGGTCCTCGTAGCCGATCCGGTCGGCCAACGCGCCCTCGGCGTCGTCCTCCTCGGGCTGCGCGTCCAGCGAGCTGGCGGTGTAGGCGTTGGAGGCGGCCATGCCCTCCACCACCTCTTCCTCGGAGATCCCGAGCCGCTCGGCCAGCTCGGCGACGGTGGGGGAGCGATCCAGCCGCTGGGCCAGCTCGTCGCCGGCCTTGGCCAGGTCGAGGCGCAGCTCCTGGAGCCGCCGCGGCACCCGGACCGACCAGGAGGTGTCCCGGAAGAAGCGCTTGATCTCGCCGACGATGGTCGGCATCGCGAAGGTCGGGAACTCGACGCCGCGGTCCGGCTCGAAGCGGTCGATCGCCTTGATCAGGCCGATCGTGCCGACCTGGATGATGTCCTCCATCGGCTCGCTGCGGGAGCGGAACCGGGCGGCGGCGAACTTCACCAGCGCCAGGTTGAGTTCCACCAGCGTGTTCCGGACGTAGGCGTACTCGTGGGTGCCCTCCTCCAGGTCGCCGAGGCGGAGGAAGAGGCTCCTGGACAGCTCGCGGGCGTCCAGCGGGGCCACCTGGTCGAAGGGTGGGATCTCCGGGAGGGACGCGAGCAGGTCCTCGGCGGGCGCCGGCGGTTCGGCGGGCGCCGAGGGCCCGGCGTGGGCCGGGGAGTCGGCGGGCGCCGCGGTCGAAGTGGGCCCCGCGGGGGTCGCGACCCGCGCGGGGCCGCTGGTATGCGGTTCGTGGGTACGGGGGGCGGGTGACATGGTGTTGTCCTCCGTAGTCTCTCGGCGTATGGCCGCCGAAGCCATGACGTGCACTGGGGGTGCGGCGCCTCCAAGCCGGCTCGAAAAAACTGGTGCTTCTCTAGCCCTACCCGGATTCCCGCGACTATCGCAAGTCCGTTCCGTCCGAATTGTGCCTTAAGTCTGCCCTGTTGGGGTGTCAGGGTGGCCGTTCAGCGGCTAAGGTTTCGAACCAAGTCAGCAGGGCGCTCCAAGGAGAAGGGGGCCGCATGGACCGCGGTATGCCGGGTGGCACCTACCGGCGCGGACTGACGGTCGATGTGCGGCGGACGCCCGCCGCGGCGGTGGTCGCGCCCTCCGGTGAGCTGGATCACCACTCCGCCGAGCGGCTCCGTGTCGCGCTGAGTGAGTGCGTGACCGAGAGTGGCGGTCGGATCGTCATCGACTGTTCCGGTCTGGAGTTCTGCGACTCGATCGGGCTGAATGTGCTTCTCGCCACACGGCTGGAGGCCGAGAAGGTCGGCGGCGCGGTGCATTTGGCGGCGATGCCACCGATCGTCGCCCGAATTCTGGAAATAACGGGCGCCACCGCGGTCTTCACGGTGCACGAGACGCTCGCCGAGGCCCTGGCTCCCCCGCCCCCCGAGTAGCGGCGGCACGGGGGCCGCTGTACGGCGCCATCGTCGCCCGTCACACTACTCCTGGGAGCACGTCACACCGCCCGAAGGATTCCCCGTGGGGCGGGTGTGCGTTCCGTGCGGACGGGCAGGAGACCACTCGATGCAATGCCGGACCGAACGGAACGAACCCGGCACCCGGTTGGTGAGGGAAAGCGCGGCCCAGCGCGGAGTGCGCGAGGCTGACAGAGGCTAGGGGAGGCGTGTATGGGAACGACTCGACCGCGCCCCGCTGGTGACCACGAGGCGGCCCCCCCGGCGGTCGCCGAGGAGCCGGTTCGGCAGGTGCGCAGGCTGCTCCTGCTCGGCACGAGCGGGGTGGTCTCCAAGGCCAGGGAGTTCACCCGCCAGGCGCTGCACGACTGGGGCTGGCTGCCGGCCGCCGACGAGGAGCGGTACGCTGCGGCCGAGGACGTGCTGCTGGTCGTCTCCGAGCTGGTCACCAACGCCTGCCTGCACGCCGGTGGCCCCGAGGAGCTGCGGGTGGGCCGGGGCGACAAGCTGATCCGGATCGAGGTGCTGGACCGCGGCGGCGGGGTGCCCGCGCTGCGCAGCACCAGGATGCCCGGCCGGCCCGGCGGGCACGGCATGTTCATCGTGCAGCGGCTCTGCCTGGACTGGGGCATGGTGCGGGAGCCGGAGGCGCTGGGCAAGACCGTCTGGGCCGAGCTGGCCGTGCCGCCGCTCGACTGAGTCCGGCCGGTGAACGGCGGGTCCCGGCCCCATCGTCCGGGACCTGCCCTGCCGCACTGGCGTGGGCGTCTACCATCAGGCCATGACCCGAGTGCTGCTCGCCGAGGACGACGCATCCATCTCCGAGCCGCTGGCCCGTGCCCTGCGCCGCGAGGGATACGAGGTCGAGGTGCGTGAGGACGGCCCGGCGGCGCTCCGTGCCGGGCTGCGCGGCGACGTGGACGTGGTGGTGCTCGATCTCGGCCTGCCCGGGATGGACGGCCTTGAGGTCTGCCGCCGGCTGCGCACCGAGGGCCTCGGACTGCCGGTGCTGGTGCTGACCGCCCGCGCGGACGAGGTGGACACCGTGGTGGGGCTGGACGCCGGCGCCGACGACTACGTCACCAAGCCGTTCCGGCTGGCCGAGCTGCTGGCCCGGGTGCGGGCCCTGCTGCGCCGGGGGAACGCGGAGACCGGCACGGCCCCGGCGGTGCACGGCATCCGGATCGACGTGGAGTCGCACCGCGCCTGGATCGGCGAGGACGAACTGCACCTGACCGCCAAGGAGTTCGACCTGCTGCGGGTGCTGGTGCGGGACGCCGGCCGGGTCGTCACCCGGGAGCAGCTGATGCGCGAGGTCTGGGACACCACCTGGTGGTCCTCGACCAAGACCCTGGACATGCACATCTCCTGGCTGCGCAAGAAGCTCGGCGACGACGCGGCCAACCCGCGCTACATCGTCACCGTCCGGGGTGTGGGATTCCGCTTCGAGAAGAGCTGACGAGGCCGTTCGGTGCGCCGCCGACTGATCAACTCGACGCTCTCCGTGGTCCTGGTGGTGATCGCGGTCTTCGGGCTCTCGCTCTTCATCGTCGAGACGCGGACCATCGAGTCCAGCGCGCGGGACCGGCTGGAGGCCGAGACCGCCCGGCTGCTGGCCGACGTGGAGAGCCGGATCGCCGCCGGTGAGCCCATCACGGCCGAGACGATGGGGGCCTCGGCACCGCCCGACCGGCAGGTGGTGATCGACCTGCCGGAGCAGCCGGCCATCCGGATCGGCGCCTCGGCCGGCGACGACGCCATGGAGAGCCGGCAGACCGGGATGCACGGCGAGACCGTCGAGGTGCGTCAGCCGCGCAGCGTGGTCAGCAACGAGATCAGCCGGATGCTGGTGATCATCCTGGTGGTCTCGCTGCTGGCGGTCGCCGCCGCCGCGCTGCTCGCGGTGCGGCAGGCCCGGCGGGTCTCGGCGCCGCTCACCGACCTCGCCGAGACGGCGGAGCGGCTCGGCTCCGGCGACCCGCGGCCGCGGCACCGCAGGTACGGGGTGCCCGAGCTGGACCGGGTCGCCGACGTGCTGGACACCAGCGCCGAGCGGATCGCCCGGATGCTGACCGCCGAGCGGCGGCTGGCCGCCGACGCCTCCCACCAGCTGCGCACCCCGTTGACCGCGCTCTCCATGCGCCTTGAGGAGATCATCGCCACCGAGGACCGGGACATTGTCAAGGAGGAGGCGGCGGTCGCCCTGGCCCAGGTCGAGCGGCTGACCGACGTGGTCCAGCGGCTGCTGACCAACTCCAGGGACCCCCGGCTGGGCTCCGCGGTCGGCTTCGACCTGGACGAGGCGGTGGCCCAGCAGATGGAGGAGTGGCGACCGGCCTACCGGGGCGGCGGGCGGGCCATCGTGCACTCGGGGAAGCAGGGCCTGCGCGCGGTCGGCACCCCGGGCGCCGTCTCCCAGGTGCTGGCGACGCTGGTGGAGAACGCGTTGATGCACGGCGCCGGCACGGTCGCCCTGCGCACCCGGGTCGCTGGCAACCAGGTGGTCGTCGAGGTCACCGACGAGGGCCCCGGGGTGCCCAAGGAACTGGGCGCCCGGGTCTTCGAACGCACCGTGAGCGCGCGGAACTCCACCGGCCTCGGGCTGGCCGTCGCCCGCGACCTGGCGGAGGCGGACGGCGGGCGGCTGGAGCTGCTGGGCCTGTCGCCGCCGGTCTTCGCGCTGTTCCTGAGCCGGGAGGCCGAGTCGGGCGGCCGGTCCTGACCGCGCGCCGCCTGGCGGCGGATCAGCGGCGGCCCTGGCCCAGCGGCAGGGCGCCCGGCCGGCGCCCCCCGGTGCGCCCGGCCTCCCGGAACGTCTCCGGCCGCGCCCCGGACGACGCCCGCCGGTCGGCTGGCGCGGCCGGGGCGGCCGCCACCCGGCGGAAGACCCAGGTGCGGTAGGACCAGAACCGGAAGAGCGAGCCGATGCCGAGGCCGACCACGTTCTTCGCCAGGTTGTCGGCCAGCGCCGAGGTGAGCCCGAGGCCGTAGTGGGAGAGCGCCAGCACGCCGTTCTCGATGATCATGCCAACGGCGGAGAAGAGCACGAAGAGCGCGATCTCCCGCCGCCGGCCGGAGCGGTCCCGGTGCCGGTAGGTCCAGTAGCTGTTGCCCAGGTAGTTGGTGCAGATGGCGGCGGAGGTGGCGAGCACCCCGGAGCGGATCGGCGCCAGCCCGGCCACCTGGGAGCACAGGTTGAAGACCAGGACGTTGACCAGGAAGCCGAACGCGCCGACCGTGCCGAACTTCGCCGCTTCCCTGGCGACCCCGCGCAGTCGGGCCCGGAGCGGATGCTCCTCGCTCATGTCCGCCATGCTAACCACGCCCTCCGACAGCGGCCCGTCGTGCGCCGTCCGCCCGGGGCTCACCCGTCGGCCGGGGCGGTCACGGTGATCTCGAAGGCGATCTCCCGGCCGCCGGCCTGCTCGCCCCGGAACTTGGCCATGCTGACCGTGGTCTCGCCCTCGGCCACCGCCTCGAAGCGCAGCAGCCGCACCCCGCCGGTGCCGTCCAGCTGCGGCTCGTCCGAGACGTAGTCGTCGCCGGCCGCGCGGATCACGCCGCTGTCCGGCGCCGGGTCCAGGATCTCCCAGACGAAGCCGGTGGTCGGGTTCTCGTACTGCTCCAGCACGAAGGTCTCGCCGACCTCGACCTCGACCGGCTGCTCCGGGTCGGTGAACCGGGGCTCGTCGGCGGCGTCCTCCGCGCAGCCGACGGCGCCGAGCAGCAGCGCCAGCGCCGCCATCGGCGCGGTCAACGCGCGGCGCGCGGTACTCCGCGCGCGCCACCCCGCGCCTCGCCGGATCGTTTCTCCGCCCCGCTCGCCGCTCGGCTCTCCGTCCTGCTCTCTGCTCCGCACGGGTTCTCCCCCCAGCCCTCGTCCACCCGCCCGGACCGGTCCGCCGGCGCCGGGGTCTCATCGGGGTGGACGTAGCGGCGGGGCGTGCCGGTTCCGGGCCACGGATCGGCCGGATCGGGCGGCCGGATACCCTGGGGCGCGTGACATTTCCCGTGGTCGGCATGGTCGGAGGCGGTCAGCTCGCCCGTATGACCCATGAGGCGGGCATCCCGCTCGGCATCAGTTTCAAGCTGCTCAGTGACACCCCGCAGGACTCGGCGGCGTTGGTGGTGAACGACGTGGTGGTCGGCGACTACCGCGATCTGGCCACCCTCCGGGCGTTCGCCAAGGGGTGCGATGTGATCACTTTTGATCACGAACATGTACCGACAGAGCATTTGCGTGCGTTGGAGGCCGATGGCATCCCGGTGCGGCCCGGCCCGGACGCGCTGGTGCACGCGCAGGACAAGGGCGTGATGCGGGCCCGGCTGACCGCGCTCGGGGTGCCCTGCCCACGCCACCGGATCGTCACCGACCCGGCCGACGTGGCGCGGTTCGCCGCCGAGGTCGGCGGGTTCCCCGTGGTGCTGAAGACGGTGCGCGGCGGCTACGACGGCAAGGGCGTCTGGCTGGTCGGGACCCCGGCGGAGGCCGAGGACGCGTTCCGCGCCGGGGTGCCGGTGCTGGGCGAGGAACGGGTCGACTTCCGGCGGGAGCTGGCGGCGAACGTGGTCCGCTCCCCGCACGGGCAGGCGGTGGCCTACCCGGTGGTGGAGTCCCGGCAGGTGGCCGGCGTCTGCGACACGGTGATCGCGCCCGCCCCCGAGCTGGCGCCCGGGCTCGCCGCCTCGGCGCAGGAGACGGCGCTGCGGATCGCCACCGAGCTGGGCGTGGTCGGCCACCTCGCGGTCGAGCTGTTCGAGACGCGGGACGGCCGGGTGCTGGTCAACGAGCTGGCGATGCGCCCGCACAACTCCGGCCACTGGACCCAGGACGGCGCCGTCACCTCGCAGTTCGCCAACCACCTGCGGGCCGTGCTGGACCTGCCGCTGGGCGACCCCAGGGCCCGGGCGCCCTGGACGGTGATGGCGAATGTCCTCGGCGGGGACTACCCGGAGATGTACCCGGCCTACCTGCACTGCATGGCCCGCGACCCCGGCCTGAAGATCCACATGTACGGCAAGGACGTCCGGCCCGGCCGCAAGGTCGGTCATGTCACCACCTACGGCGACGATCTGGCCGAGGTGACCGAGCGCGCCCGGCACGCCGCCGACTACTTGCGCGGGCTCATCGACGAGTGACCGCGCCCGCGCGCCCGCCCCGGGGCGCGGACCACCCGCGAACGACGAATGGTGAGGCATGAGCGAGCAACCGACCGTCCCCCCGGCGCCCCTGGTGGGCATCGTGATGGGTTCCGACTCCGACTGGCCGGTGATGCGGGCCGCGGCCGAGGTGCTCGACGAGTTCGGCGTGCCCTACGAGGCGGACGTCGTCTCGGCGCACCGGATGCCCACCGAGATGGTCAGTTACGGCCGGGAGGCGGCCGACCGCGGTCTCTCGGTGATCATCGCCGGCGCCGGGGGGGCCGCCCACCTGCCGGGCATGCTCGCCTCGCTGACCCCGCTGCCGGTGATCGGGGTGCCGGTGCCGCTCAAGCACCTGGACGGGATGGACTCGCTGCTCTCCATCGTGCAGATGCCGGCCGGCGTGCCGGTCGCCACCGTCTCGGTCGGCGGCGCCCGCAACGCGGGTCTGCTGGCGGCGCGGATCCTGGGCGGCACGGACCCGGCGCTGCGCGCCCGGATGCGCGACTTCCAGGACGAACTGCGCGAGCAGGCCAGGGAGAAGGGCCGCCGGCTGCGGGACTCGCTGGCCGCCGACGCGGAGACGGACCGGTGACGGGCGGCGCCGCCGGGCGGCTGGCCGAGGCCAGGGCGCTGCTGGCCGAGTACCCGCTGGTGGACGGGCACAACGACCTGCCGTGGGCGTTGCGTGAGACGGTCGGCTACGACCTGGACCGGGCCGACATCGCCGGCGACCTGACCGGCCGGCTCCACACCGACCTGCGCCGGCTGCGGTCCGGCGGGGTGGGCGCCCAGTTCTGGTCGGTCTACGTGCCGGCCGAGCTGTCCGGCGACCACGCGGTCAGCGCCTGTCTGGAACAGATCGACGTGGTGGGGCGGTTGCTGGACCGCTACCCGGCCGACCTGACCAGGGCGCTCACCGCCGACGACATGGTGGCGGCCCGGGCGCAGGGCCGGATCGCCTCCCTGATGGGCGCCGAGGGCGGCCACGCCATCAACAACTCGCTGGCCACCCTGCGCGCTTTCCACCGGCTCGGCGTGCGTTATATGACGCTGACCCACAACTCCACGACCGACTGGGCGGATTCGGCGACCGACGAGGCGCGGCACGGCGGACTGACCGCTTTCGGCGCCGAAGTGGTGCGCGAGATGAACCGCGTCGGAATGCTGGTCGACCTCTCGCACGTGTCCGCCGACGTGATGCGGGACGCGTTGCGGATCTCCACGGCTCCGGTGATTTTCTCGCATTCATCGGCGCGCGCGGTCTGCGACCATCCACGCAATATCCCGGACGACGTGCTGGCCGCGCTGCCGGCCAACGGCGGGATCGCGATGGCCACCTTCGTGCCCAAGTTCGTGCTGCCCGAGGCCATCGAGTGGACCCGGCGGGCCGACGAGAACATGCGGGCCAACGGGTTCCATCCGCTGGACACCACGGAGCCGGCGATGCGGGTGCAGCACGCCTTCGAGGCCGCGGTGCCGCGGCCGGTGGCCACCGCGGCCACCGTCGCCGACCACCTGGACCACATGCGGGAGGTGGCCGGCATCGACCACCTCGGGATCGGCGGCGACTACGACGGCACGGCCTTCCTGCCGCAGGGCCTGGAAGACGTCTCCGGCTATCCGCTGCTGGTCGCCGAGCTGCTGGAGCGGCACTGGTCGCCGGCCGACCTGGCCAAGCTGACCTGGGAGAACGCGGTGCGGGTGCTGCGTGGCGCGGAGCGGGTCGCCGTCGAGGAGAGCGCTCGGCGCGGCCCGTCGATCGCGACCATCGCCGAGCTGGACGGCGGACAGAACGGACATTCCGCGCGAAGGTGAGAAAGCGCTGGACCGCGCCCCGCCCGTGACCGAACTCACGGGCGGGGCGCGCCGCGTTCCGGCCCCCGGGGTGCCCGTCCCGGCCCCGGACCCGGCAAGTGAACCGCGTGCGTGGCGACTTGGCGCGCCATTCCGGAAACGCCGCCGTTGACGGTGCGGAAAAGGATCAGAACGCTGCGTCATCTCATGGGGTTCCGGGTATTCCCGGTCACGTCTTCGGCGTTCCGCATTTCTTGTCCGGGGTGAATTCGCGGGTTTACCGTTCCCTCCGCGTCGCATTCGCGGCCAACCGCTCCGGACGCCGAATCCTGTCACCGGAGGCGGACACATGGACATTCCGTCTGACAGGAGCGGGGGACCCAATTCCGCCGGACCGTGACACCGGTCCGGCTCGGGGTGAAGCCACGGCGGCACGAGGCGCGGTTCCGCGCCCCGTCCGGTCGTGGCCGGGCGACTCCGGCCCGAACCCGACAGCTGACCTCGCAGGCGTTGGAGAGGAGACACGCTCATGTCTGGACGCGGACGTCACCGCCGTCAGCCCATCCGGCGCCTGCCCCGGGCCGCCGCCCTGCTCACCGTCGGCGCCGCCGGCCTTGGGCTGCCCCTGGTCGCCGCCGGCACCGCCGGCGCCGCCCCGGCCAGCTACACCGTGGCCGGCGGCGACACCCTGTACCGGATCGCCGTAGACCACGAGGTCGAGGGCGGCTGGGAGCAGCTCTACGAGGCCAACCGCGAGGTCATCGGCGACGACCCGACCCGGATCACCCCGGGGCTCGAACTGTCGCTCGACGTCGAGGGCGCGGCCGCGCCGGCCGCCGCGGTCGCCGAGTCCGCCGAGGCCGCCGAGTCCGCCGACTACGTGGCGCCGGTCTCCGGCGTGAGCGGCGGCGGCTACGGCAACGCCGGCGCCCTGTGGTCCTCCGGCTACCACACCGGGGCCGACTTCCCGGTGGGCACCGGCACCCAGGTGGTCTCCATCGCCGCCGGCGAGGTGGTCACCGCCGGCAGCGGCGGCTCCTACGGCAACGAGGTCGTCGTGCGGCACGCCGACGGCCACTACAGCCAGTACGCCCACCTGTCCTCGATCGGGGTCAGCGTCGGCCAGTCGGTGGGCGCCGGCGACCAGCTGGGGCTCTCCGGGGCGACCGGCAACGTGACCGGCCCGCACCTGCACTTCGAGGTCCGCACCGGTCCCGCCTACGGCTCCGACATCGACCCGATGGCCTACCTGCGCTCGCACGGCGTCTCCATCTGAGGGACCCCACGGGCCGAGACGGGGCCCGCACCCGCCGCTTCTCCGGCGCGGGTGCGGGCCCCGGTCCCGTTCAGTCGGTGAGCCGCTGGTAGCGGCGCACCGCCAGCGGCGCGAAGACCGCGATGATCGCCAGCGGCCAGGCGACGGCCAGCAGCAGCGCGTGCTCGGCCACCCAGGAGTCGCCGCCCAGCCCCGGGTTGCCGAACAGCTCCCGGCTCGCGGCCACCGTGGCCGAGAGCGGGTTCCACTCCGCGATGGTCCCCAGCCAGCCTGGCATCAGCTCCGGCGCCACGAAGATGCAGGAGAGCGCCGTCAACGGGAAGGCCAGCGGGAAGACCACGACGCCGACCACGTCCGGGTTGGGCAGCAGCAGCGCGAGGTAGACACCGATCCAGGAGATCGCCATCCGCAGGAGCAGCAGCAGCCCCACCGCCACCAGGGCGCGCCCCAGCCCGCGGTTCCACTCCCAGCCCACCAGCAGGCCGCAGACCAGCAGCGCGACCATCTCCAGCAGGGCCCGCAGCTGGTCCGCCAGGCAGCGCCCGACCAGCAGCGCCGACCTGGCCGTCGGCATGGCCCGGAACCGGTCCACCACACCCCGCGAGATGTCGAACGCCAACGAGGTGGCGGTGGCGCCCATCCCGTGCAGCATGGTCATGGCGAACACGCCGGGGACCAGGAACTCGCGGTAGTTCCCGCCGTCCGGCGGCTGCATCCCGCTGCCGAAGACATAGCCGAAGACCAGCACGAACAGGATCGGCAGGCTGAAGTAGAGGGAGATCTCCTCCGGGCTGCGGGCCAGCTGGGCCATGTTCCGGCGGGTCATCGCCAGCCCGTCGGCGACCGCCACCCGGGGCCCCCGCCGGGCGGTGCCGCCCAGCCGTGGCCCGCCGCCCGTGGCGGTCCCGCCGGCCCTGCCGAGCCCGAGATCGACTCCGACGCCGCTCATGCCGCGCTACCTTCCTTCCGGGTCGGCTGCCGCCGGGCCGCGCGTTCGCCGGCCGGCCGGTCGGTGAGGTGCAGGAACACCTCGTCCAGGGACGGTCGCCTGGTGCCCAGGTCCGTCACCTCCAGGCCGGTGGCGCGGAGCGCGGCGGCCACCTCGGTCAGCGCGAGCACCCGGTCGTTGACCCGGGCGACCACCTGGCAGGTCTCGTAGTTCACTTCCGGTTCGATGTCGCAGACCCGACGCACCAGCGCCGCCGTGTCGGGCAGCTCGGTGACGTCCCGGGCCACCACCTCGATCCGGTCGCCGCCCAGTCGGGCCTTCAGCTCGTCGGCGGTGCCCTCGGCCACCACCCGGCCGGCGTCCATCACCGAGATGAGGTCCGCCAGTTGGTCCGCCTCCTCCAGGTACTGCGTGGTGAGCAGCACGGTGGTGCCGCCGGCGACCAGGGAACGGACCGCGTCCCAGACCTGGTTGCGGCTGCGCGGGTCGAGGCCCGTGGTGGGCTCGTCCAGGAACAGCACCCGGGGCACGACGATCATGCTGGCGGCCAGGTCGAGCCGGCGGCGCATGCCGCCCGAGTAGTCCCCGGCGCTCCGGCCCGCGGCGTCGGTGAGGGCGAACTGGGTCAGCAGCTCGTCCGCCCGCCGCCGGGCCCGGCCGCCGCGCAGCCCGAAGAGCCGGCCGAAGAGCACCAGGTTCTGCCGGCCGCTCAACGTCTCGTCGACGGCCGCGTACTGGCCGGTGAGGCCGATCCGGGCGCGCACCTCGTCCGGCTGCCCGGCCACGTCGAAGCCGCAGACGGTGGCCCGGCCCTCGGTGATCCGGGAGAGCGTGGCCAGGGTCCGCACGGCGGTGGTCTTGCCGGCGCCGTTGGGCCCCAGCAGGCCGTGCACCGTGCCCTCGGCCACGGTCAGGTCGAAGCCGTCGAGGGCCTGGGTGTCCCCGTAGCGCTTGCGTATCCCCTCGGCGCTGATGGCCGTTGCGGTCATGTCATCCCCACCCGTCCAGGTCTGGTCCCGCCGCGTCGACGGAAACCGTGTACGGCGTACATTTCCGTGTACAGCGTACACTTACTGTGGACGGTGTACATAGTTCTACGATGGCCGCGACCCACAGATGACCTGACGCGGGAGGAACGGCGGCATGGCGGCGGAGGACGGGCGCGACCCGCAGTACCTGCTCGACCTGCTCTGGCGCACCCGCGCCGCGGGCACCAGGGGGCCGCGAGGCAGCCTGAGCGTCGATCAGGTGGTCGGGGAGGCGGTGCGGATCGCCGACGCCGAGGGCGTCGGCGCCGTCTCGATGCGGCGGATCGCGCAGGCCCTGGGCGTGACCACCATGACCCTCTACCGCTATGTGCCCAGCAAGGACGACCTGCTGGACCTGATGTTCCACATGGGCAGTGGTCCGCCGGACACCACCGACTGGCCGGCCGACTGGCGCGGCGCGCTCCGCTGCTGGGGCCGGCAGATGCGGGAGATGGTGGTCGGTCGCCCCTGGATGCTGGACATCCCGATCGGGGCGCCCCCGTTCGGCCCGAACAACCTGGCCTGGATGGAGGCGGCGCTGGCCGCCATGGACGAGACCCCGCTCAACGAGGGCGACATGATGGAGGTGCTGATGATCCTCACGAGCTTCGTGCTCGGCAGCACCCGGCAGGAGGTCTCCATGACCCGCGCCAGCGAGCGCACCGGCGTCTCCTACGAGGAGTGGGGGCGCGCCTACGGCCGCATGCTCCCCAAGATCATGGGCGACGGGCGCTACCCGACCCTCGCCAAGGTCACCGCGACCGGCGTCTTCGAGAACGAGAACTCACCAGCGGACGACTTCGACCAGAGCCTGGAGTTCCTGCTGAACAGCGTGGCGGCGCTGATCCGTCGACGGGAGGACGAGGCGGGCGGGGAGGCGGCCGACTGACCGGCCCCGCCCCGCGTCACATCCGCTCGACGTAGCGGGCCCGCCAGCCCGGCGCCGGATCGGCGCCCAACTCCGTCCAGTACTCCCGGCCCGCCACGATCAGGCCGCCCCGCACCGACCAGAACGAGGCCACCCGGTGCACGCCCGTCTCCTCGTGCGGCACCTCGACCTCCGAGACCACGCAGTCGTCGTCGGCCACCAGCCGCAGTACCCGGATGGACCAGCCCTCCGGGTACGCGGCGTTCATCCCCACGTAGTTCTCCCGGCCGACGATGCGCTCGCCGCTCGCCGGCCACTCCACCACGACGTCGGGCGCCAACAGCGCCCCCACACCCGCCCAGTCCCGCGCCTGCGTGCGGTCCCACAACCCCTGGACCACCCGCAGCCGCTCGCCGGTCTCGTCTCGCTCATCCCGCTGTGCACTCATGTCGGTAGCCTCGCACGGCGGACTGACAACGCGTCAGCCGAGCGCGGCGACCGGGCGGCCGGCACGGCGCCCGGTCGCCGTGGCGCGGGTCAGGGCAGGTTCCTCGCCATCACGATCCGCTGGATCTGGTTGGTGCCCTCGTAGATCTGGGTGATCTTGGCGTCGCGGTGGGGACTGCTGGCCGGCGGGCCGGGATTCACTGCA
>NZ_JAVREO010000026.1:0-79384 GCF_031845445.1 Streptomyces chisholmiae | reverse complement strand
CAGGGGGCGGCGGGGCCCGGCGGCCCGGGGCCTGAGGCCGAGAGGCCCCGGGCGGCGGGGCTCGGCGGCCCGGTCGGTGACCTGACCGGTGCCCCGGCCAGTGATGCGACCGGTGAGCCGGCTGGTGATCCAACTGGGGCAGGGGGCGGTATGCGGAACGGTGCTGGCACGGTGGGTGGCAGTCGCGGTGGACAACACCGTGGCCGGCCCCGCGGCGACCGCCGTGCTCGGCCTGGCGGCAGGCGCGGTGGACAGCACGGTGGTAGGCCCCGCGGCGAGCGCCGTACCTGGCCCGGTGGCGGGAGCGGTGATCGGTTCGGCGACGGGTCCGGTGGTCGGTCAGCCGTCGTGGCGACTGCCGCGCCAGCGGCGCAGCTGGGCGCGGGTGAGCCAGCCGAGGACCAGCAGCAGCGCCGGCACCGACGCGGCGAGCGACGCCGTCGGTGCCGCGTGCGCGGCCAGCGGCAGGCGAGCGCCGGCCAGTGGGGGCAGCGTCGCCAACAGCCCGGCCGTCAGCACCAGCGAACGGTCCCCGCCCGGCCGGCCGGTCAGCTGCCTGGCCCGCTGGAACGGCCGCCCGGTGGCCCGCAACGCGGCCAGGCTGATGCCGTGGGCCAGGAGCAACAACACCACGCAGACCGTGCTGAGCAGCGCGACCGCCGGCTCGACCGGGCGACTCAGTCCCTCGGCCAACAGCGCGGCCAACAACCATCCGCAGGCCAACCCGGCCAGCCAACTCCCGCCGCTCCAGAGCACGTCGGGCCAACCGCGCCCACGACCATCCAGCCCCCCGCCGTGCCCGCCGCCGTGCCCGCCGCCCCGTCTGCCGCGCGAGAACGGCGGCCGGCCCCAACGCCCGAGGCCGCGCAGCAGCCAGCCGAGCAGCAGCGGCCCCAGCAGGGGCCCGGCCCCGGGCAACGCGCCGGGCAGGGTGGGGAAGCAGAGCAGCAGGCAGAGCAGGGTGGCCCACAGCCACCCCTCGGCGAGCCGCGCCACCGGCGCGGAAGCGGCGCGCAACGCCGCGCGTTCCGCCCGGTCCCGCGCCAACACCGGCAGCAGCATCGCCACGCCCAGCTCCGCGCCGCCGACCACCAGGAAACCGGCCGCGCAACAGGCCAGGACGACGGCGGCGAACGGCTCCACGGCGACGCTCCTCCCCCGCGTCGGCGGCGGGCGGGGCAGCCGGCGGAGTGTGGCGGTTCCAGGTCTGGGGGGTCACACCACCACGGTGGCCGCGAAGCGGGCCTCCGCACGTCGGCCGTCAGCTGACACCTGGGCTACCACCTGGGTCGCACTCGGGGCGCCCGGCGTACCCCCGAGGTTGCGCCCGCCCTGAGACCGGGGTCGGGGCGCGGCCGGCGCCGCCTCCGGGGCGGCGGGCAGGGGAACACGGGGGCGCGGCCCTGGTCGGCCTGCTGACCAGCGGCGCCCGTCGCCGCCCGTCGCGGGCTCGGCGCCGGGGCACCCGTCAGGGTCGGCGTCCCGCCCCGGCGGAGGGCTGGTCGGGGCGGCGCACGGCGAGGTGTGGCTCGGGCGGCCGGGTCAGCCCAGCCAGCCGGGGGTGATCATCCCCGACTCGTAGGCCAGGATTACCAGTTGCGCCCGGTCCCGGACGTCCACCTTGGTCATGATCCGGCTGACGTGGGTCTTGGCGGTGGACGGGCTGAGCACCAGGCGGCGCGCGATCTCGTCGTTGGTGAGCCCGGCACCGACCAGGCCGAGCACCTCGCGTTCCCGCTCGGTGAGCGCGTTCAGCCGGGGGCTGGGGTCGGGCTGCCTGGCCCGGCCGGCGAACTCCGCGATCAGCCGACGGGTGACCGTCGGCGCGATCAGCGCGTCTCCCCGGGCGCAGACCCGGATCGCGTGCAGCAGCTCCATCGGCTCGGTGTCCTTCACCAGGAATCCGGAGGCACCGGCGCGCAGCGCGCCGTAGACGTAGTCGTCCACGTCGAAAGTGGTCAGGATGACCACCCGCACCTCGGCGAGCCGCTCGTCGGCGACGATCCGCTCGGTCGCCGCCAGGCCGTCCATCTCCGGCATCCGAATGTCCATCAGCACGATGTCGGGGCGCAGCTCCCGGGCCAGCGCGACGGCCTCGGCGCCGTTCGCCGCCTCCCCCACCACCGCGATGTCGTCCTCGTCCGACAGGATGGAACGGAACCCCGCCCGCACCAGCATCTGGTCGTCGGCGAGAACGACCCTCACCTTCTTCACGTCGGGTCCCCCGCGGCGCGTCGTGGTCATGCGGACCAGGGTAGGCGCGTCTTGGGGCGGGGACGGCCTCCGGTGTGCGGGTCAGCCACGGGCGGGCTGGGAGCTGTCCAGGGCCAGGTGGGCGGCGAGACCGCCGAGGACCGTACCCATCACGTAGCGCTGGGCGCGCAGCCAGCCGGGGCGACGGGCGAGGAACGCGGCGATCAGGCCGGCCGCCAGCACGAACGTGCCGTTCACCGCGACCCCGATGACGACCTGGACGCTGCCCAGGAGAAAGCCCTGGGCCATGACGTGCCCGGCAGCCGGATCCACGAACTGCGGTATGAGGGACAGGTACATGAGGGCGATCTTCGGGTTGAGCAGGCAGGTCATCAGGCCCATGGTGAAGAGCCGGCGCCCGGACTCCACGGGCAGGTCCTGCCGGTCGAAGGCCGAGACCCCGCCCGGGCGCAACGTCTTCCAGGCCAGCCAGGCGAGGTAGCCGGCGCCGGCCAGCTTCACCGCGAGGTAGAGGCCGGGGACGACAGTGAAGACGACGGACAGGCCCAGGTTGGCCGCCGTCAGGTAGATGAGGAAGCCGAGGGCGACCCCGCCGAGCGAGACCAGCCCGGCCCACCGGCCCTGGGTGATGCTGCGGGAGACCAGGTAGATCATGTTGGGCCCGGGGGTCAGCACCATCCCGAGGGCCACGGCCGCGACGCCGGCCACCGCACCTGCTGTGATCATCTGTCCAGCGTCGCTGACCACGCACTTGAGCACCAGTTAAATCTGCTGCATCCGACAGGTAAGCAACACTGAAGGCACGGCCGAGGGCGGCGCGGCACGCGGCCCGTTCTCCGGCGTACCGGCTGGTCAGCCCTCCTGCGCCGGCGGGTCCGTGAACGCCGGCCCGCCACGCTCGGCAGCGGCCGGGGCCGGGTGATCGGGCTCGGCCCAGTCCAGCAGGGGCAGCCGGGCGGTGACCCGGAAACCACCCTCCGGCCCGCCGCCGGCGGACAGCTCGCCGCCCAGGGCCTCGGCCCTGGTGCTCATACCCTGGATGCCGCTGCCCCGCGCCCCCGGCTCGGCACCCCGCCCGTCGTCCGAGACCGTCAGCCGCAACTCGCCCGGGGCGTAGTCGACCAGAACCCAGGCCCTGGTGGCGTCCGCGTGCCGGGTGATGTTGGTGATCGACTCCTGGACGATCCGGTAGGCGGCCAACGAGATGTTGGGCGGAAGCACCGGCGGCTCGCCCGTCGTCGCCAGCGAGATCTCCAGGCCGGTGCGGGAGGCGCGGTCCACCAGCTCCCCCAGCCGCTCCAGTCCGGCCGCCGGCTCCACCGGGGCGGCCTCGTCGACCTGCCGGAGCACCCCCAGGGTGGCCCGCAACTCGCGCAGGGCCTCCTTGCTGGTGTCGCGCACCAGCTCCAGGGCACTGACCAGCTCCACCGTCTCCCCCGGCCGCTTGGCGCTGCGGTGCAGCGCCGCCGTGGTGCGCACGTTGATCAGCGAGATGTTGTGACCCAGCACGTCGTGCAACTCCCGGGCGAGCCGCAGCCGTTCGGCGGTCGCCGACTGCTGGGCCCGCAGATCCCGCTCGCGCTCGGCGGCCAGCAGCCGCTGCTCCGTCTCGCGCTGGTGTGCGTGGCGCAGCTGCACCGCGTGCCCCAGCATGATCAGACTCAGGAACCAGCCGCCGAAGAGCACCATGGACATGTTGTCCACATGGCGCTCCTCCTCGCCGGCCAGCACCTCGCCCCAGGTGATCACCAGCATGGCGAAGACCGCCACAGCCACCGCCGCCGCCAGCCGCCCGCCCCGCGCCACGCTGTACAGCGACACGATGAGCACGGTCAGCCCGGCCGGCCCGTCGAGGGTGCTCAGGACGTAGTACCCCATGGTCAGCGCCAGGGAGAGCACCGCGATCGTCACCGGCCAGCGGAAGCGCAGCGGCAGCAGACCCGTGCCGGCGGCTGTCGCCAGCCAGCCGACCACCCCGTTCACCGTGCGCTCGGGGGACGAACTCGCGATCGCCACCACGAGCACGGCCTCGACCAGCAGAGCGACGATCGGCACCAACAACAGTCGGTCGCGCTGGATCGCCGCTGGGAAACGGGCAAGCATGGCCGCCAGAGTACGTAGGCTGTGCCCAAACAGCACCATCGAGGAGGAAGACCCCATGACCGGCCCGGCACCGGAGAGCAACGAGCCCGCCCACGACCCCGAGGTGCTCCAGCTCGCGGCGAAGGTGTTCGACCTGGCCAGGGAAGGGGACACGGACACCGTAGCCGCCTACGTGGACGCGGGGGTCCCGGTGAACCTGAGCAACGACAAGGGGGACACGTTGCTGATGCTGGCCGCCTACCACGGCCATGTGGCCACCGTGGAAGCGCTGTTGGAGCGGGGCGCCGACGCGGCCCGGGCCAACGACCGGGGGCAGACCCCGATCGCCGGCGCGGTTTTCAAGAACGAGTCCGCCGTGGTCCGGACGCTGCTGGCGGCTGGGGCCGATCCGGCCGCCGGGCAGCCGTCCGCCATCGACACCGCCCGGATGTTCGGCCGCGTCGAGCTGTTGACCCTCTTCGGCGCCGAGCACTGACAAGGCCGCAGAACGCCGTGGGCCGGGCCCGGCCCTCACGCGCCCCGCCCGTCGTCCGGGCCACCACACAGCGCGCGGTCGACGAGGTCACTGGCGGCCCGCTCCTGACGGAGCACGGCGTCCGGGGAGTCACCGAGCGCGGTGGACATGGAGACGGTGACGGCGCGACCGCCGTCCTCGGTGACGCCGTTCAGGGTGATGTAACCGGCCTCGCCTCCCTCGTGGCTCACATAACGGCCGCCGCAGGACAGAGGGCGGTCGACCAGACCGAGGCCATAGCGGCCGTCCGGCCAGAACACCCGCATCTCCTCGTTGACCGGGACGGTGTCCCGCATCTCGGCCAGCCGAGCCGGGGACAGCAACTCACCGCCGAGCAGACCCAGGAAGAAGCGGTTGACATCCGCCGTGGTGGAGACGTAGCCGCCGGGATCGGGAATGATCACCTTCGTGACGTCCACCCGCTCGCCGGTCGGGAAGACCTGGTAGGCGTGGGCGTGGGGTCGGCGCAGGGTGGGGTCACCGCCCGGCAGGTAGGTGTGGTCCATGCCGAGCGGCCGCAGCACCCGGTCCTCGACCTCCTCGTGCCAGGGCCGGCCCGTGACCTGCTCGATGATCAGGTCGAGCAGCACATAGCCGGTGTTGGCGTAGCCCCAGCCGGCGCCGGGCGGGAAGTCCGGGGGGTGGGCCATCGCCCGGGCCACGATCTGCTGGGCGGTGAAGGTCTCGTACCGGCGCTCGTGGTACTCCCGCGGGGTGTCGAAGCCGGGCAGGTCGTCACGGATGCCGCTGGTGTGCTGGAGGAGCTGACGGACGGTGATCTCGCGCCCGTCGTTGCCGTTGCCCTCGACCAGGCCGGGCAGCCAGTCGTCCACCGTGTCGTCGAGCGCCAGGCCGCCCTCGTCCACCAGTTGCAGGACGACCGTGGCCACCAGCGCCTTGCCGGTGCTCGCCATCCGGAAGTAGCCGTCCGGCGGCACCGGACGGCCGGTGCCCACCTCGGCGACGCCGCTGGTGGCGACCAGCTCGCGGCCGACGTCGGTGGTCACCCGCGCCTGGACGCCGGTGACGCCCAACGCCCGGATGGCGTCGGTGTCCCGGCGCAGGTCGCTCTGCCGGTATCCGGCCGGGGCCGCGTCGTGCGCACCGGCCGGCAGCTGGAGGCCGACGGCCACGCAGGCGGCGACGAGGGCGAGGGCGGCGGCCGGCAACCACCGGCGGCCGGCACGGCGGCGCCACCGCTCGGGCCGATCCGACGGGCGGTTGGACGGCCGGGCGGTTGCGGGCTGGGCGGAGGACACCTCGGAGGAGGGCGGCTGCGGGACGGGCGACTGGGACGACCCGCCGAGCGGGCGAAGGAATCTCATGCCGCCACGTTAAGTAACCGACCGGGGGTCGGTCGCTACCGTGAGCTACCAAAGGAAAGGTACAGCTGGCTGTAGTGCCATCGGCACACCCGGTGCCTAGGGTTCATCACGTGGTGCCCCCTCACACCGATGACCCACTCCGATAACGACCCCGATGACGACTGATGACGACTGATGACGACAGCGGGAAGGAGAAGCAAGTGCGTGGCCTGCACGACCTGTTCGGCGCGGCCCGTTCGGCGATGCCCAGGGTGTTGCGCGGCGGGCGTTACCTGCTCGGCACCCTGGTGGCCGCGCTGGTGACACTCGCCGCGGCGCCCGCGCTGTGCGTTCCCGCGCTGGCCCAGTCCTGGGCGGAGCGGCACCGGAGGCACGCCGGGGCCTTGTTGGGCCAGCGGGTGCGGCCGCGGCCGCGCACCGTCCGCCGCAACCTCGGCTGGCTCGGGGTGCAGGTGGTCGCCGGTCTGCCGGCCGGCGCCGTCGCCCTGCTCTGCCTGGGCAGCCTGCTGGCCACTCCCGTCGTCGCGGTGACGTGGTGGGCCTTCCCCTCGGCGCCGTGGCTGCCCGTGTTCAGCGTTCCGCTCACCAGCTGGGGCGCCGCGCTGTCGCTCGGCCTGCTGAATCTCGTGCTTCTCGCCGCACTGGCCGCCCTCCTCCTCCCGCCCCTGGCCAGGGCCCACGCCCGGTGCTGCCTCGCGGTCCTGGCCCCGTCGCCGGCCGACCGGCTGGGGGCACGTGTCACCGAGCTCACCCGGACCCGCACGGATGTCCTCCAGGCACACAGCGCGGAACTCCGCCGCATCGAGCGCGACCTGCACGACGGCACCCAGGCCCGGCTCGTGGCCATCGCGATGCGGCTGGCCGTGGCCGGCGAGCGCTTCCCCGAGGACCCGGACGCGGCGGCCGTCCTGGTCCGCCAGGCACACGCCGAGACCGAGGACGCGATGACCGAACTGCGTTCCGTCATCCGCACCATGTACCCCCCGGTGCTGGCCGACCAGGGATTGCCCGGCGCGCTCAGCACCCTGGCCACCAGGGCCGGGGTGCCGACCCGAATCGATGTCGGTCCGCTCGGCGAGATACCCGCGGCCGTCGAGGCGGTCGCCTACTTCGCCGTCACCGAGGCGCTGGCGAACACCGCGCGACACGGCCGCGCCACCCGTGCCACGGTCCGCGTCGCCCGCGACGGCCCGTTGCTCCGCGCGGAGATATCCGACGACGGGGTCGGCGGAGCGGACCCGACCAGGGGCACGGGCCTGGACGGGATGCGTCGCCGCGCCGCCGCCCTGGACGGCACCCTGGCGATCAGCAGTCCGCCGGGCGGGCCGACCACCGTCGCCGTGGAGCTGCCGTGCGCGTGGTGATCGCCGAGGACAACGTCCTGCTGTCGTCCGGACTTGAGCTGCTGCTCAACTCGCAGGGCTTCGAGGTCGTCGCCATCGCCGCCGACGCCCCCGCGTTCCTCGCCGCCGTCGAGGAGCACCGTCCTGACGTCACCATCGTGGACGTGCGACTGCCCCCGTCCTTCCGCGACGAGGGCGTCCGGGCCGCGGTCCGGGCCCGGCGCGACCGGCCGGGCCTGCCCGTCCTGGTCCTGTCCCAGTACGTGGAGCAGGAGTACGCGAGCCGCCTCCTCGCCGACGCCCGGGGCGGCATCGGTTATCTCCTCAAGGACCGGGTGAGCCGGATCGGGGAGTTCACCGACGCGCTGCGCCGGGTGGCCGCCGGTGGCACCGCCATGGACCCGGAGGTCATCGCCCAACTGCTGGCGCGCGGCGACCCCGTAGACGCGCTGACCGCCCGCGAACGTGAGGTCCTCGCGCTGATGGCCGAGGGCCACGACAACGCGACCATCGCCCGCCGGCTCGTCGTCACCGAGAACGCCGTCCACAAGCACATCGGCGGTGTCTTCCTCAAGCTCGGCCTGTCGGCGGGCGACAGCGGCCACCGCCGGGTCCTGGCCGTGCTGGCCTACCTCCGCCGCCACGGCGACGCCGCGCCCGCGCCGACGGGTGCCGGGCCCGGCCCCGACCGGTGCCGCCCCGGGGCGGGTCAGGAGGGGGCGGCCGGCAGCCGGTAGAGGCGGTGGGCGTTCCCCGCCCCGATCGCTGCGGTCGCCCGCCGGGCGTCGGCCGCCGGCCAGGTGGCTCCGGTGAGTACCTCCGACAGCGCCCAGCGGAACTGCCGCGCACCGACCAGGTACAGCTCCGGCAGGCCGTAGGCATCCGTGGAGAAGAGCACCTTGCTGAACGGCGCCAGTTCCAACGTCTCGGCCAGCACCACCGGCGCCCGGCCGCCGACCTGGCTCAGGGTGAGCCCGAGGTCCGCGTACACCTGGGGGTAGACCGAGGCCAGGTAGCCGGCCTGCCGGTGGAACGGGTAGCAGTGCAGCAGTACCAGCGGGCAGCCGGTCGGCGCCGCCGCCCGGACGAAGTCGGTGAACAGCGCCGGGTCGGCGTTGTGCAGCCGCAGGTCGCTGTCGCCGATGCCGGTGTGCAGTTGCAGGGGCAGCCCGGTGTCCACGGCCGACCACAGCAGGTGCCGCAGCAGCGCCTCGTTGCCCAGCCGGCCGCCGGGGCGGCGGGTGCGCAGCCAGCGCTCGGCCGCCGTCCACAGCTCGGCCCGGCTCGGTGGTTCCGGGGCGAGGTGCAGACCATGCCGGTACGCGGCCACCGACTTGAAGGCCACCGAACGGGCCCGGGCGGCGTCGATCGCGGCGGCCAGCTCGGCGAGGAAGGCGTCGGTGTCCCGGCCGGCGCGGTCGGCCACCGCCTCGGCCAGCGACTCCAGCCGGGTGACGACGTGGGTCGTCGCCTCGGCGGCGCTCCCCAACTCGGCGGGCGTGAGCAGTTCGCCGGGCAGTGGCCCGTCGTCCACCAGCAGGGTGCCGATGCCGGCGGCGCGCAGCAGGCGGCGGGTCACCTCCGCCGCCCCCAACGCCCGCCGGGCTTCCAGGTACTCCTCGGCCGACGCGTACGCCGGCAGCCCGAGCGCCGGCGGGCACCAGCGGCGCACGGCCAGGCCCAGCGCGCTGTCGAAGTGGCTGGTGCCGGCGGCCGCCGGAGCGTTCGACTCGGTCAGCCAGCCGGCGAACGCGGCCAGCTCGGTGGGCACTTGGCGCAGCACACCGTGGCAGTGCTGGTCGACCAGCGGCGGCAGCCCGGCTTCCGGGCCGACGTCGATACCGAGATGGTCCGCCGCTGGGTGGGCCGGTGCGGGATGGCCGGGTGCGGGATAGCCGGGTGCGGGGCGGTTCGGGCCGGCGGGGTGGTTCGGGCTGGCGGGGCGCCGCTGCTCCGAGAGGGGCGGCCCCGGTTCAGTAGCGGTCACGGATCGCCCCCACCAGTTCCTCGGGTGCCAGCGCGGTGAACAGGTCGCTCTCGGCCTGCCGCACCGCCAACACCGCGCCCAGCAGCTCCTCCCCCATCGCCTCCCGCAGCACCGCCGACTCGGCGAGCCGGCGCACCGCCTCCGGCAGCGCCTCGGGCAGCCGCCGCTGCCCCGGCTGGTGGGCCGGGTCGCCGGTGACCGGCACCGGCAGGGTCAGTCCCTCGCGCAGCCCGGCCAGCCCGGCGGCCAACACGGCGCCCACCACGAGGTAGGGGTTGGCCGCCCCGTCGAAGCACTTGACCTCGGCGTTGGCGCCGCCGAGGTCGTCCGGGGAGCCGGTGACGAAGCGCAGCGCGGCCTCCCGGTTCTCCAGCCCCCAGCAGTGGTAGGCGCCGGCCCACTGGGACGGCCGCAGCCGCAGGTAGCTGGCGGGCGACGGCGCGCCCAGCGCCAGCAGCGCGGGCAGCTCCCGGTGGACTCCGGCCAGGAACGCCTCGCAGTCGGCGGTCATGCCGAACGGGCCGTCGCCGCCCCGGCAGAGGTTCTTGCCGTCCCGCCACAGGCTCAGGTGCAGGTGTCGGCCGTTGCCCAGCCCACCGAGGTGGGGCACGGGCGCGAACGAGACCGGCAGCCGGTGCCGGGCCGAGACCGCCCGGATGGTCTCCCGGACCAGGACCGCCTGGTCGGCGGCGGCCACCGGGCTGGCCGGTGCCACCGACACCTCGAACTGGCCGACGGCGTACTCCGGGTGGAGTTGGAGCGGCGCCATGCCCTGCGCGTCGAGGGCGGCCAGCACCTCCCGCAGGTAGTCCGAGTGTTCCACCAGCCGGGCCATGCCGTAGGCGGGGCCGCGTCCGGTGGTGCCGTCCCCGACCACCCACTCGGTCTCGAAACCCATCAGGAGGTCCAGCTCGAACTCCTCGGCGGCGCGGGCGACCTGCCGGCCGGCGAAGCCGCGCTGACAGCCGGGGTAAGGGGCCCGGCTGGCCTGGTACCGGTCCACCGGGGCCCAGGCCCAGCCGGGTTGGCCGGCCAGCACCGTCAGCCGGTCCAGGTCGGGCACCAGTCGCAGGTCGCCGTCGGGCCCGCCGGTGTGCGGGCTCTCCGTCATCGAGTCGTCGACCAGGTAGACGTCGAAGACGGGTGACATGCCGACCCCGTTGTGGACGACCTCCTTCAGCCGCGCCGTCGGCACCGTCTTGACGCGGGTGATCCCGGCGTTGTCGACCCAGGTCAGGGCGATGCCTCCGACCCCGGACGAGGCGAGCCTGGCCATCGCCTGCTGAGTGTGGTCCATGCCGGCACACCCTGCCGCCGCCCGCCATACCACCGCAAGCAGAGCATCACCCGACCGAGTGGCCCCGGTGCCCGTATGTCGGAAAGTTTCCCCCAAACTGCCGTCCACCTCGCCAAACCGCAGCCAGCCTCGCCCACTTCGGATCGTTCTGTTCCGAGCCGGTGCGCGGGCCGTCGTCCGCCGATAACCTCGGCGGGATGATCATCTGGTTGAACGGCGCCTTCGGCGCGGGAAAGACGACCACGGCGCGGGCTCTGGTGGAGCGGCTGCCCGAGGCGCGGCTCTTCGACTCGGAGACCGTGGGCCTGATGCTCAGGCACGTCCTCGACTGGCAGCAGGTCACCGACTTCCAGCAGTGGCCGCCGTGGCGGCAGCTGGTGGTGGACACCGCGCGCCGGCTGCTCGACCACACCGGTGGCACCCTGGTCATCCCGCAGACGGTGCTGGTCGAGGAGTACTGGCGGGAGCTGCGCGCGGGCTTCGCCGAGGCCGGCCTCCCGGTGCGCCCGTTCCTGCTGCACACCGACGCGGAGACGCTGACCGGGCGGATCCGGACGGACGTGGACCCGGCCAGTGCCACCGCCGCCACCTGGCGGCTGGAGCATGTGGCGCCCTACCAGGAGGCGTTGCCCTGGTTGCGGACGGAGTTCGAGGTGGTGGACACCACGACGCCGTCGCCGGCCGAGGTCGCGGACCTGTTGCTGGCGACGCTCGGCCGGAGCGGCGCCGGCGTGGCCATGAGCGACGCGGAGATCGAGGCGGCGACGGTCGGCGCCCCGCGCCAACTCAACGGCCCCGTCCGGCTGGTGCCCTACGACCCGGCGTGGCCCGGGGTGTTCGCCGCCGAGGCGGCGGGCATCCACCGTCGGCTGGCCGGGCTGGCGCACCGGCTGGAGCACACCGGCTCCACCTCGGTGCCGGGGCTGACCGCCAAGCCGATCATCGACATGCTGCTGGTGGTGCCGGAGTCGGCCGACGAGGCGTCCTACGTGCCGGCGTTGGAGCCGCTCGGGTACCGGGTCGTGATCCGCGAGCCGGACTGGCACGAGCACCGGGTGCTCCGGAAAACGGACCCGGCGCCCGGCGTGGACGGCGTCAACCTCCATGTGCTGTCTGCTGGTTCGCCGGAGATCCGGCGGGTGCTCGGCTTCCGTGACCGGCTCCGCGCGCATGACGCGGAGCGCGATCTGTACGCGGAGACCAAGCGGGCGCTCGCCGGGCGGAGCTGGAAGTACGTGCAGAACTACGCGGACGCCAAGTCCGAGGTGGTCGAGGCGATCCTGGCCCGCGCCCTGGGCGACTGACCCGGCCGTCCGAGGCGGTGGCGGGGCGCCGCGCCGCGCCCTGCCGGGGGTGCGGCGGCGCCGGGCGGCCGGTCAGCGGAGGACGGTACAGGCGGCGGCGCTGAAGAGCAGGGCGGCGATGATGGTGCCGCAGCCGAGGAAGAGGAGCAGGCGGGCGAGGAGCATGGCGGGGTCAACTGTTCGCTTGTCAAAGGTGGTTCGTCGACCCAGAGCCCGTCCGGCTGGTGCCGGGTCACGGGCTCGGGGTGCCTTCGGAGTGGCCGGGTAGAGACTAGCGGGCGCCGGCCGGCGCCCGCGCGGAAACGTGGGGACGCGGTATGGGCGCGTATGTACGGCCGTGGCTCCCGCAGCGGGAGTTCCGGGGGCCGGACGGTACGGTGATCGACTTCGGGGACCGGTGGGACCCGGAGTCCGGCCCGCCGGAGTCCGCCTACTCAGTCGACTCCTTCCCCGAGCGGTTCGGCGTGCTGCACACCGTGGCCCAGGCGCTGGTCGCGCACGGTGCGGCCGAGTACGAGGCGCGGGTCGAGCGGGCGACGCCCGGGCGCATCGTGCTGACGCCGGCGGCGGCGGACGCGGCGCCGCTGACCGTGCTCCTGGAGCCGTATCCGTCGGTGACCCTGCGGGCCGGGATGCTCGCCGCCGAGGCGTTTCCCAGCTGTGGGTGCGACGCCTGCGACGAGTCGGCCGACGCGTTGGTGGAAGCACTGGAGTGGACCTTTCTCGGGGTGCTGGCGGGTCGGTTGTCGGAACAGGTGGGCACGCGGTGGTGCGGCTTCACCTGGTGGGACGCGGATGGCCGGGAGCGGTCGAGCCAGCAGCGGCGGACCAGCGAACTGGACCCGCAGCGGCGGACGTTGGCCGAGCGGCGGCTGGCCACCCTGCCCGGGGGCCGCTGGGCGCCGTGGCCGGCGCGCCGGCCTGCGGGGCGAGGGCGGGCGGGCCCGGCGGACTGAACCCGCGCCGCGCTCGCCGAACTGGTTGAACGGGCTGAACTGGTTGCGAGGCTGCACCGGGTGGACCGGCTGAACTGACGGAACGGGCTGGACTCGCCGGACCGCCGGGACGGCCGGCGCGCACGGAAACCGGGACGGGGACCCGCCGCGGGAGGGTGGCGGCCTCCCGCGGCGGGCGAACGGGCTGCGGCTAGCGGGCGTCGCGCCGGCGGACGCGGGCCGGACGGTCGGGTCGGAGAGAGGCGTGGTGGTCGTCATTCCCGCCCTGGGCGGCCGCCCTGGGCGAGGTCAGGCCGAGCTGGACCTGAGAAGTGGGGCGAACGCCGGGCAGGGTGCGGTGAACGGGGCGCCGGGGCCCCGGAGCTGCGGATATCCCACGGCAGACGGCCAAGGTGAAGGCTCCTTTCTGACACCTCCATAGGTATCACCGGGCACTGACAATTCCCGGCGCGCGAGCACCCGTTGACGACCCACCGGCGACCCACCGGCCGAGCCGCCCGCCGGGCCACCGAGCCACCCAGCCGCCCAGCCGCCCAGCCGCCCAGCACCGTCGGCCGACAGCCGGCCGACACCCCCGAGCCGCCCCCGTTATGTTCTTCGCGGTCCTGCAAGAGGGCCGCTGGCCTCCGGGCCCGGCATGACTGTGTCCCCCTGTCGAAGGCATGACCTGGGGGGGGTGTCACCGGGCCCGGGGTGCTCGTCGGAGACGCTGATCAGAGGTCCGGCCACCGTCCGGTCCGGCGCAACGCCGGACAGCTCGCGGGCGGCAGGTCTGCATAACGTGGATGCGCGAGCACGACACCCAAGCCGAGGCCGGCACCGTCAACACCCCGGGAAAGGCAGCATGTTCGAGATCGACAACGTCGGCGTGTTCCTGGGCCTGGACGTGGGCAAGTCCGCCCACCATGGCCACGGACTGACCTTCGCGGGCAAGAAGGTCTTCGACAAGCCGCTCCCCAACAGCGAACCCAAGCTGCGGGCAGTTTTCGACAAGCTGACCGCGAAGTTCGGCACCGTTCTGGTAATCGTGGACCAGCCCGCTTCCATCGGGGCCCTGCCACTGACGGTCGCCCGCGACGCGGGCTGCCGTGTCGCCTACCTGCCCGGCTTGGCAATGCGGCGGATCGCCGACCTCTACCCCGGCGAGGCCAAGACCGACGCCAAAGACGCCGCAGTGATCGCGGACGCGGCCCGCACTATGCCGCACACCCTGCGGTCCCTGGAGCTGACCGACGAGATCACCGCCGAACTCACGGTCCTCGTCGGCTTCGACCAGGACCTCGCCGCCGAGGCCACCCGCACGTCCAACCGGATACGCGGCCTCCTCACCCAGTTCCACCCGTCGCTGGAACGCGTCCTGGGCCCCCGTCTCGACCACCAGGCCGTCACCTGGCTCCTGGAACGCTACGGCTCCCCGGCCGCCCTGCGCAGGGCCGGTCGCCGCAGACTCGTGGAGCTGATCCGCCCGAAAGCCCCCCGCATGGCTCAGCGGTTGATCGACGACGTCTTCAACGCGCTCGACGAACAGACCGTCGTCGTCCCCGGCACGGGCACCCTCGACATCGTCGTGCCCTCCCTGGCCGCCTCGCTCGCCGCCGTCCACACCCAGCGCCGGGCCCTGGAAGCCCAGATCAACACCCTGCTGGAGGCCCACCCTCTTTCCCCGGTCCTGACCTCGATGCCCGGCATCGGCGTCAGGACCGCCGCCGTCCTGCTGGTCACCGTCGGCGACGGCACCAGCTTCCCCACCGCCGCCCACCTCGCCTCCTACGCCGGACTCGCTCCGACAACGAAATCGTCCGGCACCTCGATCCACGGCGAACACGCACCCCGAGGCGGGAACCGCCAACTCAAACGAGCGATGTTCCTGTCCGCCTTCGCCTGCATGAACGCCGACCCGGCCTCCCGCACCTACTACGACCGCCAGCGAGCCCGCGGCAAGACCCACACCCAAGCCCTCCTCCGACTCGCCCGCCAACGCACCAGCGTCCTGTTCGCCATGCTCCGCGACGGCACCTACTACGAGTCCCGCACGCCCACGGACGTCAACCTCGCCGCATGACCCCAGCAAGACCAAAACACCCCAAGCCCGACAAGGGCGCCTTGACGAAGGACATAGAGGCACCCCCCCGGGAGCCCCGCCAGCCGGCCGACCCCGGTCCGGGCCTCAGGGCCAGAGCAGGGACCGCGCCCAGCCGCCGTCCGTCGCCCGGGTGTAGCTCAGCCGGACATGCCGCCGGCCGGCGTCGCCCTGCCAGAACTCGACCTGGTGGGCGGCGAGCGTGTAGACCGTGTGGCCCGGTGGGTGGGCGTCCTGGTGGTTGCCCAGCTGCCGGCTGGCGCCCTCCGCCGCGAGATCCCAGTCGGTCAGCGCGGCCAGCGGGGTGGACTGCCGGCCGATCAGGCCGGCCACCCTGGACGCCGGGGAGCGGCCCCGGAAGTCGTCCAGCGAGACCTCCCTGGTGGCCTGGGTGACATCGCCCCTGACCCGGACCTGCCGGCCCTGGGCCGGCCAGTAGAAGGTGAGCGCGGCCGCCGGTTGCTGGGCCAGTTGGATGCCCTTGGGGCTGGCGGCGTCGGTGGCGAACACCCAGCCGGCCTCCACCGGTTCGACGTCCCGCAGGGCGACGATCCGGGCGTCCGGCCGGCCGTCGGCGCCGGCCGTGGCGAGCACGACGGCGCCGGGGTCCAGCACGCCGGCCGCGTTGGCCTCGGCCAGCCAGCTGGTGAACAGCGCGGTCGGCGCGGCCGGCGCCGCGTCCGGGTCGAACGGCGGCAGGGGCCGCGCCATCAGCGGCGCTTGGGCCAACAGGTCACGCACTTCGCTGGAGTCCATGGGGCGAACGTAACGGCCGCCGGCCCCCGGCCGGGGCCCGCGGCGCGCCGGCGGTCACCACCCGGCGCCGCGTCGAACCCGCGTCGCGCGGCACCGCGCCGGCGGTCACCACCCGGCGCCGCGCCGGCCGGCGGCCCCGGCCGGCTCGGCCGGCCCGTCGCCGCGCGGCGCGGGTTCGACGGCACGGAAGGCGAGCCGGGTGTGGCCGGCGACGGCGGGCACGGTGGCGACCAGCCGCAACCGGTGCAGCCGCCCGTCCCAGACGGCGGCCAGCTCGGGATCGGCCACCGCGCGTTCCTCGATCGCCAGGCAGAACAGGGCGGCGTCGTACCCCAGCAGCACCCGGTGGCCCGGCGCCCCGAGCAGCACGCTTCCCGGCGTCGGGCCGACCGCCACCGGGTGCGTGGTGACCAGGTGCAGCGCCAGGCCACCGGCCGGGGGCGTGGTCAACCGCCAGCGCTCCTCGACGGTGACCTCGGCCGGCCCGTCGGCACCGGCGCGGCGCAGCCGCAGGGTCCGCCGCCAGCTGGCCACCCCGGCCTCCGGCGGCCAGCCGGCCGCCAGGTCGAGGGACAGCTCGGCACTGCCGTCCGCCAGCACGGCGGCCACCCCGGCGGCCCGTGCCGCGCCGGCCGTCGGCGAGACGCCGTTGACCACCGGGAGGTTGTGCCAGGCCGCGCCGGTGGCCCACCGGTCGGGGCGTTCCCGGTGCCGGTTCCGTTCCCGTTCCCAGCCCCACCACCGGCCCCGTTCCGCCTCCCGGTGCCCTTGGGGGGTTCTCTCCCGGTGCCGGTGCGGGTCCAGGGGCGGTCCCGGTGCGTCGCCCAGGCCGGGCTCGACGACGACCGGCCGGCCCCGGTGGGCGAGGAAAAACGAGCCCGCCGCGTGCGGGTGTCGGGGTCCGGCGTGGCCGGCCGTGGCGGCCAGGAACAGGCCGTCCGGGCGGTCGCCGCGTTCCCGCGCCACCATGAGCCGGGTGTCCGGCAGCCAGTGCTGCCGGGGCAGCGCCGGGCCGGGGCCGGCGGCCGCCCCCGTCCACTCCGCGTCCAGCAGCGGGGTGACCAGCCGGGCCAGCGTGCCGCCGCCGGCGTCCGGCGTCTCGGCCGGCGGGACGGTGGCGGCCAGCGCGGCGACCTCGGGGGCGCCGACCCGGCGCCCGTAGCGGAACAGCAGGCCCGGCTCGACCGGCCCCAACCAGGGTGGGCCGGCGCCGAAGTTGACGTACCAGGGGCCGGCGATCCGGGCGGCGACCGGATAGCGCGCGAGCGCCGCCAGCCGGGGCAGCGCCAGGCCGGCGGGGTCGCCGGTGGCGTCGGCGAGGGTCTCCAGGGCCTCGAAGCCGGCGGCGGCCGAGCCCCACCAGGCGGCGATGCCGTCCGCGCCGCCGCCGTCCTCCGGCACGCCGGCCAGCCAGCGGTCCAGCACCCGCACCGCCCGGACCACGGCGGTCAGCAGCGTTTCGGCGTCCGCCGCCAACAGCAGGGCGGCGGGCAGCAGTTGTGCGGCGAGCCGGCCAGCGCAGGCGGTCTGCCCCGGCGGCTCGGGTGGCTGGCCCACGTCGCCGGCGCCGAACGGGGTGAGCACCCGGGAGCGCACCTCGGCGGTCAGCGTGGCGACCAGGTCGGCCGGCAGCTCGTCCCGCGCCAGCAGCCAGGTGTGGGCCAGCAGCGCGGCCGTCTCGGCGGCGTGCACATCCGGCGCGGCCCGCGCCGCCGGATCGTCCGGCTGGCCCGGCCGCTCCGGCGAACCGCGCCAGCTGGGCTCGGCGCAGATCAGCCGGACCAGCGCGGTCAGTTCCCCGGTGGCGGCGCCGGGGCCGAGCAGCAGGGTCCGGGTGACGGCGGCGATCAGCCGGGTGCGGCGGGCGGGTGGCTCGGGCTCCCGGTCGGCGTCCGACCCGTCGCCCGACGGGTCGGCGAGCGGGGCCGCGGCGCGGGCGAGGGCCTGGGCCCGGGCCGCCTCCGGCACCCGGCCCCAGGCCGCGCGGTCGGCGGCCGGCGGCAGCGGGCGCCAACGGCCGGGCGGCGGCAGGACCGTGGCGAGCCGCTCGCGCGGGTACAGGTCGGTGAGCCGGTGGTGCGGCACGTTGGGTCCCTCCGTGCGGGATGCGCGGGTCAGGTCGGATCGGTGCTCGGACGCTCAGGTGCTCAGGTGCTCAGGTGCTCAGGTGCTCAGGTGCTCAGGTGCTCGGACGCTCGGGTGCTCGGGTGCTCAGGTGCTCAGGTGCTCGGGTGCTCAGGTGCTCGGGGCGCGGGTGCTTCGGCGCTTCAGCGCTTCGGCGCGCGGCGTCGGGTGGTGGCGCCGGCGCGACCGTCCGGTGCCCCGGGCGGTCAGGTAAAGCGTGGCGCGTCACGCCGCGGGTAAACCGGCCGACCCCGGGTTTAGCCTGGCCACCGCGGAGTTCGGCCATCGGCGGCCCCCGCCGCGAAGGCTGCCAAATCGGGGCGGGCCGGGCCGACCGTCGGCGCACGGCGGTCGGCCCGGCCCGCGCGGCCAGCGCACCGGGCCGCGCCGACGCGGGCCGTCCCCCGCGCCCCCGACACGGCCCGGCGGGCCTCGGGCGCCGCGATGCCGCCGCCGGCTCGGGAACCGGGGCCCGACGAGGTCCCGGCGGCCGGGCGACGGGCTGCGGAGGAGCGAGCCGCCGGACGGTCCCGGTCTCCGTCACCCGGCCCACCGTGCGACCGACCGCCCGGCGCGACAACGGACCCCGGGGACCGGGGGACGCACGACGCCCCGGGGCGGGAACGCGCGTTCCCGCCCCGGGGCGAACGGGCCGGTCAGGCCCGGGGGTTGAGCAGCTCGGCGGTCCGGATGAAGCCGCCCTCGCCGTGGCCGAGTCCGATGACCCGGCGGGCCAGGCCCTCGGCCGCCCGCATCACGCCGGCGTCGATGCCGTGGCTCTCGGACGCCTCGATGACGTGGGCCATGGAGGAGGCCGCCGAGGTGAGCGGGTTGTCCTCGCCGGAGAAGGTGCCGTCGTCCAGGTCGCCGGCCAACGCCTCGAAGATCGGCGGCAGGATCGCCACGATGCCCTGGGCGAACGGGGCCAGCTCCCGGCCGGTGACGCCCTCGGCCCGCGCGACGGCCAGCGCGTGGGCGTAACCGGACATCGCCGACCAGAAGATGTCGAGCAGCGCCAGGTCGTGGGCTGCGGCCCGGCCGATCTCCGCGCCGAGGTAGGAGTGGCCGGGGCCGAGCGCGGTGAGCGTCGGCAGGTGCCGCCGGTACAGCTCCTCGGGGCCGCTGTGCAGGTAGACCGCGTCGGGGGTGCCGATGGTGGTGACCGGCGTCATGATCGCGCCGTCCAGGTAGTCCACGCCGTGCTCGGCGGCCCAGGCCGCCAACTGGCGGGCGCGGGCCGGGGTGTCCGCGCTCAGGTTCACCACCGTGCGCCCGGCCAGCGCCTCGGCCACCCCGGGGCCGGCCAACACGGCCTCCACGGCGGCGTTGTCCAGCACGCAGATCACCACCAGCTCGCTGGCGGTCACCGCCTCGGCCGCGGTGGCCGCGCCGTGCGCGCCCCGGGCGAGCAGCTCCCGGTCCCGGCCAGCGGTCCGGTTCCAGACCGTGGTCGGGTGGCCGGCCGCCAGGAAGGCCTCGGCGAGCGACCGCCCCATCGGACCGAGCCCCAGCACGGTCACGGGGGCCGTGACGGACGGGGTTGTTGACGTCATGACGGGTCTCTCCTTCATCCGGAGTCCGTGGACTCCGGGTAGTCCGAAATAGAACCGCCCGAGCGCGCGTAGGTACAGGGGAGCGCGCGGGGACAGCGGGCTGGCATGCCTGCCACACCGGCCGGTCGCGGCCAGCGGCAGACAACGACAGATGACAACAAGCAGCAACAAAAGGGGCATTGATGACGCGCAGCCGTGCCTATGACACCGAGGTGTGTGGCGTCACCGCCGCGATCAGCGTGATCGACGGCAAGTGGAAGACCGCGCTGCTCTGGCAGCTCGAATCCGGCCCGCACCGGCCCGGCGAACTACGCCGGCTGTTGCCGGGGCTCAGCGAGAAGGTCCTGACCAACGCCCTGCGCGAGATGGCGGACGACGGCCTGGTGCACCGCGAGGTCTACGACGAACTCCCGCTGCGGACCGAGTACTCCCTGACCCCGTTCGGCCGCGAGCTGTCCACGGCGCTGGCCCCGCTCTCCGACTGGGGACACCGCCGACTGGAGAAGCTCGTCGCGGCCGGGACGGTGCTGGCCCACTGAGCCGTCCGCCCCACCTCGACCACACCGCCCGCCCCTGGCGGCCGACCGCCCCGCCACCACCAGGTTCGCCGGCCGGGCGCCGACTGCCAAGTACCCACAAAAAAGTGGGTACTCGGCGACCGACCGGCGCCGAAACCGACCCGTCAACCGGCGCGCGTTCCCCGTGCGCGCCACCGCGCGCCACCGCGCCACCGCGTGCGCCCGCCAGGCCCGGCGCGTTCGGCGTGGCGCACCACCGGGCCGCACGCGGCACCGGCCGCCAGGAACAGGCCGCCGAGCACCAGCCAGCCCGGCGGCCCCCAGGAGATCAGCAGCAACGTCAGCAACGCCGGCCCCAGCATCCGGGCGAGCTGCGGCCCCACGGCGAACAGCCCCTGGTACTGGCCCTGCCGGTCCGGCCGGGCCAGCCCGAAGCCGATCTCCCAACTCCCCGCCCCGTGCAGCATCTCGCCGTACACCTGGACGCCGGCCGCCGACAGCAGGGCCAGCACGGTCAGTTCGGGCCCGGCCGCGAGGCCGGACAGCGCGTACCCGAGGCAGGCCAGGCAGAGCAGCCAACCGGCCCGCCGGGTGGCACGGGCGGCGGCGGCCAGGTCGGTCACCCGGCGGGCCACCCTGACCTGGCAGACCACCACGGCCAGCATGTTGCCGACCAGCACCACCGCCGCCATCGCCGCCGGCGCGTCCGTCCCGCGCACCACCCACAGCGGCAACCCGAAGCTGAGCACCGGCATGTTGAGGCACAGCACCGCGTTGAGCAGGGCGAGCAGTGCGTACGGGCGATCCCCGAGCACCGCGAGCCGGCGGCCGCCGCGCGGCGCGCTCGCCCGGCCGGTCGGCCGACGGCCCGGCTGGCCGCCGGAGCGGCGGACCGTCCACCGGCTGACGGTTGGCGGGTCACCGCTGCCGGCTCACCGCTGAACCGGCCGGAACGTCCGGCACAACCGGAACGCACGGAACGTCTGCCCCCGCAGGAGACCGGAACGTCCGACCCGACCGGACCACCGAATACCGGCACAACCGGAACTACCGGAACTACCGGAACGATCGGCACAACCGCCACAGCCAACACGCCTGGCGCGACCGACCGCCGGCCGGTCGTGCCGACGCCCGGCGCGCCGTCAGGCGTTCCCCGGGTCCGGCCCGACCGGTTCGGCGGCACCGACGTGCGGTTCGGGCATCGGCGGCACCGCGGCCCCGGCCGAGGGCACCGTGCCGGCCGGCGACTTCGCCCGCGCCGCCGCGCCGCCGCCGGCCGGAACCGACTCGTCGGCCTCGGCCGCCGCCGGTCCGGTCCCGCCGCCCGGCGCGGACGCCGCGGCCTCCGCCGGCTCCGGGGTGCGGTAGGCGCGGAGCGGGCCGTTGGTCGCCGCCACGGCCGCCACCGCCAGCGCGGCGGACAGGCCGCCGGTCACCAGGGCGACCGGCGCCGAGGTGACGGAGGCCAGCAACCCGCCCCGGAAGTTGCCCAGTTCGGGGCCGGCGACACCGATCACGTGTTCGACGGACGAGACCCGCCCGCGGAACGCGTCCGGCGTCTCCAGCTGGACCAGGGCGCCGCGGGTGACCACCGAGACGGTGTCCGCCGCACCCGCCACGGCCAGGCAGGCCAGGGCCAGCCACAGCGGCCCGGCCAGCCCGAAGCCGGCCAGCGCCAGCCCCCAGACGCCGGCCGCCGTCAGCTGCACCAGGCCGCCGCGGCGCCAGCGGGTCACCGTGCCGGAGAACAGTCCGGCGGTGATTCCACCGACCGCCACGGCGGAGAGGAAGAGGCCGAGGGTGCGCGGGTCGCCGTCGAAGCGCACCTCGTTGACCAGGGGGAAGAGGGCGATCGGCATGGCCAGCACGGTCGCCGACAGGTCGGTCGCCATCGACCCCCACAGCGTCGGGCGGCGCAGCACGACCCGCCAGCCGCCACGCTCCGGCCGCCGCCGGCCGCCCGGCCGCTCGGCGCCGCCCGGCGGCATCGCCGGCAGCCGGACCACCGCCAGCAGGGCGACCGCGACAGCGACGGCCTGCCCGGCGAAGGCCGCCGGAAGACCCCGGCCGGCGATGATCACGCCGGCCAGCGCCGGGCCGGCCAACATCGCCACCTGGAAGGCGAGGTTGTTGAGCGCGAGCCCGGCCGCGACCTGGTCGGCCGGCAGCAGCCGGACCGGGAAGGTGCGCCGGGCCGGCGCCCCGAGCGCGCCGCAGCCGGTCCCGACGGCGACCAGCGCGAGCAGCAGCGGCACGTTCCGGTTCTCGGCCAGCGCCTGACCGAACAGGCCGAGCGCGGCGAGCAGTTGCCCGGCGGTGGTGGCCCGCACCAGGGCCCGGCGGTCGACGGCGTCCGCCAGCGTGCCGCCGAGCAGCCCGAACAGCAGCATCGCCAGACCGGTGACCAGCCCGATGGTGCCGGTGGCGATCGGGCTGCCGGTCAGCTCCCAGACCTGGGCCAGCACCGCCACGGTGGCCAGCTGGCCGCCGAGCGCGGCGAGCGCGCCGCCGATCCACAGGTCCCGGAAGGCGTGGCCGCCGCGCAGCGGCCGGGTGTCGAGGAACCGGATCCGCGCGGTCATCGCGGCGGCTCGACCAGGTGGTCGGTGATGCGCTGCCGCATCGACCGGCGCTCCAGCGCGCGGCGCAGCTCCTCGACGACGGTGGACAGGGCGTACGGGATCTCGGCGTCCAGCTCGGCGACCGTGGCGTGGGTGGCCCGCCACTCGGCCTCCAGGAACGGGATCAGCGACCGGCCGCGCTCGGTCAGCTCGATCCGCCGGGTCCGGGCGTCCGGCCCCGGCTCGGAGCTGACCAGCCCCTCCCGGCGGAGGGCGGCCACGGTCTGGCTGATCGCCGAGTGCGAACGGTCGAGGGAAGCGGCCAGCTCACGGATGGTCAGTGGCCCGGTGTGGGCGAGCCGGATCAGTGGATAGGCGAACCTGGGCCGCACGCCCTCGATACCGCGGGCCAGGTAGACCTGCTCGATCTCGGCTTCCATCTCGGCCACCAGCTGGTGGAGCGGGCGCCAGGGGTCGGGCACCGCGGTGGGATCGGAAGATGTCACAGCGCTAATATAACAGCGCTGTGATAATTTCGGGCCCGTCCGGCGCCCCTGCCCGGGTACCGCCAACGCCGTTACCGAAGTACTGTGTTCGCATGTGTTATCAGTACGTCCGAGTGCGTCTCCGCACCGTCTGAGAGGCGCACGCGCCGCTGGCCGCTGAGGGCCCGGCGCTCGCCGGTTGACCGCTGTCGCCGCCCGGATCCCGGGCCGCCCGGCGCGCTTCCGCGCGCCCAGGCGCCGGCCCCTCTCCTCGACGCACCTCAGTCTCACCACTGACTCGGCGACGCGCCGTGCCATCCCGTGCCGGCAGCCGCCCGCGGGCCCGCCCGCGCGCCGCCTCGGACCACAGGACTCATCACACATGACCGCCACCCCTGACCACGCCACCCACCCGCGCCCGACCGACGGCGCGCGCCCCACGTTCGTGCTCGTGCACGGCTCCGGCTCCAGCTCGTTCATGTGGGCCACGATCCAGCGCGAGCTGGCGCTGCTCGGCCACCGCAGCTACGCCGTCGACCTGCCGGGACACGGCTTCGACGCGCAGTACCCCGTCGCCTACCAGGCCCCGCAGGACCTCGCCGCCTGGGCGGCCGAGGAGTCGACCCTGGCCGGGGTCACCCTGGCGGACAACGTCGCCCAGGTGACCGACGTCGTCCGCCGGCTGGCCGGCCACGGCCCGGTGGTACTGGTCGGCGCCAGCCTGGGCGGCACCACCATCACCGGAGTGGCCAACGAGGTCCCCGAGCTGGTGAGCCGGCTCGTCTACATCTCGGCCTGGTCCTGCGTGACCCACCCCAGCCCGGTGGCCTACATGGGGGAGCCCGAGTTCGCCGCCAGCCTGCTCCCCAGGCTGGCCGGACTGAACGTGGGCGACCCCGGCCAACTCGGCGTCGGCCGGGCCAACTACCGGACCGCGGACCGGGAGCTGCTGGCCGCCCTCAAGGCGGCGACGATGGCGGACGGCACCGACGAGCAGTTCCTCGCCTTCCTCAACATCCTGCAACCGGACGAGTCGCTCGCCGTCATGACGTCCGACGCGCGCGGCCACGTCGACACCTGGGGCACGGTCCCCCGGAGCTACGTCCGACTCACCGAGGACCTCTCCCTGCCGATCGCCATGCAGGACCGGCTGATCGCCGAGGCCGACGCCCTGACCCCGGACAACCCGTACGACGTGCACACCCTGACCACCAGCCACGCCGGCTTCGTACTCAGGCCGGCCGAGGTGGCCGCCCTCCTCGACCGCCTGCCGCGCGCCACCCCGGCGCACGGACCGGCCGAACCGACCGAAGCCCCCGCGTCCGCGCACTGACCGAACCGACCAGCTGACCAGCTGACCACGCCAACCGGCCGCCACGCGCGGCCGGTTGGCCCCGGCCGGCGTGCCGTTCGGGCCCGCTCGAACGGCACGCCGCGGCCTCACCACCAGCCGCGCGCCCCGCCGCCCTCACGCAGCACCCCGGTCACCAGCGGGGTCCACCTCGGAGCCGGCCGCACCGGGCAACCCCGGCGGGTGACGTCGAACACAGCCTGGAGCAAGCATGTCGCTTGCAATAGTTAGCACGCTGCGGCACGCTGGAGGCATGGCTTCACTCGGGGTGGGAGATCTGGGGGCGTTCCTGCGGGAGCAGCGGCGGCAGGCCAAGCTGTCGCTGCGACAGCTGGCCGACGCCGCCGGGGTGTCCAACCCCTACCTCAGCCAGATCGAGCGGGGGCTGCGCAGGCCGAGCGCGGAGATCCTGCAACAGATCGCCAAGGCGCTGCGGATCTCGGCCGAGACGCTGTACGTGCAGGCCGGCTTCCTGGACGAGCGGGTGGCGGACGAGGCCGCCCCGCCGCCGGTGGTCGGAGTGCGGGAGGCGGTGCTCGCCGACCCGGCCCTGTCCGAGCGGCAGAAGGAAGCGCTGCTCCAGATCTACGCCTCGTTCCGCGGCGAGCACGACTGACAAGCAACCGGAGGACCACCATGGCCATCACCGACGACCTGCGGAAGAGCCTGAGCGACTCCACTCCGCTCTATGTCGCGGCGGGCACCGCCGACCTGGCGGCGCAGAAGCTGCGCGAGCTGCCGGCCGCCCTGGAGCGGCTGCGCGCCGAGGCGCCCGAGCGGCTGCCGCAGCTGCGCGAGCGGGCCCAGCACGCGGCGCTGACCGGCGTCGGGCTGGCGCTGGAGTACGCGGTCAAGGCGCGGGAGACGTACGACGGGCTGGCCGAGCGCGGCAAGACCGTGGTCGAGCGGCGGCGCGGCGAGGAGCGGGCGGCGGAGGACGACTGGTCCGAGGTGCGGGTGGAGCGCGAGCCGGCCCCGGCTGCCGCCGAGCCGGTCACCGAGCCGGCCGTGGTGACCGAGGAGGCCGCGGCCGCCGAGGCCGCCGCCGCGCCGGCGACCCCGAAGACGGAGCCTGTGGCCGAGGCCGCGACCAAGCCCGAGCCCGTCGCCGGAACCACGACCACGACCGAGACCGCGACCGCGACCGAGCCGGCCGCCGAGGCCGCCGCCGAGCCGGCCAAGCCCAAGCGGGCCAACGGCAACCGCCGGACCGCCACCCGGGCGCCCAAGAAGATGCCGCCCAAGAACTGACCGCCCCGCCGGATCGGCCGAAGCGACGAGGCGTCAACAACGAGGTGTGAACGGCCGGGAACCCGGGCATTACCGGCCAGGGCTCCCGGCCGGTAGCGTGGAAGACGACACATCGGCAAAGAGACCGCAAACAGACACAGTGGGTGGCGGAGTATGTTTTACGAGACGTTTATGTCGCTGTGGTTCTACCTCTTCCTCGCGCTGCTGCTGATGAGCGGATACGCGCTGATCCACGCGGCGTTGCAGCGCGAGGACGCGTTCCGCGCGGCGGACAAGCAGACCAAGCCGTTCTGGCTGGTGATCCTCGGCGTCTCGGTGGCGGTGCAGCTGGCCATTCCGATGCTGCTGCTGGTGCTGGTGGGCACGGTCGCCACCATCGTCTACCTGGTGGACGTGCGCCCGGCGGTGCGCGCCGTCTCCGGCGGCGGGGGCGGCGGCCGTGGCGGCTGGAGCAGCAGCGACGGCCCGTACGGCCCGTACAACGGCAACCGCTGACCTGAAGCGGCCCCGCGGACAGGTTAGCCGTGGCTGGTTTCTGCCCTTAGCATCGACGGGACAACAGCCACTGAATGCCAGAGGAAACTTCCGTGCGCTTTCGCCTGACGCCGAGGGAGACCAGCTTCTACGAGCTGTTCGCCACCGCGGCCGACAATGTGCTCAGTGGCTCGAAACTACTGATGGAACTGCTGGGCGCCGACCGTGCTACGCGGGTGGAGATCAGCGAACGCATGCGGGCCGCCGAGCACGCCGGCGATGACGTGACGCACGCCATCTTCCACCAGCTGAACTCGTCGTTCGTCACCCCCTTCGACCGGGAGGACATCTACCGGCTGGCCTCGCTCCTCGACGACATCATGGACTTCATGGAGGAGGCCGTCGATCTGGTGGTCCTCTACGAGATCGACGAGCTGCCCAAGGGCGTGGCGAGCCAGATAGAGGTCCTCGGCCGGGCCGCCGAGCTGACCGCCGAGGCGATGCCCAGGCTGCGGACCATGCGGGACCTCAACGAGTACTGGATCGAGGTCAACCGGCTGGAGAACCAGGCGGACCAGGTGCACCGCAAGCTGCTCGCCCAGCTGTTCAACGGCGGCTTCGAGGCCATCGAGGTGATGAAGCTCAAGCAGATCGTGGACGTGCTGGAAGAGGCCGCCGACGCCTTCGAGTCGGTCGCCAACACGGTGGAGACCATCGTGGTCAAGGAGTCCTGAACCCGCCGTGGAGACCTTCGCCCTGGTCGTCGTCATCGGCGTCGCCCTCTTCTTCACCTACACCAACGGCTTCCACGACTCCGCCAACGCGATCGCCACCTCCATCTCCACCCGGGCGCTGACCCCGCGGGTGGCGCTGGGCATGGCGGCACTGATGAACATGGCCGGCGCGTTCCTCGGCTCCGGGGTGGCGAAGACCGTCAGTGAGGGGCTGATCGCGACCCCGACCGGCAAACAGGGCATGGTAATCCTTTTCTCCGCCCTGGTCGGGGCCATCGCCTGGAACCTGGTCTCCTGGCGCTACGGGCTGCCCTCGTCCTCCTCGCACGCGCTCTTCGGCGGCCTGGTCGGCGCCGCGCTGGCCGGCAGTTCCACGGTGCACTGGGACGGGGTGCTCACCAAGATCATCCTGCCGATGTTCCTCTCGCCGCTGATCGGCCTGGTGCTCGGCTACCTGGTGATGGTCGGCATCCTCTGGGCGTTCCGGCGGTCCAACCCGCACCGGGCGCAGCGCGGGTTCCGGATGGCGCAGACGGTGTCGGCGGCCGGGATGGCGTTGGGGCACGGCCTCCAGGACGCGCAGAAGACCATGGGCGTGGTGGTGATGGCGCTGGTGATCGCCGACGTCCAGGACGAGAGCGACGCCATCCCGATCTGGGTGAAGATCTCCTGCGCGGTGATGCTCTCGCTGGGCACCTACGCGGGTGGCTGGCGGATCATGCGGACGCTGGGCCGGCGGATCATCGAGCTGGACCCGCCGCGGGGCTTCGCGGCCGAGACGACCGCGGCCTCGGTGCTGTACACGGCCTCCTACTTCTTCCACGCGCCGATCTCCACCACCCACGTGATCACCTCGGCGATCATGGGCGTCGGGTCCACCCAGCGGCTGAGCGCGGTGCGCTGGGGGGTGGCGGGGAACATCGTGCGGGGCTGGTTCGTCACCATGCCGGCGGCCGGCGGGGTGGCCGCGCTCTGCTACCTGCTGGTCCACCTGGTGGTGGGCTGACCGCGGCCGGCCTCCGCCGATCACGGAACGCCACGGTCACCGACTGAGCACGATTCCCGCACAGAGTTCGCTCCTGCAATCGTGGTTCTGACCGCTTCCCTCTGTTGATGATCGGTTGGGGGGATGAATGACGTCCCCTGCCAACTTCTGTCATCAGGGGGACAGTTGAGGTTCGAATCCGATAGGGATCGACAGCTGGTCAGCCGGCGGCGCCGCCGCCGGCGGGGGACGACCGCCGTCGCGGCCACCGCCGTGGCGCTGGCCATGACGGCGGGGCTCGCGGCCTCGGCCGGCGCCGACGAGGCGACCGGCGGGGCGACCGGCGAGACGCTGCCCACCGTCGCCGAGGCGCGGGCCGGCGGTGAGCGGCTCACGCTGATCACCGGCGACCAGGTGGTGCTCGACGCGACCGGCCGGGTCACCGGGATGCTGCCGGCCGAGGGCCGGGAGGACATCCCGGTACGCACGTTCGACCTGGATGGCCGCGTCCAGGTGCTGCCGGCCGACGTGCTGCCGCTGATCCAGGACGGCACGCTGGACCGCCGGCTCTTCGATGTCACCGCGCTCGCCGAGCAGCGCCAGCACGCCGCGGACGGGCTGCGGCTGATCGTCTCGTACACCGAGGCGGCCGCCGCGGGCGGGGCCGCGGCGCTCTTCACCGAGGCCGACCCGGAGGTCGGCGCCACGCTGGAGGCGGTCGGCGGCGAGGCGCTGACCGTCGCCGCCGAGGACGCGGCGGCGCTGTGGGCCGAACTGACCCGGCCGGCCGACGGCGTCGGCACACTGGACGCCGCACCGGGCATCGCCTCGGTCGCGCTGGACGGCGTGGTCACCAAGTCGCTGGACGTCAGCGTGCCGCAGATCGGCGCGCCCGACGCCTGGGAGAGCGGCTTCGACGGGACCGGCGTGACGGTGGCCGTGCTGGACACCGGCATCGCCAAGGAACACCCGGACCTCGGCGCCGAGCGGGTCGTCGCCGAGCAGAACTTCTCCGAGTCCGACTCGGCCACCGACCGGGACGGCCACGGCACCCACGTGGCCGCCACGGTCGCCGGCACCGGCGGCGCCTACACCGGCGTCGCGCCGGGCGCCGCCCTGATCAACGGCAAGGTGCTGGACGACTCCGGCAGCGGCTTCGAGGCCGACATCATCGAGGGCATGCAGTGGGCCGTCGACGAGGGCGCCGACATCGTCTCGATGAGCCTGGGCGGCGGCGCGGGCAGCGAGATCGACCCGATGGAGGAGGCGGTCAACACCCTCTCCGCCGAGAGCGACGCGCTCTTCGTGATCGCCGCCGGCAACAGCGGCCCGGCCGCCGGCACCATAGGCAGCCCGGGCACCGCGGACGCGGCCCTCACCGTGGGCGCGGTGGACGACGCGGACGCGCTGGCCGACTTCTCCTCGGTCGGTCCCAGGACCCGGGACGGCGGGCTGAAGCCGGACGTCACCGCGCCCGGCGTGGACATCGCCGCCGCGGGCGCCGAGGGCGCCGCGATCTGGGACTACGGCACCCCGGTCGACGACACCCACGTGGCCATCTCCGGCACCTCGATGGCCACCCCGCACGTCTCCGGCGCCGCCGCGCTGCTGGCCCAGGCCAACCCGGAGCTGTCCGGCGAGCAGCTGAAGGCCGTGCTGGCCGGCTCCGCCGTCACCGGCGCCGGCTACTCCGCGTTCCAGCAGGGCAGCGGGCGGATCGACGTGCCGGCGGCGCTCGCCCAGCGGGTGATCGCCGAGCCGAGCAACCTCAGCTTCGGCGCGGTGCCGTTCCCGCACGAGGACGCCGAGCCGGTCACCAGGGAGCTGACGTACCGCAACCTGGGCGAGGAGGACGTCACCCTCCAGCTGACCGCCGAGGGCCTGGACCCGGAGGGCGGCCCGGCCCCCGACGGCCTGTTCACGCTGGGCGCGGACGAGGTCACCGTCCCGGCCGGCGGCACCGCGACCGTCGAGGCCACCGCCAGCACCGCGGCCGGCGAGCTGTTCGGCGGGCACTCGCTCTACGTGACCGCCACCGCCGAGGACGGCAGCACCGTCACCACGGCAGGCGGGGTCGAGCGCGAGGAGGAGAGGTTCACCCTCACCGTGGAGGCCACCGACCGCGCGGGCGCCCCGGCCGCCGAGGTGCCCGCGCTGGCGGTCAACCTGGAGACCTGGGACCTCTACGACGTGTACGGCACCGACGGCACCGCCACCGCGCGGCTGCCGGAGGGCGAGTACGTGGTGGACATCTCGCTCTACCACCAGCCGGCGGGGGCCGAGTACCCCACCGGCGTGGACTGGCTGGTGGAGCCGGTCGTCGAGCTGACCGAGGACACCACCCTCACCGCCGCCGCCGAGGACGCCCGGCCCGTCGAGTGGACGGTGGACGACGAGGCGGCTGAGCTGCTCGACCTGACGGCCGGCTTCGAGGTCCTCGACCCGGCCACCGGGGAGTCGCTGATCAGCACCGGCTGGGCCGCCTTCGGCCTGCCGGACGGCTTCCACACCGCCCAGCTGGACGAGGAGGAGCCCGGCCGGGTCGTCGGCCACGCCAACGCGACCTGGGAGAACCCGGAGACGCTGGCCCAGTACCGGGCGGCCTACCACGACCCGGACGGCTTCTACACCGGGCTCACCGAGCACCTGGACCTGGCCGACACCGCCCGGGTGAACGCCGCCATCGGCGCCTCGGTGCCGGACACCACCGGCGTGCTCTTCGTCTACCCGGAGTCCTTCGGCTTCGCGTCCGGGATCAGCCAGCCGCTGCCGTACGGCGTCGAACTGCACCTCCAGGAGGGCACCGCCTGGGGCGCCGAGTACTTCCAGGACGTCGGCGAGATCTGGGGCGCCATGGTCGGTATCGCGCCGCCCACCGAGTACCCGGCGGGCAGCACCCACGACCTCACGTTCAACGTGGGCGTCTTCGGCCCGACCACGGCCGAGGGGCTCTACCGCGAGGGTGACCTGATCTACGGCTGGATCAACCCGTACACCGACGGCGCCGGGCACCTGTCCTGGGGCGTCCACGAGTCGGGCAGCACCACGCTGTACCGCGACGGCGAGGAGTTCGCCACCGCGAACGACCCGCTGGACGGGGTCGAGTTCGAGGTGCCGGCGGACGAGGCGGAGTACGAGCTGGTCACCACGGTCTCCCGGGGCGCGCCGCTGACCAGTGTGTCCACCGAGATCACCGCCTCCTACACGTTCACCTCGGCGGCCTCCGACGAGGAGCTGGTGGAGCTGCCGTACAGCGCGGTCCGCTACTCCCCCGAGCTGGCGCTGGACAGCACCGCGCCGGCCGGCGAGGCGTTGACCGTGCCGGTGACCGTCGAGGGCGCGGCGGCGGACCACCCCGACGCGCTGACCGTCTCCTTCTCCACCGACGGCGGGGAGACCTGGGAGCCGGTCGAGGTCGTGGACGGCGCCGTGGAGATCGTCGGCCCGGCGGCCGGCGGCAGCGTCTCGCTGCGCGCCGAGACCACGGACGACGCGGGCAACGCGCTGGTCCAGACGATCATCGACGCCTACCGCACCGCCTGATCCCACCCGCACGACCGGCGGCCCGTGGCCCCCTCGACCGGAGGGGGCCGCGGGCCGCCGCGGCGTGCGTGGGCCGCCGGTCAGCCGAAGCGACCCGAGATGTAGTCCTCGGTCGCCTGCACCGACGGGTTGGAGAAGATCCGCTCGGTGTCGTCGATCTCGATCAGCTTGCCCGGCTGGCCGATCGCCGCCAGGTTGAAGAAGGCGGTGCGGTCGGAGACCCGGGCCGCCTGCTGCATGTTGTGGGTGACGATCACGATGGTGTACTCGGACTTGAGCTGGTCGATCAGGTCCTCGATGGCCAGCGTGGAGACCGGGTCGAGCGCCGAGCAGGGCTCGTCCATCAGCAGCACGTCCGGCGCCACCGCGGTGGCCCGGGCGATGCAGAGCCGCTGCTGCTGGCCGCCGGAGAGGCCGGAGCCGGGGCGGGCCAGCCGGTCCTTGACCTCGTTCCACAGGTTGGCGCCGCGCAGGTTGCGCTCCACCAGGTCGTCCATCTCGGACTTGCGCCGCCCGCCGCCGTTGAGCCGGATGCCGGCGGCGACGTTGTCGTAGATCGACATGGTGGGGAACGGGTTGGGCCGCTGGAAGACCATGCCGATGGTGCGGCGCACGGAGACCGGGTCGACGCCGGGACCGTAGAGGTCCTCGTTGTCCAGCAGGACCTTGCCCTCCACCCGGCCGCCCGGGGTCACCTCGTGCATCCGGTTGAGGGTGCGGAGGAAGGTGGACTTGCCGCAGCCGGAGGGCCCGATGAACGCGGTCACCGCGCCCGGCTCGACATGCATCGAGATGTCCTCGATCGCCTTGTGGGCACCGTAGTAGGCGGTCAGCCCGCTGACGTCGATGCGCTTTGCCATGGGGGGCACCTCTCCTAACGACCGGTCTTGGGGGCCTTCCAGCGGGCGATGCCGCGGGCGACCAGGTTGAGCAGCATCACCAGGGCGATCAGCACCAGCGCCGCCGACCAGGCACGGTCGTAGGCGGACTCGGTGCCGTACGCCCACTGCTCGTAGACATAGAGCGGCAACGAGGACTGGGCGCCCTCGAAGACGTTGGCGTTGATCATGTTGTTGCCGAACACCAGCAGGATGATCGGCGCGGTCTCGCCGGCGATCCGGGCCAGCGCCAGCATCACCCCGGTGGTGATCCCGCCGATCGCGGTGGGCAGCACCACCTTGAGGATGGTGCGCCACTTCGGGATGCCGAGCGCCAGGGACGCCTCGCGCAGCTCGCCGGGGACCAGCTTGAGCATCTCCTCGGTGGAGCGGACCACGATCGGCATCATCAGGATGGCCAGCGCCAGCGACCCGGCGAAGCCGGAGTAGCCGAGGTCCAGCATCATGATCCACAGGCTGAGGACGAAGAGGCCGGCCACGATCGAGGGGATGCCGGTCATCACGTCCACGAAGAAGGTGATGACCTTCGCCAGCCGGCCCCGGCCGTACTCCACCAGGTAGACGGCGGTCAGCAGGCCGATCGGGATGGCCAGCAGCGAGGCCAGCGCGACCTGCTGGAGGGTGCCGAGCAGCGCGTGGTAGATGCCGCCGCCGTCCTGCCAGCTGAGCACGCCGTTCATGGAGTGGGTCAGGAAGTACCAGTCGACGCCGGGGGCGCCCCGGGCGATGGTCTCCCACAGCAGCGAGGCCAGGGGCAGCACGGCCACCACGAAGCTGGCCCACACCAGGGTGGCGGCCAGCCGGTCCACGGCCTGCCGGCGGCCCTCGACGGCGCTGGTCAGCACGAACCGGGTGACCACGAAGACCAGGGCGGCGATCAGCCCCCACTGGAGGCGGCTCTCCAGGCCGCCGAGCAGCCCGGCGGCCACCCCCACGGCGGCGGAGCCGAGCAGCAGCGCGGCCAGCGACCAGCGGGGCAGCCGCGGCGGGCGCAGCGTCTTGGGCCGGAGGTCGGCGGTGACGCGGGTGGGTTCCGAGGTGGTCTGGCTCATGCGTTGGCCCCCGAGTACTCCTTGCGGCGGGCGATGATCAGCCGGGCGGCGCCGTTGACCAGCAGGGTCAGCAGGAAGAGCACCAGTCCGGAGGCGATCAGCGCGTCCCGGCCCATCGAGCCGGCCTCCTTGAACTGGCTGGCGATGTTCTGCGCGAAGGTGCCGCCGCCGGACTCCAGCACGGAGGCGTTGATCAGGAAGCTCGGCGAGAGCACGGTGGCCACCGCCATCGTCTCCCCGAGGGCGCGGCCCAGGCCCAGCATCGAGGCGCTGATCACGCCGGACCGGCCGAAGGGCAGCACGGTCACCCGGATCACCTCCCAGCGGGTGGCGCCGAGCGCGAGCGCGGCCTCCTGGTGCGCCTTGGGCGTCTGCTGGAAGACCTCGCGGGTGACCGAGGTGATGATCGGCAGGATCATCACGGCCAGCAGGATGCCCACCGTCATCAGGGACCTGGCGGGGCTGCCGTCGTAGGCGAAGACCCCGGTCCAGCCGAAGTAGTCGTCCAGCCAGTCGTAGAGTCCGGTCATCCTGGGCACCAGGAAGAGCGCGCCCCACAGGCCGTAGATGATGCTGGGCACGGCGGCCAGCAGGTCCACCAGGTAACCGATGGGGGTGGCCAGCCGGCGCGGCGCGTAGTGCGAGAGGAACAGCGCGATACCGACCGCGACCGGCACGGCGAGCGCCATCGCGATCACCGAGCTGACCACGGTGCCGAAGAGCAGCACCGCGATGCCGAAGTACGGCGGGTCGGCGTTGGCGTCCCAGGCGAAGGTGGTGAGGAAGTTGCCGTCGTTGGCCCGGATGGCGACCACCGCGCGGATGGCGAGGAAGACCGCGATGGCGGCCATGATCGCCAGCAGCACGATGCCGGAGCCCTTGGCGAGGTTGCTGAAGACCCGGTCACCCAGCCGGACGGTGCGCTGCCCGCCGCCCGTGCTCGGAGGGGTGGGCGGGGAGGTCGTCGTGTCGTTGCTGGTCATCCCTGGCCTCGGTCCATCGCCTCGACGCGGTCGCGCACCTGCTCGATGATGTCGTCCGAGATCGGCGCGTAGTCGATCTCGGCCAGCGCCCGCTGGCCCTCCTCGCCGGCGGTGTACTCAAGGAAGGCCCTGGTCAGCTCGGTGGTGGCCGGGTCGTTCCCGGTGTCGCAGACGATCTCGTAGGTGACCAGCACGATGGGGTAGACGCCTTCCTCGCGGGTCGCGTAGTCCAGCTCCAGGGCCAGGTCGCCGTCCTCGCCGACGACCTCGGCCTCGGCGATGGCGTTGGAGGAGTTGTCCACCGTGGCCGCCACCGGCTCGTCGGCGCCGGTGTCGATCCGGACGGTGTCCAGGCCGTTCTGGTGCGCGTAGGACAGCTCGAAGTAGGCGATGGCGCCGACGTTCTGCTGCACCATGCCGACCAGCCCGGAGGAGCCGTCGGCGGACTGCCCGCCGTGCCCGCGCCAGGCCTTGTCCGGCTCGTAGGGCCAGGACTCGGGCGCCGAGGCGTGCAGGTAGCTGGTGAGGTTCTCGGTGGTGCCGGAGCCGTCCGAACGGTGGAACGGGGTGATCGCCAGGTCGGGCAGCTCGACGCCCGGGTTGAGCGCGGCGATCGCCGGGTCGTTCCAGCGGGTGATCCGGGAGTCGAAGACCTGGGCCAGGGTGTCGGCGTCCAGGTTCAGCTCGGGGACGCCCGGCAGGTTGTAGCCCAGCGCGATCGGGCCGGCGGCCATCGGCAGGTGGATGGCGCGGCCGTCGTCGCGGCAGACGCGGCGGGACTCGGCCACCTCGCCCTCGGACAGCAGCGAGTCGGAGCCGGCGAAGGCGGTGGTGCCCTGGAGGAACTCCTGGACGCCGGCGCCGGAGCCGGTCGCCTTGTAGTTGATCTGGCTTCCTTCACAATTGGCCTGGTAGGTGTTCACCCAGACCTCCATCGCGTTGGCCTGGGCACTCGATCCGGAGGCCAGCAGCGTCCCGGCGGGGCCGCAGCGCAGGTCGTCGACGGAGAAGTCCACCGCTCCCGGGAGTCCGGAGTTGTCGTCCGAGCCACAGCCAGTGAGGACCAGGGCGCCCGCCGCCAGCGCGGCACCCAGGCTGAGCGCCCGCCGCCCGCTCGTGCGCGAAAGCTTCACTGTCGTTCGACTCCTTCCCGTGAACCGTCTCCACCCGAAAGTAGGTTGATCAGGTGAATCGGCTTACGGTCAAAAGTGAATAGCAAATGAATCAGACAGGACGGTCAGGTTGCCGACGAGGTGCACGATAGTGCCTGGTTGGCGGACGATTCGTTACGCTATACCCGTCAGGGGTATATGAGCAGAAGGCGGCGCTATGACCACGGTAGAGACGATCGCCGACCACGGCGCGGCCGGCGAGGAGGGCTCCGCCGAGCAGCCCCAGCCGGGTCCGCACGGCTACAGCAAGGACAAGGACGCCCACCTGAAGCGGCTGCGCCGCATCGAGGGGCAGATCCGCGGCCTCCAGCGGATGGTCGAGGAGGACGTCTACTGCATCGACATACTGACGCAGGTCTCCGCCTCCACCAAAGCGCTCCAGTCCTTCGCCCTCCAGCTGCTGGAGGAGCACCTGCGGCACTGCGTGGCGCACGCGGCCCGGGAGGGCGGCCCGGAGATCGACGCCAAGGTCGAGGAGGCCACGGCGGCCATCGCCCGGATGCTGCGCACCTGACGGCGGCCGGCCGGCGGTCAGGCGACGGCGCCCCAGTAGACGTCCGCCGGCTCGGGCAGCGTCACCTCCACGGCGACCCCGAAGCCGAAGAGCGTCACCGTGGACGTCACCTCCACCGCCCGCACGCCCTGCGCCAGGCTGAACCGGTGCTGCACCCGGCGCGGCGCCCCGGCCTCGTCCAGATAGGCGTCGAACGGCACCTCGGTGCTGGTGAAGCCGGCCACGGCGGCGGCCAGCTGCTCCCTGGTGGGGGCCGCGGGCGCCACCTCGGCCGCCACCGCGATGTCCGCCACCCCCCGGTAGTGCCGCACCGGCTCGCCGTCGAAGCTCGCCTCCCCCAGGTCGTCCGCGCGCCGCGCCCCGCGCAGCAGCTCGACGGCGGTGATCGGGTCCGTCGCCCCGCCCGTCACCAGGTTCCCGTCGGGGACGCCGGCCACCTCGACCCGCACCCACTTGTCGGCCGGCACCCCGGCGCCCCGGTTCTTCATGAAGAGTTCACCCGGCGCGAAGACCTCGGTGACCGGCCCCGGGCTCCGGGCCCCGCCCGGATCGGGCGGCAGGCTCACGCTCAGCTCGCCGAGCCCGCGGGTGTAGTCGAAGGCGCCCTCGCCGTGGATGGTCAGCTGGGTGCCGCCGGAGGCCATCCGCATCGCGGTGCGGGCCCGGGAGCTGCCGGCCTCGACCAGCTGGTCGGCCGCCTGCCGGACCCGGGTCAGCGGATCGTCCCCGGCCGATCCGTCGGAGGCCGCCGAGCCGGTGCCGGAGCACCCGCTGACCGCCAGCACCACCACCAGCAACCCGCCCCAGCCCAGCGCGGACGCCCACCGCCACACCACCATGGACCCCCTGGCACCCCGGGCTCCTCGCCGCACCGCCGACCGTTCCGACGACCGACTAACGAGGTCCGCGCGGGCCCGTTACGGTAGTGGGGTGAACAACCGCGGGGACGAGCCGGGCCAGCCGTCGATCTCCCCGCCCGACGCCGCCGGCGGCCACCGGATGGAGCTGCTCGAACGCGGACCGTTCCTGGCCGCCCGGTGCAGCTGCGGCTGGTCCAGTCCGGCCCGCCGCTCCCGGCCGCTGGCCAGGACCGAGGCCGCCGCCCACCTGGGGCACCGCTTCCCCGCCTGACCACACCGGCGCCGGCGCGCGTCCGGGACGCGGCCGGGGCTCGGCCGTCAGCCGCTCCGCGCCGGCCGGCCGGTACCCGCCGGCTGGGCCGGGCCCCGGCCGACGGCCGCGTTCCCGCCGGCCAGGCGCGAGGCCGCCGTGCCGCTCGGCCCGAGGAGCCAGCCCAGCCAGCGGGTCCCGGCACCCAGCCGGACCAGCGGCGTCAACGCGGCCAGCGCCAACGGCGCCAGCAGCAGCGCGACGGCCATGCCGAGCGCGTAGCCGCCGACCACGTCCGTCGGGTAGTGCACGCCCAGCACCACCCGGGCCACCCCCTGGGCCAGCGCCAGGGCCAGCGCCAGCAGCCCCAGCGTGCGGTGCACCAGGAAGAGTCCCACCGCGATGGCCATCGCCACCCCGGCGTGGTCGCTGACGAAGGAGTAGCCGTCCTTCTCCGGGATCAGCACCGTGAGGTCCGGGTGGTTCTCGTGCGGCCGGGAACGGGCGACGAACGAGCGGATCGGGACGTTGGCCAGGCAGGTGACGCCGGCGGCCAGCAGCGCCCAGAGGCAGCCGGGCACCGCCTGCGCCGCGTCCGGACGCCGGCGCACCAGCAGCCAGGCGACGAGGACGAGCCCCACCAGCACCAGCGGCAGGCCCCACTCCCCCACCAGGGTCACCGCGGAACGCGCCCAGCCAGGCAACCCGTCCGCGAGGCCGTTCACCCCGTAGAGCACGTCCAACTCAAAGTCTGGATCGTCGAGTTCAGCCATCTGCCGTGCGGCCCCTTCGTGCGGTGGGGGACCCCGCCAGGGTGGGCGGGGAGGAGGAGCCCCTGTTCGGTACAGGTAACGCCCATTGCCTCCCCCGGAGTGCCGACGTCCACGGAATGCCGGCCACAGCGTTATCGAACAGCAACGCGTTGCCGCAGCTCAGCGCGGTATCACTGGCCAAAGCCCTGCCGAGAGTGACCATGCCGGGGGCATGGGACAGCCACCGGCGACGAGCGGCCGAGCGTCGCCGCCGGCCCGGTCAGCTGGCCGAGGGCCGGGTGGCGCCGTAGTAGCCGGCGGTGTCGATCGGGTCGAAGCGGATGGTCGCCCCCGTGTAGGGCGCGTTGATCATGTAGCCGCCGCCGACGTAGATGCCGACGTGGTTGATGCTCCGCGGATCGTTCAGGTCGGTGGCGAAGAACACCAGGTCGCCCGGGAGCAGCTCGTCGCGGGACGGGTGCGGTCCGACCGTCCACTGGTCGTTGGCCACCCGCGGCAGCTCGATGCCGACCGACTCGTAGGCCGCCTTGGTCAGGCCGGAGCAGTCGAACCGGCCGTCGTCCTCCGGGGTGCCGTCGCCGCCCCACAGGTAGGGCGTCCCCAGGTGCTCCTGGGCGAAGGTCACGGCGCCGGCGGCCTGCTCCAACGGGGGCAGCCGGACGTCTTCCGCCTCCTCGGGCGGCGCGGCGAAGCCGGCCTCGGCGGCGCGGATGATCCGCACGTAGTTCTGCGTCTCCTCGTACGGGGGGACGCCGTTGTACCTGATCACCGCGTACGGGCCGGCGTTGTAGGCGGCCAGCATGTTGTCCACCGGGTCGCCCGGCACGTCGGCCACGTAGCCGGCCAGCGCGCAGTCGTAGGCGGCGGCCGAGGGGATCGCGTCCTCCGGGTCCCAGACATCGGCCACCCCGTCGCCGTTGGCGTCCAGCCCGTGGGTGGCCCAGGTGCCCGGGATGAACTGCGCGATGCCCTGCGCCGCCGCGTGGCTCTGGGCGTCCGGGCGCCAGCCGCTCTCCTGGCTGAGCTGCGCCGCCAGGATGGCCGGGGACAGCTCCGGGCAGGTGTTGCCGTACTGCTGCACGAGGTCCGCGTACTCGGGGGGCACGGTGTTCGGCGCGAGGCGCCCGTCCCCGCCGCCCGGCCGGCCGGAGCCGCCGAACAGGTCGGCGGCGGTCCCGTAGACCCCGATCACCAGGAAGCCGACGAAGGCCAGCAGCACCCCGAAGCCGGCACCGACCACCAGTACGACCCGGCGCATCGTCCGCCCCTTCTCCGCACGTTCCCCTGGAGCCGGCGCCAGGACCACCGCGACCCGGCTGGCCGGGAACGGCGGTCACGTCGCCGACCGGCGCCACTCGCCGGCTCGTTCGATGGTGACATGGGTTGCCGGCCGAGCGTCCGGTCTTCCGCCGGTTGTGATCCGGAGAACGCGCCCAGGGCACGGTTTTGCGTCAACCCCGGCCCCCGGCTGGCGAGATCCGGCCAAAGCGGCGGGCCAGGACCCGATGTCCGCGCCCCCGGGCGGGACTTGGCCCGGGCCGCCGCCGAGCGCCGGGCCGGTGAACGGTCGTCACCATCCGGACTCGGCTGTCGGCGGGGCGTGGCACAATCCGATGAGGAGGGGACAAGAGAGCGAGTGAGGCGGTGAGTTCGAATGCTCCTAGCGGCGGAAGAAGACGACATCACCAACATCATCGGCGGCATCGCCCCTGACTGGGGGCCGTTCGCCGCGGTGGGCAACGAGGCCAGGACGTTGATCCAGGTCATCATGGCGTTGGCCATCCTGATCTGCATGGCCATCGCGATCTGGGGCGCGGCCAAGCAGCGGATCGGGTCCACGGCCATGCGGGACAGTTTCAGCGCCGAGCAGGGCAAGGGCCTGATCGTGGCCGGGCTGACCGGCATCTTCATCATCGGCTCGCTGGGCACGTTGTTCACCATCATCTACGGGATGGCGATCTGAGGCGCCGGGCGGTGCGCGCGGGCGCCGGCGGGCGTCCCGGGGTGTGACGGAAGGAACGGCAGCTGATGGGTGAACGCGCCGGGCGCCGGCGGCCGTTGGCGCGCGCGCTGCTCGCCGCCACGGCCGGGGCCGCACTGCTGGCCGGCTGCGCGGGCGGCCCGGCCGCCGACCGCGCCGCCTCCCAGCCCACGGACCCCGAGACCTCGGACACCGGCGGGACCGACGGCCAGGCCGGGGGCCCGAGCGAGGAGCCGGCCGCGGAGGAGCCGCCCCCGGAGGAGACCGCGCCGCCGGCGCCGGCCACCGGCGCGGCCACGCCCGCCGGCGCGCCCGTCGAAGGGCTGGACGACGCCTGCTGCGTGGCGCGGCTGCCCGACGGCGACCTGCTGGTCGGCGCCCGCACCACCGGTGCGTTGACCCGGGTGACGCCGGCCGGCGAGGTGACGCCTTTCGGCCAGGTGAGCGGCCTGACGGGGAACAACGCCGGGGAGTTGCTCGGCCTCGCGGTCGACCCCGCCTTCGAGGGCGACGGCGGGAACGGCGACGGCATCTACGCCTTCTACAGCGGCGCCGACGGCAACCAGCTCTACCGCTACCTCTACCAGCCGGATGCCGAGCCCGGCGCCCAACTGGGCGGCAGCGGGAGCAACGTCCTCCGCAACGTGGCCGCCCCCCTGCCGCGTGGTGACCAACGCAACGGCGGGGTGCTCGCCTTCGGCGCGGACGGGATGCTCTACGTCGGCACCGGGGACGCCGGCGAGGCCGGGCTGGCCGACGACCCGGACTCCCCGGCCGGCAAGATCCTGCGCCTGGAGCCGGACGGCTCCGTCCCGGACGACCAGCTCAGCCAGGGCTCCCCGATCTACTCGCGGGGACACCCCGAGGTGCTGGGCATGGCCTGGGACGAGCGAACCGAGCTGCTCTGGTCGGTCAGCCGCACCGCGGAGGGGACGGTCGAGGTGGCCTCCAACGCGCCGGGCTCCGCCGGCGGCGACGCGCTGCACAGCTGGACCACGGACGAGGTCGAGCCGGCCGGGCTGGCCCTGGTGGCCGGCTCGCTCTGGGTGCCATCGACGGTGGGCCCGAGCCTGTGGCGCCTTCCGCTGGCCGGCGCCGAGCTGGCCGGCGCACCGCAGGAGCTGCTGGCCGGCGAGCTGCCGGCGCCACTGGCCGTGCTGCCCGGCGCCGAGCCGGACGAGCTGCGGCTGCTCGCCGGCGGCGGCACCGACGCCGCGGGCGAGGAGGGCCCGGGCAGCCTCCTCGGCTTCACCGTGGAGTGACGCCCCCGGCCGCCGCGCCCGCCGCCACGACGGCGCCGGCCCGCGGGGCTCAGAACGTCAGCCCGCGGGCCACCAGATCGAGCAGGGCGAAGCCGAACAGCGCTATCCCGACGAAGCCGTTGACCGTGAAGAACGCCCGGTTGAGCCGGCTGAGGTCGTCCGGCCGGACGATGGCGTGCTCGTAGCAGAAGGCAGCGGCGACCACCAGCAGCCCCACCCACAGCAGTGGCCCGGCGCCGCTGGCCGCCGCGTACCAGGCGAACAGCCCCAGCGTCAGCAGGTGGCAGACCCGGGCGCCGCGCAGGGCGCCGGCCACGCCGAACCGGGCCGGCACCGAGCGGACCGCGCCGGCCCGGTCGGACGCCACGTCCTGACAGGCGTAGATCAGGTCGAAGCCGCCGATCCACAGGCCGACGGCCGAGCCGAGCAGCACCGCGTCCCAGGACCAGCTGCCGGTGACCGCGAGCCAGCCGCCGACCGGGCCCATCGCCTGGGCCAGCCCCAGGATGGCGTGCGGGTAGTCGGTGAACCGCTTGCCGTACGGGTAGACCACCATCGGCACCACGGCGAGCGGGGCCAGCGCCAGGCAGAGCGGGTTGAGCAGCGCGGCGGCGCCGAGGAAGACGGCCAGCGCGACGCCGGCGCCCACCCAGGCGGTGCGCACCGAGACGGCGCCGGTGACCAGCTCCCGGCCGGCGGTGCGCGGGTTGCGGGCGTCGATCTCCCGGTCGATGACCCGGTTCGCCGCCATCGCGAAGGTGCGCAGCCCGACCATGGCGACGGTCACCAGCAGCAGGGTCAGCCACTGCACGGTGCCGTCGTCCAGGAACATGGCGGTCAGCGCCGCCATGTAGCCGAAGGGCAGCGCGAAGACCGAGTGCTCGATCATCACCAGCCGCAGGAAGGCCCGGACCCGGCCGCGTCCCGCCGCCGGCGCGCCGGCCGGGGAGGACACCGCCGTCACAGCCCGTACTCCTTCCAGCGCTTCGTCACCCGGTCCACGACGGCCGGGTCGGAGACGATCATCTCCGGCCAGCCGCCGTCCCGGGTGTAGCCCTCCTCCGGCCACTTGGCGGTGGCGTCGATCCCCGCCTTGCCGCCCCAGAACTGTTGGTAGGAGGCGTGGTCCAGGTGGTCGACCGGCCCCTCGACGTGCAGCACGTCGCGCGCGTAGTCGACGTTCCCCAGGGCCCGCCAGGCGACGTCCCGCGGATCGTGCACGTCGCAGTCGGCGTCCACCACGATGACCAGCTTGGTCAGCGACATCATGTGGGCGCCCCAGACCGCCGACATCACCTTCTGCGCGTGCTTCGGGTACTTCTTGTCGATCGAGACGATCGCGCAGTTGTGGAAGCCGCCGCTCTCCGGCAGGTGGTAGTCGACGATGTCCGGGATGATCACCTTCAGCAGCGGCAGGAAGAACCGCTCGGTGGCCCGGCCCAGCGGCCCGTCCTCGGTGGGCGGCCGGCCGACCACGATGGACTGGAGGATCGGCTTGCGGCGCATGGTGACGCAGTCGATGGTGAGCGCGGGGAACGGCTCCTGCGGGGTGTAGAAGCCCGTGTGGTCGCCGTACGGCCCCTCGGGCAGCGTCTCGCCCGGCTCCAGCCAGCCCTCCAGCACCACCTCGGCGGCGGCCGGCACCTGGAGCGGCACCGTCTCGCAGTCCACCAATTCGACGCGCCGACCGCCCACGAATCCGGCGAAGAGATATTCGTCGATATCGCCGGGCAGCGGCGCGGTGGCGGCATAGGTGACGGCCGGCGGGCAGCCGAACGCGATGGCGACGGGAAGTCGCTCACCCCGGCGGGCGGCCACCTGATAGTGATTCCGGCTGTCCTTGTGGATCTGCCAGTGCATTCCGATGGTGCGTTTGTCGTGGCGCTGGAGCCGGTAGAGCCCGAGATTACGCACCCCGGTTTCCGGGTCCTTGGTGTGGGTGAGTCCCAGGTTGAAGAACGAGCCGCCGTCCTTGGGCCAGGTGAAGAGTGCCGGCAGCCGCTCCAGGTCGACCTGGTCGCCGCGGAGCACGACCTCCCGCACCGGACCGCTCTTGACCTTCTTCGGCGGCACGTGGGTCATCGTGGCGAGCTTGCCGAACGCCTCGCGGAAGCCGACGAAGCCCTGGGGCAGCTCCGGCTTGAGCAGGCCGCCGATGCGTTCGCTGATCTCCTCGTAGGAGCGCAGGCCGAGGGCCTTCAGCAGCCGGCGGTCGGTGCCGTAGACGTTCATCGCCAGCGGCAGGTCGGAGCCTTTGACGTTCTCGAAGAGCAGTGCGGGGCCGCCCGCCTTGTTCACCCGATCCGTGATCTCGCCCACTTCGAGATGGGGATCGACCTCGGCTTTGACCCGCTTGAGGTCGCCGTCCTTCTCCAGGGCCTTCAGCAGGGCACGAAGGTCGTCGTATGCCATGGGCCTCAGTATTCCGGACGCATTACCCTGGGCCTTAGTCAGGGGTTGCGCTCCGCGCCCACGCCATCTCGCCCTGGGGGACTACCATGCTGCGGGTGCTGTTGTTTCTGGTACCGCTGGCACTGGCCATCTACGCCTTGGTTGACTGCATCAGCTCCAAGGACGAGGAAGTACGCCACCTGCCCAAGCTGGTCTGGCTGGCGCTGATCGCCCTGGCCTGGGTCATCGGTCCGCTCGCCTGGATCCTGGTGGGCCGCAAGCGCGGCGCGCGCGGCGGTGCCGCCCGGCGCGGGAGCGGCGGGTGGGTCGCGCCCGACGACAACCCCGAGTTCCTCCGTTCGCTCAACGACGAGCGGGACCGCGGCCAGAGCGAGCAGGACAAGGAGCTGCTGGAGAACTGGGAAGAGGACCTGCGCCGGCGCGAGGACGAGCTGCGGCAGCGCGGCGACGGGGACGAGGGCCCCGGCACCCCGCCCGAGCCGCCGGCCGGCGGCGGCAAGCAGTAGCCGCCCCGCACACCGCGCGTACCGAGGCCGGCGCCCTGGAGGCGCCGGCCTCAGCGCTGTCCCGGGGGCGCCTCGCCGCCCGCGCCGGCCTCCGGGGCGGGGGTGCCGGCGTCGGCCGGCTCGGCGTCGTCGGCCGGCACGGTGAACCAGGTCCCGGCCGCCGGGACCCCGACGCCCGCCCAGCGGAACGGCAGCCCGCTGGCCACGTCAGGGACCGGGTGGTCCATCAGCTGGAAGTGCAGGTGCGGCTCCGAGGAGTTGCCGGTGTTGCCGCAGCGCGCCACCAGCTGACCGGCGCGCACCCGGTCTCCGGGGCGCACGGCGAGCGATCCGCGCCGCAGGTGCGCGTAGAGCGCGTAGGTGCCCCCGCCGAGATCGAGCACCAGGTGGTTGCCGATCACCCGACGGGCGCCGAACAGGTCCCGCAGCACGCCCTCCGCCAGCAGGTAGGGCAGGGCGGGCCAGGAGTTCCGGCTGAGGTGGTCGCGCTGCCGGTCGGTGGCCCGCACCACCACCCCGTCGGCGACGGCGCGCAGCGGGGCATCGAAGCCCGGGAACGCGGCGTTGCGCCGGGCCGGCGGCCACCAGCCGAAGCCGGGGCGGGGCGGTCCTGGCGCGCCCGGCCCGACCTCGGCGACCACGTCGATGGCGTGGCTCTGGCCGTAGGCGCGGGTGCCGTGGCTCGGCACCCGGTCCGCCGGGCTGTTCAGCGCGGACCAGGTGCCGGTCACCGGGGGCCGCACGGTCCGGGGCGCGGCGTCCGGCCGCTCGTCCCGGCGGCCGACCAGGGCGGCGGCGAGCTGGCTGGCCAGCGCGGCGCCGATCGGCAGCCAGCCGCCGAGCCAGGGCAGCCGGCCGGTCGCCAGGTCGATCAGCAGGTAGGCGAGGAAGACCAGCCAGCAGGCCCGGCCCAGCCGGACCAGCGTCCGGCGCAGCCGGCGCGGTGGCGGCCCGGCCGCCCGGGGGCCGGCGGTGGGCCGGGCGGTGGGCCGGTGCTCGGTCTGTGGCACGGGGCTCTCGTCTCCTCCGTCGCGGGTGAGCCGTTCGCCGCCCGGCGGGGCGGCCGCGGGGCCCGGGGGGTCAGGGGCGGGCGGCGGTGACGGCCACCAGCAGCGGCACGACCCGCACCGGGGGCACCTGCCACTGGCCACGGCCCGCGCTGGTCAGCCAGCCGGCCGCGGCGAGCTGCCGCAGGTGGTGGTAGATCTGGCCGGTGGTGCCGGTCTCGGGCAGCTCGGCCAGCTCGCCGGCGGTGCGGCGGCCGGCGAGCACCGCGCGGAGCAACCGCAGCCGCACCGGGTGCCCGAGCGCGGCGAGGGACTCGGCGGTCAGCGCCCAGTCGGCGTCCAGCAGCGCTTCCAGGGCCTGGCCGTACTGCCACTCGTACCGCTCGTCGGTGGGCAGCCGGACCGCGCCGGTGAAGAGCACGCCGCCGTCCGGGGCGGTGTCCCGCAGCCGGCTCTTGAGGCCCTCCAGGGCCCAGAAGTCGCCGCCATGCGCCCGCTCCGTGGGCTCCGGGGCCTCCGTCGCCCCAGCCGCGGGCGCGGGCGCCTCCCGGGCTTCCAGCGCCGCGAGCCGGGCCTCCAGCGCGGCCACCCGTTCCGCCAGTTCCGCCACATCCATGACCCGGAGATTACGTAATTACGTAATCCCTGGCAAGCCGCCCCGGCCCGGCCACCGCCCGCCCAGCCGACGACGGCCCGGGCGCGGCTTGCGCGCCCGGGCCGTCGTCACGGGTCATCCGGTGCGGGGGGCGACCCCCGCGTCACACCTTGGCGTTCTCGGCCCGCAGGAACTCCATCGGGTCGATGGCGGTGCCGTACTCGGCGCTGGTGCGGACCTCGAAGTGCAGGTGGGGGCCGCTGCTGTTGCCGGTGTTACCGGACAGCGCGATCCGCTCGCCGGTCTCCACCCGGTCACCCGCGGCCACGTCCACCTCGGAGAGGTGCGCGTACTGGGTGAAGGTGCCGTCGTCGTGCTCGATCACCACGGCGTTGCCGTAGGCGGGGCCGTCACCGGCGCCGTTGCCGCCGGCCTTGACCACGGTGCCGCCGTGCACGCTCTGCACCTCGGTGCCGGTCGGGACGGCGAAGTCCTGACCGCTGTGCTTGGCGGTCCAGCGGTCACCGCTGTTGCCGTAGGTGGCGGACAGCTCGTAGTCGCCGTCGATCGGCGCCACCCAGTCCTCGGCGGTGGGCTCGGCCTCGGCGGCCGGCTCGCGCTCGGTGGTCTTCTCGGTGCTCGCGCCGGCGGGCTCCCCGGCCGGCTCGCCGGTGCGCTCGCCGCCGACGGTCCCGACCAGGTCGGAGACGGTGTGGGCGGCGTACACGTCGGCGGGGTTGCCATCGGCCGCCACCGCCGCGCCCGTGAGGACGACCGACGCGGTGACGCCGGCCGCCGCGACGGTGGCGACGCGGGTGCGCAGACGGAGGTTCTCGCGGATGCGGTGCGTGGTGATCTTCGGCATGGAGGTCCACCTCAAAGAATCGGGGCAATCCGGCCAAATCGGCCGAACGACTTCATTGATAACCCGCCCCGGAACCCCTGACAAGACCCCCAGGTACGAAGCCTCCTCGTAGCCGAAAGGGGCCGCGAACGGCCACTTACCACCGCTTCGGGAAAGCGTCGCCGCGCGCTTTACCGGCGCCGTCCCACCCGCCCGCGGAGGCCCTTTCCGCCCAGGCCCCGCCGACCTGGACTTTCCGCGGACGAGCCGGTCCCGACCGAAAGCCGACGGCCGAAGGGTCCGAATTCCCGGGCCGCAGGGGACGAAAGTCCCGGCCTTTCGTCCCAGCCCGCTACTAAACGACCGCGTACGCCTTTTCGGCGTGTGGCGGGGGTCACCGGAAAGGCTCCGAAGCGGGCGTGGAAAAGCGCCCGGGGACGCCGTTTCCGACGTCCCCGGGCGCTCGGGCCGGCCCCGGGACCGGGGCTAGACCCCGGAGTACGAGTGCAGGCTGTTGAAGAAGATGTTCACTCCGTAGTAGTTCACCAGGAAGCAGACGAAGCCGATGATGGCCAGGTAGGCCGCCTTCCGCCCCTTCCAGCCGACCGTGGCCCTGGCGTGCAGGTAGCCGGCGTAGGCGACCCAGGTGATGAAGGACCAGACCTCCTTCGGGTCCCAGTCCCAGTACCGGCCCCAGGCCACCTCGGCCCAGATCGCGCCGGCCACGATGGTGAACGTCCACAGCGGGAAGACCGCCGCGTTGATCCGGTAGGACAGCCGGTCCAGGAAGACCGAGGAGGGCAGCCGGCCCAGCACGGAGGCGGACAGCTTCCCGACCTGCGTCCCGGCGGCCAGCTTCGCCTCGTAGCGGTCCCGGAACAGGAAGAGCACGCTGCTGATCGCGCCCAGGTAGAACAGGCCGCCGCAGATGATGGCCAGCGGGACGTGGATCCACATCCAGATCGAGTCCAGCGCCGGCACCAGCTGCTGGGTCTCGGTGTAGAGCACGGTGACGGCCAGCCCCAGGTCGAGCAGGACCGTGCCGACCAGGACCAGCCCCAGCCAGCGCACGTTCACCCGGCACACCAGCAGGATCAGGAAGGCCGCGACCACCACCATCGAGAAGGCGGTGGAGAACTCGTACATGTTGCCCCAGGGGCCCCGCTCGACGGCGATCGCCCGGGTCACCACGCCACCGAGGTGCATCAGGAAGGCCAGCGAGGTCAGCGCGACCGCGATCCGGCCGTAGGTGTCGCCCCGCTCGTCGCCGCCGGCGGCGCCCGGGCCGTCCGGCACCTCGGCCCGGCCCGGCTGGGCCGCGCGGGTCACCACCCGGGGGCGGTCCAGCACGCTGGTGGCGCCGTTCTTCCGCACCGTCACGGCCGGCGCGGCCGCGCCGGCCGCCGCCTCGCCGGCGTCCCCGGCGGTCGCGGCACCCTCGGCGTCCTCGGTCAGCGAGGCCGAGGAACGGGCCACCTTGCTGCGTCCGCCGAAGATCCACTCGGCGACATAGGCCAGGAAGGCCAGGGCGTAGACGGCCATCGCCGTGTAGACCAGCAGGTTGCTGGTATCGGCGAGGCCCTGGTCTGCGGCGAGCATCATCAGCGCGCTCCTTCGGCGGACGAGGCGGGGTCTTCCGGCTTCGGGTCGGGGTCTGCGGTCTGCTGGTCGGCGGATTCGGCGTCCGTGGCGGCGACGGTCTCGGGGTCCGTGGCGTCCCCGGCCCCGGCGCCCGTGGCGGCGTCGCCCTCGGGACCGGCCGCGCCGCGGGCGTCGGCCGCGGTCCCCGCGGCGGCCTCGACGTCAGCCCCGCCCGCGGTCTCGCCCTCGGCCCCGGCACCCTCAGCCCCGGCGGCGTCGGCCCCGGCGCCGTCGCCCCCGGCGTCCGTGGCGGCGTCGCCCTCGGTGGGCTCGGGCTCCATCGGGGCGTCGGGTTGCAGGGCGGCCGCCAGCTCGGCCAGCTCCTCCGGCACCCGGTGGGACTCGGTGCGGCCGAGTGAGGCCATCTCGACCACGGTCAGCCCCTCCGCGTCGGTCCGCGCCCGCACCCACACCCGGCGGCGTTGCAGGAAGAGCGAGCCGACCAGGCCCAGGATCGCCGCCAGCGCGCCGATCAGCGCCCAGCTGTTGCCCTCCCGGCTGGCGATCTGGAAGGTGGCCCAGTTCTCGAACCGCTCGAAGGTGAGGGTGCCGCGGCCGTCCGGCAGGTCGATGGACTGCCCGGGCATCAGGTCGAACCGGAACAGGTCGCCGCTCTCGTCGGTCAGCTGCTCCATGTTCTCGGTGTCGAGCTGGTAGACGTTCTGCGGCAGGCCGGCCGAGATGCCCAGGTCGCCGTGGAAGGCGTTCAGGGTGAGCATCGGGCGGTCGGGCTCGGGGAAGGTGGAGTGCGGGCCGCGCACCTCGTCCAGGTTGTAGGTGGGGTTGAAGAAGCCCTGGAAGCCGAGCTGGTCCCGCTCCCCGTCCGGGCCGACCGCGCTCGGCACCTTGATCACGCCGGTCGAGGTGAAGCCGTTGTCCTGCGGCAGGAAGGGCACCGGGCCCTGGTAGGCGGTGTTCCCCTCGGCGTCGGTCACGGTGACCACCGGGGCGTAGCCGTGGCCGAGCAGCCGGACCTTGGCGTCGCCGATCCGGAGCGGGTGGTTGACGGCGATCTCGCCGGACCGCTCGGTGCCGTCGTCCGTCCAGTAGGTGATGTCGGCCCGGAAGTCGGTCGGCGTGCCGATGTCGATGCCTTCCCGGCTGTACTCGTAGTGGAACCGGTCCAGGGTGAAGCCGAACCGCTCCAGCTCGTCCACGTCGTAGAGCTGGCCGGCGGAGAAGTCGTCGTACTGCGGCAGCGCGTTGGTGAAGCCGGTGCCCTCGACCACCAGCTTGCCGCCCTCGGAGTGGTACAGCTGGCCGGCCGCGAAGGCGATCAGCATCACCAGCAGCGCCAGGTGGAAGAGGAGGTTGCCGGCCTCCCGCAGGAAGCCCTTCTCGGCGGCCACCTGCCCCTCCCGGCCGGGCGTGTCCGCCAGGTCGGTGCGGAACCGGCGGCGCCGCAGCCGGCGCCGCGCGGCGGCCAGCACCTCGTCCGGCGGGGTCGCGGTGCGCCAGGTGGTGTAGGCCGGCATCCGGTCCAGCCGCCGCGGCGCGCGCGGCGGGCGCCCGCGCAGCTGGCCGACGAACTGCCAGGTGCGCGGCAGGATGCAGCCGATCAGCGAGATGAAGAGCAGGAGGTAGATCGCCGAGAACCAGACCGACGAGTACACCTCGAACAGCTGGAGCCGGTCGTAGAGCTGGGAGAGCCCGGGGTTGCGCCGGCGGAAGTCGTCGGCGAGCGCGGCGTCGGCCCGCTGCTGCGGGATCAGGGAGCCAGGGATGGAGGCCAGCGCCAGCAGCAGGAGCAGCAGCAGCGCCACCCGCATCGACGTCAGCTGCCGCCAGAACCAGCGCGCCCAGCCGAGCAGCTCGCGCGCCAGCCAGGAGAGCGCGCCACCCACTCCGGGGGCGCGCGTGCCCGCGAACGAGCCGGGGACGGCGGTGCCGGCCGGGCCGGCCGGCTGGTCCGCGTCGAGCGGCGCCGTGGTCAGGCCCGCGCTCGCGGACTCCTCCTCCCGCCGCTGCTCGGGAACGTCGGGGCCGTCGGGCGGAGCTGGCTCCGTCGGCGGCTCGCTCGCGGCGCCGGTTCGGGAAGCGCCTTCCTCAGTCATGGCTCAGACTCCCGGGGTGAACTGGACGCTCCAGACCTGAATTTCGTACACCATCCGGTCCCAGGCGCCACTGACCAGCAGCAGCCCGGTGACCATCAGCATCGCGCCGCCGATCCGCATCACCCAGCGGTAGTGGCGCTTCACCCACCCGAACGCGCCCAGCATTCGCCGGAACGCGATCGCCGCCAGGATGAACGGCAGCCCCAGGCCCACGCAGTAGGCGAAGGCGAGTATCGCGCCCCGCCCGGCGGTGCCCTCGTTGATCGCCAGCAGGTTGACGGCGGCCAGCGTGGGCCCCACGCACGGCATCCAGCCGACGCCGAAGATGATCCCCAGCATGGGCGCGCCGGCCAGCCCTATCGCGGGCCTGGTGTGCAGCCGGAACTCGCGCGGGGTCAGCCAGGGCAGCGCCCCGACGAAGAACAGCCCCAGCAGGATGGTGAGGACGCCGAACACCTTGTTCAGCACGTCCCGGTGCTCCAGCAGCGTCGAGCCGAAGCCGCCGAAGAGCGCGCCGCCCGAGACGTAGACCGCGGTGAAGCCGAGGACGAAGAGCGAGGCGCCGGCGACCATCCGGCCGCGCCGCGCCTGGGCGAGGTCGGCGCCGCCGACCCCGGTGACATAGGAGAGGTAGCCGGGCACCAGCGGCAGGACGCACGGCGAGAAGAACGACACCAGCCCCCCGAAGAGGGCGACCGGGAGCGCCAGCAGCAGCGCCCCGCTCAGCACCGTCTCGTTGTACCCCATGGGTGGGTCAGCCCTCCGCGATCACCGGAGCGAGCGCGTCCCGCAACTCGTCCTCGGTGAGCGCCTTCAGCAGCCGGACGGCGATCCGCCCCTCCCGGTCCACGATCAACGTGGTCGGGATGGCCTGCGGGTTGAGGCTCCCCTTGGGGAACTCCAGCAGCAGCCGCCCGTCGGGGTCGTAGAGGCTGGGGTAGGGCACCCCGTGCTCCTCCTCGAAGGCCACGGCCGGTGCCGGGGAGAGGTCCCTGGTGTTGATCCCGACGAACTGCACGCCCTGGTCGGCCGTCTCCTCGGCGATCGCGACCAGGTTGTCCGCCTCGGCGATGCACGGCGCGCACCAGGAGCCCCACACGTTGAGCACCAGGATCTGGCCCTCGTAGTCGGCCAGGCTCAGCTGCCCACCGGTCACCGTCTCCCCGGAGAGCACCGGCACCGGCTGCCGGTCGTCCGGCGCGACGACGGTGACCTGCCCCGTGCCCTGCACGATGTTGCTGTCACCGCCGGACGCTCCGGCGCCGTTGCCGGAGCACGCGGTCAGCGTCAGCAGGCTGGCCACGGCCAGGCCCACGGCGCTCTTGACAACCCGGATCTGGATCATGTGAAAAGTTTCCCATGCGTCCCTGAACGATCTTTCGCGCCCCCCTTGTCCCGGCCGCCGACCCCTCCGACCGGCCCGGCCCGACCGCGCACCGGCTCCGCTCAGGCGCCGAACCCCTTGGCGCCCTTGACCGGCCTGGCCCCCGCCCGCAGATGCCGCGGCACCAGGTCGAGCGCCGGCTCGGTGTAGGCGACGGACACGATCCGGTCCCCCTCGTAGGTGAAGCTGGTCAACGAGGCCAGCGTGCACTGCCGGTTGCGCGGGTCGTGCCAGAGCCGCCGCCGCTCGACCCAGCTGCGCAGCACCCAGATCGGCAGCTGGTGGCTGACGCAGAGCGCCTCGTGGCCGAGCGCCGCGTCCCTGGCCGCGTCCAACGCGCCCTTCATCCGCACCGCCTGGTCCACGTACGGCTCGCCCCAGGAGGGCCGGAACGGGTTGCGCAGGTGCCGCCAGTTGGCCGGGCGGCGCAGCGCGCCGTCCCCGATGCCGAAGGTCTTGCCCTCGAAGACGTTGGCCGCCTCGATCAGCCGGGCGTCGGTGGCCACCGCCACACCCCGCGCCTTGGCGACCGGCTCCGCCGTCTCCTGGGCCCGCTCCAACGGCGAGGCCACCACGTGCACCACGTCCCGGTCGGCCAGCGTCTCGGCCACCCGGTCCGCCATCCGCCGGCCCAGGTCGGAGAGGTGGAAGTCCGGCAACCGCCCGTAGAGCACGCCCTCCGGGTTCGCCACCTCGCCGTGCCGCATCACATGGACGGTCGTTCGCTCGTTGCCGCTCATCGCTCCACTCACTGTCTCGCTGTCCTGGACCCCGCCGATATGCGCGCCCCGCGCACCGCTCGCTCCGCCCGTCGTTCCCCGGGGCCGCCGTCCGTCACGCCGGCGCCTCGGCCGCTGCCGCCGCCCGCGCCGCCGCCGGCAGCGCCTCGGCGATCCGCTCCAGCGCCCGGTCGTCGTGCGCGGTGGAGACGAACCACGCCTCGAAGGCGGACGGCGGCAGGTAGACGCCGCGCTCCAGCATCGCGTGGAAGAAGGCGGTGTACTGGTGAGCCCGCTGCGCCTTGGCGGTGGCGAAGTCGGTCACCTCGGCGTCCGTGAAGAACACCGAGAACATGTTGCCGGCCGCGCTCACCCGGTGCGGCACGCCAGCCGCCGTCAACGCCTCGCCGGCCAGCTCCCGCAGCCGCGCCGAGGTGGCGTCGAGGCGGGCGTAGGCGGCGTCGTCCAGCAGCCGCAGCTGGGCCAGGCCGGCCGCGGTGGCCACCGGGTTCCCGGAGAGGGTGCCGGCCTGGTAGACCGGGCCCGAGGGAGCCAACTTGTCCATCACGTCGGCCCGTCCGCCGAAGGCCGCGGCCGGGAAGCCGCCGCCCATCACCTTGCCGAAGGTCAACAGGTCGGCCTCGACGCCCTCCACGCCGTACCAGCCCTGCCGACTCATCCGGAAGCCGGTCATCACCTCGTCCGAGATCAGCAGCGCGCCGTGCCGCTGACACAGCTCCCGCAGCCCGGCGTTGAACCCGGGGCCGGGCGGCACCACGCCCATGTTGCCCGGCACCGCCTCGGTGATCACGCAGGCGATCTCGGCCGGGTGCGCCTCGAACGCCTCGGCGACGGCGGCCAGGTCGTTGTACGGCAGCACCAACGTCTCGCCGGCCTGGGCGCCGGTCACCCCGGGCGTGTCGGGCAGCCCGAAGGTGGCGACCCCCGAGCCGGCCGAGGCCAACAGCGCGTCCACGTGGCCGTGGTAGCAGCCGGCGAACTTGATCACCTTGGCCCGGCCGGTGAAGCCGCGCGCCAGCCGGATCGCCGACATGGTCGCCTCGGTGCCCGAGGAGACCAGCCGCACCCGCTCGACCGGCCCGATCCGGGCCACGATCTCCTCGGCCAGCTCCACCTCGCCCGGTGTCGGCGTGCCGAACGAGGTGCCCCGCTCGACGGCGGCGCGCACCGCGGCGAGCACCTCGGGATGGGAATGGCCGAGGATCATCGGCCCCCAGGAGCACACCAGATCGACATACTCCCTCCCATCCACGTCGGTCAGGTACGGGCCGGTACCAGATGCCATGAACCGGGGCGTACCGCCCACGGCACCGAACGCGCGCACCGGAGAGTTCACGCCACCGGGGGTCACACTGGCCGCACGGTCGTAGAGCGTCTGCGAGACTGGAGCTTCGATGGATCGGGTCACGCCGTCCATGGTGACATCAGCCCCTCACAGCTCGGTGTCAGGGCGTTTCGCAGCCGCCTGAGGGGGGAGGTGTCTGGAACGATGATCGGGTTTGCGCGGCGGGGTCGCGAGTAGTCAGGTGGTGACATGCAACGCGGTGGCGAAATCGGCGAGGGGACCGGGGATCTCGGGCCCGAGCCCTCACCCCGCGCGCGTTCCCGCCGGGGCCGGCACCGCCGCAAGTCGGAGAACGGCGAGCCGGACCTGCGTGGTCGGGGCAGCCGGATGTCCGTGACCTACAAGTACTTCGGCGCCCCCGACGGCGCCACCGCCGCCCGGGTGCCGCTCTCCATGCGGCCCGAGGAGCTGGGCGGCGACGAGCTGGGCCAGGGCATGTTCACCCGGATCAAGCCGGAGACCATGGCCGCCATGGTGCTCACCGGCATCGAGGGGATACCGCTGCACCGCGTCCCGCCCCTGGAGCTGGTGGTGCTCCACCCCGACTACGCGGTGGTCAAGTTGCCGACCACGGTGGTGGACCCGCTGCGCGGGATCGGCGACGAGACGGTGGGCGCCGCCGCCTTCATCTGGTCCACGGTGCCCGACCGCAGCGGCCCCAACGACGCGTTCGGCGTCTACCGCCTGCTCAACGAGTGGCAGGACTTCTCCCGACGGCTGCACGAGGCCGGCCACCAGCCCTACTGCCTGGTCTGGCCCTGAGGCCCTCTCCCCCGCCTCGCGGCCTCCCGGTCCGGGAGCTTCGGCGGGGGCCGGCCCGCACCTGACGGACGCCGCCCGTCGGGCTGAGGGTTACCCGTTTGGCGGTCGCCTGCGGTAGACATGGACCTCTGCGAACGTTCGCCGGACGGCGAGAAGTCCGATGAGGAGGCCAAGGGTGCGAGGCGGGGCGAAGGTCGCGGGTGCCGTACTGCCGATAGCGCTGATAGTCGGCGCCTGCTCCGGGGGCCTCGGCGGCACCGAGGAGACCGGCGGCGCTGACCCGGCGGGCGACGCCCGCACCGCGGCCCAACAGGGCCGCTACTCCGGCCTCCCCGAGCCCTGCGGCGCGGTCCGCCAGGAGACCCTGGTCGAGCTGCTGCCCGACGCCGAGCCGGAGGTCTACGCCGGCGACCCGATGGCCACCTACGACACCGGCCGGCGCGTCGGCTGCGACTGGCGGTACGCCAGCGGCTCCGACACCCGCCGCCTCACCGTGGACTTCCAGCGGGTGATCTCCTACGAGCCCCGGGTCAGCGACGACGACCAGGCCGAGATCGACTTCGAGGCCCAGGCCGCCGAGGCCGGCGTCACCATCGCCGAGAACGGCTCGGACACCGACACCGACACCGACGCGGACGCGGACGCGGACGCGGACAACAGCTCGCCCGCGCTGGGCGACGGCACCTCGACCGACACCAGGCAGCTGGATGGCATTGGTCACGTCGCTTTTCTCGATGACCGTTTGACCAGCAACGACGCCGGAGGCCGCCGGGACGTGACACTCGCCTTCCGCAACGCGAACGTTATCGTCACCGTGCACTACAGCATCTCGACACCCCTGCCGGACACCGCGCCCGACAGCGCCCAGGCGCAGCGGAGCGCGGAGACGGTGGCCCGGCAGCTCGCCGAGGGCCTGGACGGCTGACGCCGCCGCGCCCCTCCGGGCTCCCGCCCCGCCCCGGGCGTACCGTGGCGGAGCAACAACCGGGCCCCACAGCAACGAGTGACTGGTAACGGAAGCGAAGAAAACCATGGACCGTAACGCCTCGCGACGCGCCGTCCGCCTGCTGGCCCTGGCCACCGTGCCGGTGCTGTTCGCCGCCGGCTGCTCCTCCTCCGACCCGGCTCCCGAGGAGGACAACGAGCCCCAGGCCGAGGCCCCGACCCCGGAGCCGGTCAGGTTCGCCGAGCTGCCGGGGGCCTGCTCCCTGGTGACCGAGGACACCATCGGCGACGTGGTGCCGGAGGCCGACCCGGCGGAGGGCGAGGAGCTGGAGTCGAGCAACAGCACGACGTCCGGCGCCTGCCTCTGGAGCGGCCTGGACGACTACCAGTTCCGCTCGCTCACCGTCTCGCTGCGCCGCTTCGACTCCGACCTCGCGGTGGGCAGCGGCGACGAGCGGGCCACCGCGTACCTCCAGCAGATGGTCGACGAGATCACCGGCGACGAGGCCAACCGCGAGCCGGCCGCCGAGGAGCTGGCCGAGACGGGCGACGAGGCGGTCTCCGTCGCCTACCAGGTCACCCGTGAGTCCGGGGACGCGGAACACGACTACCAGCAGCAGCGCGTGGTCGTTCGCAGCGGCAATGTGGTGCTGACCTTGGACTACTCGGGCGCGGGCTTCGAGGGCGACGACCCGCCCGGGGCCGGCGACGTCAAGGAGGCGGCCGACCGCACCGCCGCGGAGGCCGTGACCCGGCTGGACGCCAGCGCCGATGAGGAGGACGGCGGCGACGCCGAGGAGAACCCCGACGCGACCGAGGAGACCGACGGGGCCGACGGGGCCGGCGAGGGCGGGGACGGCGCGGAGGGCGCCGAGGTCGAGCGCGACAACTGACCGCCACGCGGCGGTGCCGGGCGGGACCCGCTGACCACGGGGGCCGCCCGGCGCCCGGGTGGCGGGCGCAGCGGCACGGCCCCACGGGATCGTGCGGAGGCGCTCGTGGCGCCCGGGGCCGCCTCTCGGGGGCGCGTGCGTTCTCGGGGCCGCGTTCGGAGGGCGGGCGCCGGCGCTCGGAGCGCGGAAGCTGGCGTGCGGGGCCCAGGGGTCGGCGGTCGGTGTGTGCGGGTTGGCGTGCGGGGCGGGAGCGGTAACCGGCCGGTCGCAGCGGGGAGTTGACGCGGTCGGCGGACAGCTGGCCGAACGGGTGTGCCAGTCTTGGCCCGGTACCAGGACCCGTCAGCGACCTCTGGGGAGGCACCACAGTGGCCGCGATCAAGCTCACCCGCGCCCATCGCGTTCTGATCGGCATCGTGCTGGCCGGAGCCGTGGTCATCGCCGCCATCGGCTTCGTCGGCTCCTACTCCGCCGTGCGCGACCTGGCGGAACGCAAGGGCTTCGGCGCCTTCTCCCCCTTCTTCCCGATCGGGGTGGACGCCGGCATCGTGGTGCTGCTCGCCCTGGACCTGCTGCTCACCTGGCTGCGCATCCCCTTCCCGCTGCTGCGCCAGTCCGCCTGGCTGCTCACCGCGGCCACCATCGCCTTCAACGGCGCCGCGGCCTGGGGCGATCCGCTGGGCGTCGGCATGCACGCAATCATTCCGGTGCTCTTCGTGATCACCGTCGAAGCCGCGCGGCACGCCATCGGTCGGATCGCGGACATCACCGCCGACCGGCACATGGAGGGGGTGCGGATGTGGCGCTGGTTCCTCTCCCCCATACCGACCTTCCGACTGTGGCGGCGGATGAAGCTGTGGGAGCTGCGCTCCTACCAGGAGGTCATCGGGATGGAGCGGGACCGGCTCGTCTACCAGGCGCAGTTGCGGGCCGAGTACGGCCGGGCCTGGCGGCGGCGGGCGCCGGTGGAGGCCAGGATGCCGCTCAAGCTCGCCCGCTACGGTGTGCCGTTGCGGGAGACGGCGGACACCGGGCTGCGGGCCGCGCGGATCCGGCCGGCCGTGGGGCAGCAGCGCTTCGCGCTGCTGCCCCAGGAGTCCGAGCCGGCGGCCGGCTCACCGGCCGGGCCGGAACCGCGCCAGGAGGCGGTGGCCGCACCGGCGGCGACCGGCCCCTCGCTCGCCGAGGAGGAGCCGGCGGGGCGACGGCGGCCGGCCGACGGGCCGGACGGCCCGCCGGTGCGGCATCCGGAGGACGGCTCGGGCGCGGCCGAGGTGGTCGAGGACGCCGTCGAACCGCCGGCCTGGCCGCGCCTTGGCGGCGCCGCGCACGGCGCCGAACCGGCCGCGGCGGCCGAGGAGTTCGCGCCGAACGGCGGGGGCGGCGGGCCGACCGTCGAGGCGGCGGCGAGGGCGGAGGCGGCCGGGCCGGTCGCGGACATCGGCTACCCGGGGCCGGTCGGGGCCGGCGGCCATCCGGAGCCGGTGGAGGCCACGGTGACGGTCCCGGTCGGGCCGGGACGCCGGCGCGCTCTGGGCAGCGCCCACGGCGGCACGGCGACCCAGGAGGCCGGGACGGCGCGGGACGCCTCCCCCCGGGCCGAGGCCCCCGTGGCACAACTCCCGGACGCGGCACCGCCCAACGACGCCTTCTACGACGCCTACCGGCAGTACGTGTACGAGCAGGGCAGCTTCCCCAACGCCCGGCAGCTCTCCCGCTTCCTGCACGAACGATTCGCCATCACCGACGACGACGGCACCCTGCTGAGCGAGCAGTATCTCCGGTCGTACACCCGGGGGTTCAGGGAGCGGTACAGCGCGGAGATGGGCACCGGGGTCTGAGCCGGGCCGGTCCGGACGGCCCGTCAACCGGCGGCCGGCGCAGCGGACGTCAACCGGCGGACGTCAACTCGGGGCACCGGGAGACCACCCGCAAGGGTGACGACAGAGGGTAGCGAGCCACCCCACAATGGTGACTGTCCGTAAGGAGTCACGGTGCGCCCCGTCGAGGGGCGCCGAAGGGAAGCCGCATGTCGCCCTCAGCCACCGCCCCGCCCCGCTGTCCCCAGCTTCTCGCCCCGGTCCTGGCCGTGGTGGTGACGTTGGCCTGCCTCCTCACCCGAGCCGGCCGCCCCGGCCGAGGCAGCCGGGCCGCTGTCGCCGCACCAGCCGCGCGGCCCGGCGCGGCCCCCGGGTCCGCGCCGGCCGGCCCATCCGGCCGCCCCCCTCAGCCCTGCCGCCCGACACGGCCCCGTCGTGCGGCGGGGCGCCGTCGTATGGCATGGCTGCGCCGTATGGCATGGCCCTGTCCTATGGCATGGCCGCGCCCCTCGGCGGCCGGGCCGTCGAGGGGCGCGATCAGGCTCGGGCCGGCCTCGCGGGCGGCCCCGGCGTCAGCCGCCCAGCAGCCGGCGGACGCGCTCGGCGCCGACGGCCAGCAGCAGCGTGGGCAGCCGGGGCCCGGTCTCCCCGCCGATCAGCAGCCGGTAGAGCAGCGCGAAGAACTCCCGTTGCGCCACCTTGAGTTCGGGCGTCGGCTTGGCGTCCGGCGGCAGGCCGGCGCGGATCTTGGGCACCCCGTACAGCAGCGTGGTCAGCCCGTCGAGGGACCAGTGCTCGTCCAGCCCGTCCAACAGGAGCGCCAGCGAGGCGCGCGCCTCCTCGCCGAGACCGGCCAGCAGCTCGGTGTCCGGCTCGGTCCGCACCCAGGTGCGCTGCTCGGCCGGCAGCTGGGTCTCGACCCAGCGGGCCGCGCGGTCCAGCCGGGGCCGCACCTCGTCCAGCGACCGCACCGGGTTCTGCGGATCGACCTCGGCCAGGATGCGGAGCGCCTGCTCCTCGTCCCCGGTGGTGATGTCCAGCACGGAGGCCAGCATCCGGTAGGGCAGCGGGCGCTCGGTGGCGGGCAGTTCACGGGTGGCCGTGCGCACGGCGCGGTGGTACGCCGCGAGATCGGCCGGCTGGGCCGTGCCGGCGGCCACCCGTCGGGTCAGCGCGTCGAACTCGTCGTAGGTGCGCTGGATCTCCCCGTCGAAGGCGACCTTGAACGCCTGGTTCGGCCGGCGCCTGGCGTAGAGCCAGCGCAGCAGCGGGGCCTCCATGATCTCCAGCGCGTCCGCCGGGATCGGCACCCCGCCCTTGGAGCTGGACATCTTGGCCATGCCGCTGATGCCGACGAAGGCGTACATGGGGCCGATCGGCTGCTTGCCGCCGAAGATCTCGGAGACCAGCTGCCCGCCGACCACCCAGGAGGAGCCCGGCGAGTGGTGGTCGACGCCCGAGGGCTCGAAGATCACTCCCTCGTAGGCCCAGCGCATCGGCCAGTCGACCTTCCAGACCAGCTTCCCCCGGTTGAACTCGGAGAGCTTGACGCTCTCCTGGTGACCGCAGGCACAGAGGTAGCGCAGCTCGGTGGTCTCGTCGTCGTAGTCGGTGACGGTGGTGGTGTCCCGGCCGCAGACCCCGCAGTAGGGCTTGTAGGGGTAGTAGCCGCTGCTCCCGGATCCGCCGTCGTCCTCGGTCGCGGCGCCCGAGCCCTCGACGGCCGCCAGCTCCGCGGCGTCCTCGCTGGCCGCCGCGGCGGCGTCCTGGGCGTTCTTGCCCTTGGTCCGGTAGCGCTCCAACACCGCGTCGATCCGCCGCCGTTCCCGCATGGCGAAGAGGATCTGCTCCCGGTAGGTGCCGGCCGTGTACTGCTCGGTCTGGCTGATCCCGCGGACCTCGATGCCCAGCGCGTCCAGGGCCGCCTTCAGCGGCGCCTTGAAGTGCTCGGCCCAGTTCGCGTACGGGCTGCCGGCCGGGGCCGGCACCGAGGTCAGCGGCCGGCCGATGTGTTCCTGCCAGCTCTCGTCCACCCCGGGCACGCCGGCGGGCACCTTGCGGAAGCGGTCGTAGTCGTCCCAGGAGACGAGGTGCTCGCAGGGCACGCCGCGCCGCTTGATCTCGTCGGCCACCAGGTGCGGCACCATCACCTCGCGGAGGTTGCCCAGGTGGATCGGGCCCGAGGGGCTCAGGCCCGAGGCGCAGACAACGGGTTTGCCCGGAGCGCGACGCTCCGCCTCGGCGATGACCTCGTCGGCGAGTCGGGAGACCCAGTCGGTCTCCATTGCGGTCTGGGCCACGGCTGGCACTTCTCCTTCTGGCAACTGGTGACCACGTCATTGTCCCATTCCGGCCGCCTGGCCCCGTACCGCGTATCCCGCCGCGCCGCGCGGCGGGGCGGGCGCCGCCTCTGGGCGGCCGGGTGGCCGGGCCGCGCGGAGGCGGTCATTTCCGGCCGAACCACCCGCTCCGCGTTTTATCTTTACATGACAAACACGCATCTTCCGTCCACGGGCCCTTGCCCAAGTCCCCTGATTCGGCGAGGGTTTCGTGAGACAGGTGATGAGCGCAAAGATGTCATGCTCACGCCCGTTACTCAGAGCATCTCCCCCACACATGTTCGCGCTTCACCTCTGAGGAGGACCCCTCTATGGCAGGGACGCGTATCACCCGCACCACGGTGGCCACCATGGCAGCGCTCGGCCTCGGCGCCGGCGTGCTGCTCCCCACAGCGGCCACGGCGAGCGAGACGCAGATCGACGCCCGCAGCGTGATCTCCAACGCCAACGCGCCGGGCACCGTCGACGACAGCTACCTGGTGGTGCTGAAGGAGAGTGCCTTCAGCGCCGAGTCCGCCAGCGCCGACGCGCTGGCCGAGCGTTACGACGCGGAGATCACCAGCACCTACGACACGGTCCTCAACGGCCTGGCGATCACCGCCACCGAGGCCGAGGCCGTGGCCCTGGCCGCCGACCCGGCGGTGGCCGAGGTCGTGCAGAACCAGGAGTTCACCGTCAGCGGGACCCAGTCCCCGGTGCCTTCCTGGGGCCTGGACCGGCTGGACCAGTCCGAGCTGCCGCTGGACGACTCCTACACCTACCCCGACCACGGCGGCGAGGGTGTGACGGTCTACGTCCTCGACACCGGTATCCACTACAGCCACGAGGACTTCGGCGGTCGCGCCGAGTTCGGCTTCGACTCCTTCGGCGGCGACGGCAGCGACGGCCAGGGCCACGGCACGCATGTCGCCGGCACGGTCGCCGGCAGCGAGTACGGCGTCGCCAAGAACGCCACGGTGGTCTCGGTCAAGGTCCTGGACGACTCCGGCTCCGGCACCACCCAGTCCGTGGTGGACGGCATCGAGTGGGTCACCGAGAACGCCACCGGCCCCTCGGTCGCCAACATGAGCCTGGGCGGCGGCGTCGACCAGGTGTTGGACGCCGCGGTCAGCGAGTCCATAGCCGCCGGCATCACCTACGCGATAGCCGCCGGCAACGACTACGGCGCCGACGCCTCGCTCTCCTCGCCGGCCCGGGTCCCCGAGGCGATCACCGTCGCCGCCAGCAGCTCGGACGACAGCTCGGCGTTCTTCACCAACATCGGTTCGGTCGTGGACATCTACGGCCCGGGCGAGGACATCACCTCCGCCTGGAACACCGGTGACAGCGCCGAGAACACCATCTCCGGGACCTCGATGGCGGCCCCGCACGTGGCGGGTGCCGCCGCGCTCTACCTGGCGGACAACCCGTCCGCCACGCCGGACGACGTGCTCGCCGGCCTCACCTCGGCGGCCCTGCCGGACGCGGTGAGCAACCCGGGTGCCGACACCACCGGCGACCTGCTCCAGGTGGGCTGACCCACCACCCCCGGCCGGTCGTCGACCGGCCGGGGCCCGGGCGGCGTGGCCGGTCACCGACCGGCGCGCACCGCCCGGGCCAACGCCGCGGCCGCGGCCCGACGGTAAGCGCCGTCGGTGCCCCGGTCGCGGCTCGGGTGCACCCGGTTGGTCAGCAGCACCAGCAGGGCCCCGGTGGCCGGGTCGGCGACCAGGCTGGTGCCGGTGTACCCCCCGTGCCCGAAGGCCGTGGGAGAGGCCAACTCCCCCATGATCGCGGGCTGGTCGAGCTGCCAGCCCAGCCCCCGCGCGGCCGCCGCCCCCAACTCCGGGTGCTGGTGCCGCAGCATCTCGGCCACCCAGCCCTCGCCCAGCAGGCGGCGCCCGTCGTAGGCCCCGCCGTTCAGCAGGGTCTGCCCCAGCACCGCGAGGTCGCCGGCCGTCGAGAACACCCCGGCGTGGCCGGCGACGCCGCCCAGGTAGTGCGCGTTCTCGTCGTGCACCAGCCCGCGCAGCATGCCGCGCCCGGTCCACGGCTGGTACTCGGTGGCCGCGCACCGCTCCCGCAGCGCGGCCGACGGCAGGTAGCCGGTGTCGGCCATGCCCAGTGGTCCGGTGACCAGCTCGGCCACCAACGCGTCCAACGGGGCCCCGGCGGCCCGTTCCACCAGCGCGCCCAGCGCGATCGGCCCCAGATCCGAGTAGCGGTAGCCGCTGCCCGGCGGGTACTCCGGCGGCTGGGCGCCCACCGCCGCAAGCCGCGCCGCCCGGTCCGGATAGCGGCCCAGGGCGATCTCCGCCGGCCAGCCGCCGGTGTGGGTCAGCAACGACCGCACCGACAGCGCCGGGAACCCCGGCAGCCAGCGGGAGATCGACGCGTCCAGCGCCAACACCCCACGCTCCGCCAGGCGGACCACCACCAGCGTGGTGAACAGCTTGGAGAGCGAGGCCACGTCGAAGACGGTGTCCGGCGTCATCGGCACCCGCTCCGCCGCCGGCAGCTCCACCACCTGGCCGCCGCGCTCCGCGTACCGCACCGCGTCCCCGCCGGCCGCGTGCACGGCGACGACCCCGTGCCGCGCCGCGAGCACCACGAACCCGGCGAAGGCCGGCTCGGGGCCGGCCAGGAACGCGGCGACGGACGGCACCAGTGCGGCGAGCGCCCCCGGGTCGAGCCCCGCCTCTTCGGCCGTGCCCGGCCGCAGTCGCCCAGCCGCCGCGCCGCCCGCCGCGGCCGACTCCCCTGGCGACGCCCCCGACCCGTTCACGACTCCGGCGTCCCGCCCGCCGTGGGCCCGCGGTGCACCTTGCTGTTGGACGCCTGGGCCCGGGGCCGCAGCACCAGCAGGTCGACGTTGACGTGCGGCGGCCTGGTGACCGCCCAGCCGATGGTGTCCGCGACATCCTCAGCGGTCAGCGGCTCCGCCACCCCCGCGTAAACGGCCGCCGCCCGTTCCCGGTCGCCGCGGAACCTGGTGAGCGAGAACTCCTCGGTGTGCACCATCCCCGGGGCGATCTCGATCACCCGCACCGGTCGGTCGACGATCTCCAACCGCAGCGTCTGGGCCAGCACCCGGGCCCCGTGCTTGGCCGCCGCGTAACCGCCCCCGCCCTCGTAGGTGCCGTGCCCGGCGGTGGAGGTCACCACCAGCACCGTCCCGGCGCCCGAGGCGGTCAACGCCGGCAACAGCGCCTGGGTGAGATGGAGCACGCCCAGCACGTTGACCTCGTACATGGCGCGCCAGTCGGCCGGGTCCGCCTCGGCCACCGGCTCCAGTCCGATGGCGCCCCCCGCGTTGTTCACCAGCACGTCGCAGCGCGCCAGGGAGGCGGCGAAGGCGTCGACCGCCTCCCGGTCGGTGACGTCCAACGGCCGGGCCTGGGCACGCAGTCCGGCGCCCCTCAGTTCCTCGGCCAACGCCTCGATCCGGTCCCGCCGCCGCGCGGTCAACACCACCTCGTACCCCTCGGCGGCCAGCCGCCGCGCGGTGGCGGCACCGATCCCGCTACTGGCACCGGTGACGACGGCGAGCGGGGTGAACGACACAGAAGCCACAGAAGCCTCCCGGGGCAGACTGGCACGGACTCCCCGCCATCATCCCCCGCGCCCCCGCCCGACCGGCGGCGGCCGTCCCGACGGAGCCGCTCAGGACCGGGCCGGCTACCGGCTACCGGCGAGGCCGGTTCGGTACGGGACCCGGTGCGGGAGCCGGGGGCTGGGCAGCCCAGCCACGGGGCACGGCCGGCCACGGCCAAGCCCGGCCATGGGCCGGGCCCGGAGATGGGCCGGGCCCGGAGATGGGCCGATACCGGCAGTCGGCAGGCCCAGAAGCGGGCCCGTTCCGGAGCGGGATGCTTCTGGAGCGGTCCTGTCCAAGGGTTCTGGAGCAGGCCCGTCCAAGGAGCGGGGCCGGTTCAGGAGTGGGCGCGCAGCCAGCGGGCGAACTCGGTGGCCCAGTAGGTCAACGTCAGGTCGGCGCCAGCCCGCTTGAAGGCCATCAGCGTCTCCTCGATCGCCCGCTCCCGGTCCAGCCAGCCGCGTTCCGCCGCCGCCTCGACCATCGCGTACTCGCCGGAGATCTGGTAGGCCGCCACCGGCACCGTGACCCGGTCGGCGATCTGCCGGAGCACGTCCAGGTAGGGCAGCCCGGGCTTGACCATCACCAGGTCCGCCCCCTCGGCCAGGTCGAGCGCCAACTCCCGCAGCGCCTCCCGGGCGTTGGGCGGGTCCTGCTGGTAGGTCCTGCGGTCGCCGCGGAGCGAGGAGTTGACCGCCTCGCGGAACGGCCCGTAGAACGCCGAGGTGTACTTGGCGGTGTAGGCCAACAGCCCCACGTCCTGGTGCCCCGCCGCGTCCAACGCCCGTCGGATGGCCCTGATCTGACCGTCCATCATGCCGCTGGGGCCCAGCATGTGGGCGCCGGCCTCGGCCTGGACGACGGCCATCTCGGCGTACCTGACCAGCGTCGCGTCGTTGTCCACCCGGCCGTCGGCGTCCAGCACGCCGCAGTGCCCGTGGTCGGTCACCTCGTCCAGGCAGGTGTCGGCCATCAGCACCAGCGCGTCGCCGACCTCGGCGCGCACCGCGCGCAACGCGACCTGGAGGATGCCGTCCGGGTCGGTGCCCGGCGTGCCGACCGCGTCCTTCTTCGCCTCGTCCGGCACGCCGAAGAGCATCAGGCCGCTGACCCCGGCCTCGGCCGCGTCCACCGCGGCGGCCCGCAGCGAGTCCAGTGAGTGCTGCACCACGCCGGGCATCGAGGAGACCGGGACCGGCCGGTCCGCGCCCTCCCGCACGAAGGCCGGCAGGATCAGGTCGGCCGGGTGCAGCCGGTGTTCGGCCACCATCCGGCGCATCGCCGGGGTGGTGCGCAGCCGCCGCGGCCTGACATCCGGGAAGCCGCCCGACTCCGCCGAGGACTCCGCACCCGCTCCACTCAACGCGACCACCGCTCCACACTCCCTGGCTCTCGCCATGACCTGGTTTCCGCCACGACCTGCTTCCGTCCCGGCCCGGCGTCCGCCACGAACGTGCGCCGGCCGGCCTGCCTGCCGCCCGCCCGGCGCGCCGGCTACCGGCGCGCACCCCATCCAAGCAGCGGCGGCCGGGCCGCACCGCACCCACACCCGGGCGGGGCGGCCGCGCCGCCACCCGGTCCCGCTGGCCGGCGCCCCGCGCGACCTACGAGGTCCGCGCGCGGCGCCGCTGCGGGCGCTTCTCGCTCGGCCGCTTGAGCACCTCGCCCGCGCGCAGCGCGGCGTCCCGCCGCTCCGCGCCGAACTCGGCCAGCGCCTCGGCCAGCTGGTGCACCGAGGGCTCCGCCGCCTGCACGTCGACCCGCAGCCCGTGCTCCTGCGCGGTCCGCGCCGTCGCCGGGCCGATGCAGGCGATCACCGTCACGTTGTGCGGCTTGCCCGCGATGCCGACCAGGTTGCGCACCGTGGAGGACGAGGTGAAGAGCACCGCGTCGAACCCGCCGCCCTTGATCGCCTCCCGGGTCTCCGCCGGCGGCGGCGACGCCCGCACCGTGCGGTAGGCGGTCACGTCGTCCACCTCCCAGCCCATCTCGACCAGGCCGGCCACCAGCGTCTCGGTGGCGATGTCGGCGCGCGGCAGGAAGACCCGGTCGATCGGGTCGAAGACCGGGTCGTAGGGCGGCCAGTCCTCCAGCAGCCCGGCGGCCGACTGCTCGCCGCTGGGCACCAGGTCGGGCCGGACCCCGAACTCGACCAGCGCCCTGGCCGTCTGCTCGCCAACCGCGGCGACCTTTATCCCGGCGAACGCCCGGGCGTCCAGGCCGTACTCCTCGAACTTCTCCCGGATCGCCCGGACCGCGTTGACCGAGGTGAAGGCGATCCACTCGTACCGCCCGGTGACCAGGCCCTTGACCGCCCGGTCCATCTGCTGCGGGGTGCGCGGCGGCTCCACGGCGATCGTCGGCACCTCGCTGGGCACCGCGCCGTAGGACCGCAGCTGCTCGGAGAGCGAGGCCGCCTGCTCCTTGGTCCGCGGCACCAGCACGTTCCAGCCGAAGAGCGGCTTGGACTCGAACCAGGCCAGCCGGTCCCGGCGGGCGGACATGCCCCGCTCGCCGACCACGGCTATGACCGGGCGCTCGGCGCCCGCCGACGGCAGCACCTTGGCGGACTTCAGGGTCCGCTCCACGGTGCCCAGCGTCGCCGTCCAGGTGCGCTGCCTGGTGGTGGTGCCGGCCACGGTGACGGTCAGCGGGGTGTCCGGCTTGCGGCCGACGGAGACCAGCCGGGCCGCCAGGGCCGCGACCGACTCCAGCACGCAGCTGACCACCACGGTGGCGTCGCTGCCGCCGACCTCGTTCCAACAGCGCTCGTCCGCGGTACGCGCGTCAACGAACCGCACGTCGCCGCCCTCCGGGTCGCGCAGCGGCACCCCGGCGTAGGCGGCCACGCCGACCGCGCGGGCCACCCCCGGCACCACCTCGAAGGTGATCCCGGCGTCGGCCAGCGCCAGCATGTCGTCGGCCGAGTCGGTGTCCATCCCCGGGTCACCGACCACGGCACGCACGACCCGCTTGCCGGCGGTCGCGGCCCGCATGACAAGATCAGCGGCATCGTCACCCGCGGCGGTCGACGGCTCACCGTCGGCCGCGCGCTGCAACGGGGTGTCGGTGCCCGGCCGGACGTGGTCGCGCACCACCTCGTAGGCGGCCGGGTCGGCGACCAGCACATCCGCCTGCGCCAGTGCGTCGACGGCGCGCAGGGTCAACAGGCCCGGGTCCCCGGGTCCCGCACCGAGGAAGGTGACGTGTCCCAGGGCGCCCGTGGTCGGCTCGGCGCGCGCGAGGCGCGCGGTGGTGGGGTTCAAAGTGCTCGCTCCCCCATCAGACCGGCCGCGCCCTTGGCCAGCATCTCGTCGGCGAGCTGGCGGCCGACGGCCGCCGCCTCCTCGACGGAAGCCGGTAGGGGACCGGTGGTGGACAACTGCACCAGCTGCGCGCCGTCGGGGGTGCCGACGACGCCGCGCAGGCGCAGTTCGGTAACGGTCTGCCCGTCGGCCAACAGGTCGGCGAAGGCCCCGACGGGGGCGCTGCATCCGGCCTCCAAGGCGGCGAGCAGGGTTCGCTCGGCGGTCACGGCGATCCGGGTGTGGGGATCGTCGAGCCGCGCGAGTTGGGCGACCAGCTCCGGGCGGGCCGCGGTGCACTCCACCGCCAGCGCGCCCTGGCCGGGAGCCGGCAGGACCGCGTCGGGCGCGAGGAGGTCGGTGATCTCCCCGGTCCGGCCGAGCCGGCCCAGGCCGGCGGCGGCGAGCACGACGGCGTCCAGCTCACCGGCGCGGACGTACCCGATCCTGGTGTCGACGTTGCCGCGGATCGACACCGTGTCGATCTCCCGCCCCAGGCCCCTGGCCCAGGCGTTGAGCTGCGCCATCCGGCGGGGCGAGCCGGTGCCGATCCGGGCCGGCCCGGCCGCGCCGCCGGCCATCACCAGCTCCTCGAAGCCGAGCCCGTCGCGGGCCACCAGGGCGTCCCTGGGGTCGGCCCGCGGCGGCAGCGCCGCCAGGGCCAGCTCGGGCGGCTGCGCGGTGGGCAGGTCCTTGAGGGAGTGCACGGCGAAGTCGATCTCCCCGGCCAGCAGCGCGTCGCGCAGCGCCGAGACGAAGACGCCGGTGCCGCCGATGCTCACCAGGCTCTCGCGGGAGACGTCCCCGTAGGTGGTGATCTCCACCAGCTCGACGGGCTGCCCGGTCAGCCGGGTCACCTCGTCGGCGACGCCACGGGACTGCGCCGTCGCCAGCTGGCTCCGGCGGGTGCCGAGCCGCAGGGCTTTCATGACCGCTCCTGTTCCGGGTTGCGAACGGCGACCGCCGCTCGCGGGTCGAGGTCGAACAGCTGGCGCAGCGCCGTCGCGTAGTGGTCGCCGCCCGGCTCGCCGGCCAGTTCCTTGACCCGCACCGTCGGCGCGTGCAACAGCTTGTCCACCACCCGGCGCACCGTCCTGGTGATCTCGGCCCGCTGTTTGTCGTCCAGGTCGGGGAGCCGACCGTGCAGCCTGGTCAGCTCGGCGGCCACCACGTCGGAGGCCATCTCGCGCAGGGCGACCACGGTCGGGGTGATGTACGCGGCCCGGCGGGCGGCGGAGAAGGCCGCCACCTCCTCGGCCACGATGGCGCGCACCGCGTCCACGTCCGCCGCCATCGGGGCGTCGGCGGAGGCGGCGGCGAGCGACTCGATGTCCACCAGGCGCGCCGCGTCCAGCTGGTGCGTCGCCGCGTCGATGTCCCGCGGCATGGCCAGGTCGAGCAGGTCCAGGGGGCGCTCACGCTCGCGCAGGGCGTGCGCCACGGTCGGCGCGCTGAGCACCAGCCCACGGGCGCCGGTGCAGGAGACGACCAGGTCGGCGACGGCCAGCTCGGCGGCGACCGAGATCGCGTTGATCGGCACCGCGCGGGCCTTCACGCCGTCGGCGGCCAGCCCGGCGGCGAGCCGCTCGGCGCGCTCCAGAGTCCGGTTGGCGATCACCAGTTCGGCCACACCGGCGCGGGCCAGCGTCGCCGCGGCCAACGAGGACATCGACCCGGCGCCGATCACCAGCGCCCGCCGGCCGGCCGCCCAGTCCGCCACCTCGGCGCCGGCCGCCAGCTGCTGGAGCCCGAAGGTGACCAGCGACTGGCCGGCGTGGTCGATGCCGGTCTCGCTGTGTGCCCGCTTGCCCACCCGGAGCGCCTGCTGGAACAGCTCGTTCAGCAGCCGGCCCGCGGTGTGCTCGTCCTGCGCCAGCGCCAGCGCGCCCTTGATCTGGCCGAGGATCTGGCCCTCGCCGACCACCATGGAGTCCAGGCCGCAGGCGACCTCCATCAGGTGGCGGACCGCCTGGTCCTCGTAGTGCGCGTAGAGGTAGGGCTGGAGCTCCTCCTCGGCCACCCCGCTGTGCCGCGCCAGCAGCGCGGTCAGCCCGTCCACGCCCGGGTGGTAGCGGTCCACCTCGGCGTAGATCTCGATCCGGTTGCAGGTGGCGAGCAGCGCGCCGGCGAGGGCGGTGCCGTCCACCAGGTCACGCAGCAGCTTCCCGGCGACGTCCGGGGGCAGCGCGGCCCGCTCCAGGAGGCTGACCGGGGCGCTGCGGTGGCTGAGTCCGACGACCAACAGCGTCATGCCGGCATCACCGCCGGGATGTCGCCGTCCGGGCCCTGGTCCCGCCCGGGAGCCGGCGCCGCGGCCCCGGGGGCCAGCGGCTCCGGCACGTCCTGGGTGAGCGACTCGGCGGCCTTGCGCTGCTCGTGGAAGGCGAGGATCTGCAGCTCGATGGAGAGGTCGACCTTCCGCACGTCCACCCCGTCGGGAACGGTGAGCACGGTCGGCGCGAAGTTGAGGATCGAGGTGACGCCGGCCGCGACCAGGCGGTCGCACACCTGCTGGGCGGCGCCGCCCGGGGTGGTGATCACGCCGATGGAGACGCCGTTGGTCTCGATGATCGACTCCAGCTCGTCGACGTGGCGCACCCCGATGCCGGCGACCTGCCGGCCGGCGAGCGCCGGGTCGGCGTCGATCAGCGCGGCCACCCGGAAGCCGCGGGAGGCGAAGCCGCCGTAGTTGGCGAGCGCGGCCCCGAGGTTGCCGATCCCGACGATCACCACGGGCCAGTCCTGGGTCAGCCCCAGCTCCCTGGAGATCTGGTAGACGAGGTACTCGACGTCGTAGCCGACTCCCCTGGTGCCGTAACTGCCCAGGTAGGAGAAGTCCTTACGGAGCTTGGCCGAGTTGACGCCGGCGGCGCTCGCCAGCTCCTCCGAGGAGACCGTGGGCACCGAGCGCTCGGAGAGCGCCGTCAGCGCTCGCAGATACAGCGGAAGCCGGGCGACGGTCGCCTCGGGGATTCCTCGGCTTCGGGTCGCCGGTCGGTGATTTCGGCCAGTTGCCACGGTGCTCCTGCCGGTCGGGCCATCCGGAAGGCGGCTCCCTGCGGGGTATCCGCAGCAACCGCTCAACCGTGCCCAGGCTATGCCTTTGTGAACGCGTGCACAAAGATTGTGTCCGCTTTGTCCGGGCAAAGTGACCGGTGCCACATGGACCAACGCGGACACCCGGTCACACTCCTCACCTATGCGCACCCGAAGGGAAAAATCGACCCCGAATGCTAATCCAAATCGGGTCAAGCCCCCAAAGCGCGCCGCAGCCGCCGCTCGTCCACCCGCCAGAAGTCGTGCTGCTCGCCGTCCACCAACACCACCGGGATCTGCTCCCAGTACCTGCGGTACAGCTCCGCGTCCTGCTCGATGTCCTTCTCCTCCCACCGGGCCCCGACCTCCCCACAGACCGCGCTGACCACCGCCCGGGCATCCGCGCAGAGATGGCAGCCGGGCCGCCCGACGAGCGTCACCAGGCGTTCGGTGGGGGGCTTCTTCCGGGAGGCGCGGCGCAGCGGGTTCATGCCGCCCATTCTGCCGCCCGGCGGCCATCCGGGCGCCGTTCCGGCGCCATCATCGGGACTTCCCCGGGTGGTTATGCTCGAACCATGGCCAGGCGTCCCCGTACCGACCTGCCCTCGTCTCGGGCGAACCGCCCCCGGCGCTGGTTCGGCGCGCGCCGCCGACCGGCCACCGAGCGCAGTGTGGTGGCCGGGGAGGCGGCGGCCGAGGCCGCGCGCCAGGCCGCGCGCGCCCCGGCGTCCGCCGCGCCGGAGGCGCCGGACGCCCCGCGCGAGGAGGAGCCCTTCCCCGCGCCGGGCGACCCGAAGGCCGCCGCGTTCTTCGACCTGGACAACACGGTGATGCAGGGCGCGGCGATCTTCCACCTCGGGCGCGGTCTGTACAAGCGGAAGTTCTTCACCAAGCGCGAGCTGCTGCGGTTCGCCTGGCAGCAGGCGTACTTCCGGCTGGCCGGCGCCGAGCACGCCGGGCACATGGCGGACGCCAGGGACAGCGCCCTCTCCATCGTCCAGGGACACCGGGTCGCCGACCTGGTGGCGATCGGCGAGGAGATCTACGACGAGTACATGGCCGGCCGGATCTGGCCGGGCACCCGGGCGCTCGCCCAGGCGCACCTGGACGCCGGCCAGCGGGTCTGGCTGGTGACGGCGGCACCGGTGGAGACGGCCACCATCATCGCCCGCCGGCTGGGGCTGACCGGCGCGCTGGGCACGGTCGCCGAGTCGGTCGGCGGCGTCTACACCGGGCGGCTGGTCGGCGAGCCGCTGCACGGGCCGGCCAAGGCGGTGGCCGTCCGGGCCCTGGCCGAGGCGGAGGACCTGGACCTGGACCGCTGCGCGGCGTACAGCGACTCGGCCAACGACATCCCGCTGCTCTCCCTGGTCGGCTACCCCTACGCGATCAACCCGGACAGTCAACTGCGCGCGCACGCCCGGGAGATGGGCTGGCGGCTGCGGGACTACCGGACCGGCCGCAAGGCGGTGCGGATCGGGGTCCCGGCCGCGGCGGGCGCGGGGGCCGTGGTGGGCGGCGCAGCGGCGGCGATCGCGGCGCACCGCCGGCGCCGCTGACCGGGGCGGTTCGGGTGGGGATGTGACCATCCCCAGGTCGGGTCGTTGGTTTGGCTGACCCACCCGCCGCCAGGCACAACGGGCCTGGCCAGACCCCGTTGATCAAAATCGATCATTCCTTGATCAGAAGAAGCCCCTCTGCGATCAATTTCACCCTGGCGTTGCCGTGGCGCAGCGAGCACAACGCGTAACTCTTCAAACCGAATCGGCGATTTACGCAACTGGGCGTAGCACCCCCTGCACGAAGCGTTATTCTCCTCAGACGCGTTCCGGTCTCCACCCGTCTCCCGCCAGGTGACGGCACCGGATCAAGCACCGCTCGTCTTGGAAGCTCTGCCTCTGGGAGTCCCGTGTACCCACACGTCGGGGTTATCGCCTCGGGCCTGGCTACGCTGCGCACGACGGTCCTCGACCGGCTGCGCGACCTCGTCCCCCGCGCGTACGCCACGCCTGCCTTCGCCACACCGACCCCCGCCGGGGCGTTCGCCTACGCCCTGGCCGAAAGCCCGGCGACCACCACCACCGTGGGCAGACGCGCCCGCGCCGGCTCGGCCGGCGCCTCCACCGCCCGCCGGCCCGCCGCGGACAGCGACAGCCGCCGGATGATGGATCTGGTGGAGCGCGCGCAGAACGGCGAGTCCGAGGCGTTCGGCAGCCTCTACGACCACTACTCGGACACCGTCTACCGGTACATCTACTACCGGGTCAGCAGCCGGGCCACGGCGGAGGACCTCACCAGCGAGACCTTCCTGCGCGCGCTGCGCAGGATCGGCACCTTCACCTGGCAGGGCCGGGACTTCGGCGCCTGGCTGGTCACCATCGCGCGGAACCTGGTCGCCGATCACTTCAAGTCGAGTCGCTTCCGACTCGAAGTGACCACGGGCGAGATGCTCGACGCGAACGAGGTCGAGCGCAGCCCCGAGGAGTCGGTCCTGGAGTCGCTGGCGAACTCCGCCCTGCTGGACGCCGTCCACAAGCTCAACCCCCAGCAGCAGGAGTGCGTCACCCTGCGCTTCCTCCAGGGGCTCTCGGTCGCCGAGACGGCCCGCGTGATGGGGAAGAACGAGGGCGCCATCAAGACGCTCCAGTACCGCGCCGTCCGCACCCTGGCCCGGCTCCTGCCGGACGACGCCCGGTAGCCGGACGGGGCGGCCCCCACGGCGCCCCGTCCGCCCCCGTCCGCCCCCCGGGGCCCCGTCTCTCCCCCGGCACCGCGCGCGGCGCCCGATCGCCGCACCACCCGCCGCCGGGCGATCACCTCGTCGATCGCCTCACCGATCAGCGCGGGTCGCGGCATGCCACACCGAACGCTCCGATCCGTTCACTTCAGGTCACCACGACCGGCCGACCGCGGCGGAACCCGTCCGGAAAGCACGGCGGAGGGTAGGCATGCGCGGTCACTCAGTCACATAATCTGTCAGCCGTAACCCGAGCGCCTGTCCGCTCGTTGTCCGGTTCGCAGGCTCCCTACGGCCACATTCCGCCAGGGCTTTCACTCTTCCGGATGCTCCTGGCGGAAGCCCGAAACTTCCGACCCCGTCAGGGAGTCCTTCGTGTGACGAGAGGAGGTGCCGTCCGTGATCGGTTCCGTGTCGGCAAACCGCCGCGCCCAAGCCTTCGCCCAGTTGCTCGACGAGGCCCGACCGTCCGCAGCGCCCGGGCAGGGCGACGAGCCCCCGCACAGCCAGGAGCCCGCAGCGGCGGCCGGCCGGTCCGCCGCCCAGGAGTCGGACCAGTCGGCGCTGTTGACGGTGGTCGAGCGGCTGGCCGCGCTACCCAAGCCCGAGTTGGCCGCCGAGACCCGGGCCGCCCAACGCGCGGCGCTGCTGGCCGCGATGGAGGCCCCGGCCGAGGCCGGCGCCGCCGGCCAGGCGCGGGTCCCCCAGCAGCAGCGCCGGAGCCGGCAACAGCGCCCGGCCGGCAGCCCGTTCGGCCGGCTCCGGCCGCGCAGCCGGCTCACCAAGGGGCTGGCCGCCGGCGGGCTGACGGTCGGCGTCGCGGCCGGCGCCTTCGGCGGCGTCGCCGCCGCCTCGGGCGACGCGCTGCCGGGGGACACGCTCTACGGCCTGAAGCGCGGCATGGAGGATCTCCGGCTCGACTTCGCCAGCGGCGACGCCGACCGCGGCCAGCTCTACCTCGACCAGGCCGCCACCCGGCTGCACGAGGCGCGGGACCTGCTGTCCCGGCACCTCGCGGAGAACATCCCGGACCACGAACGGCTCGGCGACGTCCGGCGCGCTCTCTCCAACATGCGGGACGACGCCTCCGAAGGCCACCGCCTGCTCACCCGGGCCTACGAGGACCAGGGCTCCATCGGCTCCATCCAGTCGCTCTCCAGCTTCTTCGAGGGCCAGAACGCCACCTGGCAGGAGGTGCGCGGCCTGCTCCCGCCGCAGCTCGGCGACGTCAAGGCCGAGGTGACCGACGTGCTGGACGCGATGCGGGCGGACATCGCCCCGCTGCGCTCCCTGCTGCCCCCCGAGCCGGCGGACGACGCGGCCGCCGAGCGGCAGAACACCTCGCTCGGCCCCCCGGCGGCGGCCGGCGAGATCGAGTCCGCCCCGGCCAGCGAGCCCACCCCGGAGACCTCCGAGACCGGCGCCGAGCCCCGGGCCCGGGACAGCGCCGCGGAGCCGACCGGCGAGGCGGAGGGCCTGCTGGAGGGCTCCGGCCTGCTCGCCGGGGTCACCCCTGAGCCGGCCGACACCCCGGCGGAGAGCCCGGCCAGCACCCAGGACACCGGCTCAGGCGGGGAGCAGGACGAGGCCGACATCACCATCCCGCCCCTGCTGGAGGACCTCATCCCGAACCTCGAACTGGGCGTCACCCCCACCGAGGACGGCCGCTGACCCACCCCGCCCACGGCAGCGCGACCAGCCCGCCGCGCCCCCGGCGAGCCCGGCTCCCCGGGAGACCGCGCGGGGGGCCGGCTCAGAAGAAGACCGACCGCCGGGCCACCAGCAGCTTGTAGAGCGTGTGCTGGATGGTCTCCCGCACCTGGTCGGTCAGTTGGAACATCAGCATCGGGTCCTCAGCCGCCTCCGACGGCTGGTCGTCGGTCGCGATCGGCTCCCCGAACTCGATGGTCCACTTGGTCGGCAGCGGTATCAGCCCCAGCGGCCCCAGCCAGGGGAACGTCGGGGTCACCGGGAAGTACGGCAGGCCCAGCAGCCGCGCCGCCGTCCGCGCGTTCCCGACCATCGGGTGGATCTCCTCCGCGCCGACGATGGTGCACGGCACGATCGGCACCCGGGCCCGCAGCGCCGTGGCCACGAAGCCGCCGCGGCCGAAGCGCTGCAACTTGTACCGCTCGGCGAAGGGCTTGCCGAGCCCCTTGAAGCCCTCCGGCATCACGCCCACCAACTCGCCGCGCTCCAGCAGCTCCTGGGCGTCCTCCGCGCAGGCGAGCGTGTGTCCGGCCTTCCGCGCCAGCTCGTTGACGACCGGCAGCTGGAACACCAGGTCGGCCGCCAGCAGCCGGAGCCGCCGCTCGGCCGGGTGCCGCTCCCGCACCGCCACCTGGAGCATCAGGCCGTCCCAGGGCAGCGCGCCGGAGTGGTTGGCGACGATCAACGCGCCGCCGTCCGCCGGTATGTTCTCGACCCCGCGCACCTCGACGCGGAAGTACCGCTCGAAGACCGGCCGGAGCAGCGGCAGCAGCACCTCGTCCGTGAGGTCCTGGTCGAAGCCGAAGTCGTCCACCTCGTAGTCGCCGGTCAGCCGCCGGCGCAGGAACTCCAGGCCGCGCGTCACCGTGGCGTCCCAGCCGGCCGCCGGGCCCTCCACCGGCTCGGAAGACGCCTCGGGAACCGCCGTCGGGGCCGCCTCCGGTGCCGGCTCCGCCGCGGCCGCCCGCCGGGACCGCCGCTCCCCCTCGTCAAAGGGAATCACCTTGGCGTCAGCCACGGCGTACCGCCTCCTCGATCCGATCAACCACCCGGGCCAGCCGATCCGGCGCCAGCGGCCCGGTGCCGTGCGCGGCCACGAAGTCGGCGAAGGTCTCGGCCGTGGTGTGCGGCAGCGGCCCGCCCAGCGCCTCGCACAGCCGCCTGGTGCGCGCCACCCGGCCGCCCAACAGGGCGCCGAACTGCTCGGCCGACAGGCCGGAGACCCCCACGGTACGCAGCGCCGAGCCCAGCCAGGGGGCGGCCGCCGACCACACCGGCACCGTCGGCCGGCCAAGTCGCCGCGCGGCCTGCGCCAGGGTCAGCACCCCGTCCCCCGCCACGTTGAACACCCCGAGCCCGGCCGCCCCGAGCCCCGGCTCGGCGGCGGCGCGGCCCAGCACCGCCAACGCGTCGTCCTCGTGGACCAGCTGGAGGCGCGGATCGTAGCCGAAGACCGTGGGCAGCACCGGAAGCCGGAAGTAGGCCGCCAGCGCCGAGTCGGCGCCCGGGCCCAGCAGGTGCGCGAAGCGCAGCACCGTCACGGCGACCGCGGGCCGGCGGCGGGCGAAGCCCCGCGCGTAGCCCTCGATCTCGGCGACGTCCTGCGCGAACCCGCCACCGGCCGGCGCCCGCGGCGGACTGTCCTCACCGAAGACGGCCGGCTCCCTGGCCGCCCCGCCGTAGACCTGGGTGCTCGACCGCACCACCAGCCGGCGCAGCCCGGGAATCCGCTGGCAGGCACCGAGCAGTTGGAGGGTGCCCAGCACGTTGCGTTCCTTGACCGCGGAACGCCCCTCGGTCGGGACGTCCGAGCCCTGCCGCACGTCGAGGTGCACCACGGTGTCCACCGCGTGCTCGGCCAGCACCGAGACCAGCGTCGGCCGCCGCAGATCCGTCCTCACGAACTCGACCCCCGGCGGCTGGCTTCCGGGCAGCCGACTGTCGACCGCGATCAGCCGCCCCACCGACGGGTCCCGGCGCAACTGCCGGACGAACCGCGCACCGAGCCCGGCCGCGGCCCCCGTGACCAGCACCGTCCTGCCCATGGCACCCCCTCCACGCACGTCGGCCCTCCCGCCAGCAGGCGGGAGGGCCGGTCAGCAGCGTTCGCTCACTTCTTGTTGCGACGCTGCACACGCGTGCGCTTCAGCAGCTTGCGGTGCTTCTTCTTCGCCATCCGCTTGCGCCGCTTCTTGATAACAGAGCCCACGACTACCCTCGCTCACTTCGATTACTCGGTGCGGGGCGTCCGAGCCCACACGACCTACATGGGCTCAGCCTACCGTTCACCGGGTGATACGGGTTAATCGAGGGGTCCGCTGGGACTCCGTCCGATGTCAGGCGCTTTCCACGCCGACAAAGGACTCCCGGAGGTACTCATGGACGGCCTGCTCGGGAACTCGGAAGGACCTTCCCACTCGAATCGCGGGCAGATGACCGGCGTGCACCAAGCGGTACACGGTCATCTTGGAGACTCGCATCACCGCGGCGACCTCCGCCACGGTCAGGAACTTGGCCTCGCTCAGAAGCCTTTCACCAGCAGCCATGTCACACCTGACCTTCCGCACATGTCGGACACCGGCTTCCCCTCCGGTGACTCCCTCTCGCATGTGCGCTCCTCCCCAGATTAGGTGCGGGTGATGCGAGTGGGGAAGAGGTGCCCCAACCGGCCTTTTCCAGCGAGCCGTCCCTTACCACGACAGAGAACACCCTTTGTCACATAGTGCGTACGCCCTGCGTAGCCCCCGTCTCACGGGGCGATGATCGGCCAACACGCCCCGCCCCAGGCCGGGTTGGGCAGACAGCCCAGCCCGGCGCCCAGGCCGGCCCACCGTCCCGTCGTGCCGCGTCACCCGGCGTTCTGACCAGCGCGGCGAGCGCGCCGCCCACGGCGCCGGGAACTCGGCCGGCACGTCAACTCGGCGCAGACATACACCGCTTGAACGGGTGACAGGCGACGCCCCCCGGCCAACCAGCGATCGGCCGCGCACGCCGATCGCCCCGGGGCGGCTCGTCGGGGGAGCCGGCTGGCGTAGCGACAATCGGGTTGCTTTGTCGATAGATCCCCACCACGTTGAGCGCAGGGAACTGCCGTCATCTCGGGGCCCCTGCCCGCCCCATCCGCCGTAGCGCGGGCTGCGGTCGGGCCGGCCACCGGGGCCCAACAGGTCAGGCCAGCAGACCATGGAGCGGGTAGACCGCCCTGCGGGTCGCCAGGATCGCCTGGTCCACCCGGTCCGCCGGATCATAGCCAGCGCCCCACTCCGCCCAGCGTGGGGCCCGGCCGTCCGTCATCCGGCCCGGCCCCCAGCCCCGGGTCAGGGCGTAGACCCGTTGCCGCCACTCCTCGGGCACCACCGTCTCGGGCGGCACCGGGGCGTGCGCGGCGATGCCCACCAGGTGACTCCAGATCCGCGGCACCACGTCGACCACCGCGTAGCCGCCACCGCCCAACGCCAGCCAACGCCCGCCGGCGTACTCGTGCGCCCACTGGTGGGCCGCCTCGGCGCCCAGGCGCTGAGCGTCGAGGCTGAGCGTCAGATGCGCCAACGGGTCCTCGAAGTGGGTGTCGGCGCCGTGCTGGGAGACCAGCGCCTGGGGGCGGTAGGCGGCGAGCAGCTCGGGGACGACGGCGTGCAGCGCCCGCAGCCACTCCTCGTCGGAACTGCCGGCCGGCAGCGCCACGTTGACGGCGGTGCCGGCGGCGGTCTCGGCGCCGGTCTCGGTGGGGTGCCCGGTGTGCGGGAAGAGGGTCCGCGGGTGCTCGTGCAGGGAGATGGTCAGGACCCGGGGGTCGCCCCAGAAGATGTCCTGCACCCCGTCCCCGTGGTGGACGTCCAGGTCCAGGTAGACGACCCGTTCGGCGCCGAGCCGCAGCATCCGGGCGATGGCGAGCGCCGGGTCGTTGTAGACGCAGAAGCCGGCGGCGGCGCCCGGCGTGGCGTGGTGCAGGCCGCCGGCGAAGTTGACGGCGTGTGGGACGGTCCCGCGCCAGACCTCCTCGGCGCCGGCGACGGACTGGCCGGCGATCAGTGCGGCGGCCTCGTGCATGCCGGCGAAGGCCGGGTTGTCGGCGGTGCCGAGGCCGCGCTTCTCGTCGGCCTCGGCCGGCTGCCGGGACGCCCGGCGCACGGCGGCGACGTAGTCGGGGTCGTGGACCAAGGCCAGGGTCGCCTCGTCCGCCGGCGGCGCGCCGCGGACGGTGATCGCACGGTCCAGACCCAACGTCTCGACCAGGGCCCGGGTGAGGACGAGCCGTACCGGGTCCATGGGGTGACCGGGGCCGAAGTTGTACCGGGTGACGCCTTCGTCCCACAGCAGACGCGCTTCTCCGCTCATGGCCTCACCGTAACCGAAAACAAGAGGGCCCTGTCGGAATCGAAATCCCGACAGGGCCCTCTTGTTATTCAAAAATTGTCCGGCGGCGTCCTACTCTCCCACACGGTCCCCCATGCAGTACCATCGGCGCTGAAGAGCTTAGCTTCCGGGTTCGGAATGTAACCGGGCGTTTCCTCTCCGCCATGACCACCGG
>NZ_JAVREO010000025.1:0-99198 GCF_031845445.1 Streptomyces chisholmiae | reverse complement strand
AAGATGCTCGAACATCCTCGCAAATAACTCAAAAATCTGGCATTGACTTTTGGCACGCTGTTGAGTTCTCAAGGAACGGACGCTTCCTTCGAACCTCTTCCGAGGCCCTCCGGGCTTTCCCTTCGGTGTGTCCACTACTTTAGATCCATCCCCGCCCGATTTCCAAATCCGGGCTCCGGGCCCCCATTTCAGGCACACCTCGGACATGCCGAGGAAACCCTCAACGGGAATCAGGATCTAGCGAAGTGGGGCGCCGCACTGGGCGGCAAAGTGGCGCCCTTGACGAGCGCCTGTGGAACAGTACGCGTTCACCCCGGCGGCGTCAACTCGCGTGGGGAAGGGCGAACTCCGCCCAGACCGCCTTGCCGCCCTCGGGCAGCCGCCTGGCGCCCCACTCGGCAGCGATGGCCGCCACCACGGCGATGCCACGGCCCGCCTCGTCGCCCAGCTCGACCTGCTGGCGGCGGGGCAGGTGCTCGTCCCCGTCCGTCACCTCGACGATCAGCCGGCGGTCGGTGCGCCGCAGCCGCAGGCGCATCGGGGCGCGGCCGTGGGTGAGGGAGTTGGCGACCAGCTCGCTCGTCGCCAGCACGCCCAGCTCGCGCAGCTCCTCGGGGAAGCGCCAGCTGGCCAGCACCCCGTCCGCGAAGGCCCGGGCCCGGGGCGTGGCCTCCACCCCGCCCAGCAGGTCGAGCGCGGCGCCCCGGAAGAGGTCGGCCTCCTCGCCGTGCCGCTCCGGGCAGGTGAGGACGAGCACGGCCACGTCGTCGTCGTGGTCCTCGGTGATGCCGAGGGCGCGCAACAGGCGGTGGCAGATGATCTGCGGGCTGTCGCCGGCGCCGGCCAGGGCGCGCTCCAGCGCTTCGAGCCCGTCGTCGATGTCCGCGTCCCGGCGCTCCACCAGGCCGTCGGTGTAGAGGACGGCCTGGGCACCCGGGCGGAACGGGACGCTGCCCGAGGTGTGCACCCAGCCGCCGGTGCCCAACGGCGGGCCCGTGGGGTCGGTCACCCGGTGGACCGTGCCGTCCGGCTCGCGGATCAGCGCCGGCAGGTGGCCGGCGGACGCGTAGGTGAGGGTGGCCTCGTTGGGGTCGTAGACCGCGTAGACACAGGTGGCGATCTGGCTGGCGTCGATGTCGGCGGCGAGGCCGTCGAGCAGGCCGAGCACCTCGTGCGGCGGCAGGTCGAGCCGGGCGTAGGCGCGGACCGCGGTGCGCAGCTGGCCCATCACGGCGGCGGCGCGCACGCCGCGGCCCATCACGTCGCCGATCACCACGGCGGTGCGGCCGGCGCCGAGGGTGATCACGTCGTACCAGTCCCCGCCGACGGCGGCCTCCAGGCCGCCCGGCTGGTAGGTGGCGGCCACCCTGAGGTCGTCCGGCTGTTCCAGCTTCTGGGGGAGCAGGCTGTGTTGCAGGGTGACGGCGGCGGCGCGCTGCTGGCTCTCGCTCTCCCGGAGCCGCTCGGCGCTCACCACCTGGTCGGTGACGTCGGCGGCGAAGACCAGCACGCCGCGCTGGGCGCGGCCGGACTCGGGGCCGGTGAGGCGGATCGGGGTGCAGGTGAAGGTGAAGTAGCTGTCCCGGTGCTCGCCGGGGACGCTGCGGGACTTCATGGTGCGGGGCGTGCCGCTGCGGCGGACCTGGTCCATCAGCGGGAGGAGGCCCAGCTCGACCAGCTCGGTGAGCGCCTCGCGGGCGGGGGCGCCGGGCTGGCGGCTGCCGAAGAGGGCGGCGTAGGCCTCGTTCACGTAGGCGACGCGGTGGTCGGAGCCGTGGACGACGGCGACCGGGGCCGGCACCTGGCCGAGCAGCTGGTGCACGGCGTGCGCGTCAACGCCGGGGCCGGCGGGCTCGCGGGGCTCGCCGCGGGCCGCCGGCACGCCACCGGCCGGCTCCTGGCCGCTGGCCGTGGGGGCCTGGGAGCGACCGTCGGCGGCGCCGTGCCGGCGCTGTGCTCCGGGCAGCCGGATTCCCCAGCGCGTCAAATTCACAGCGTTCCGATCCGATTCGTTCCGGGACTCGTTCTGGTCTTCCGCACTCTGGCGAGTCTTTTCGAACTCTGGTGAGCGGCGTCCTGTCCATGGTCACACGTCTCGGGGTCGGTCCGGGTCGGTCCCGGCCCGGACGGCGCCCTCAGGACGGTTTTCGGCGGCGGTCGGGGTCGGCGGCCCGTTCGAACTCGGCCCGCGGGTGTTCCAGGGAGCCGAGTGAGACGATCTCACGTTTGAACAATCCCGCAAGGGCCCATTCGGCGAGCACCCGCGCCTTCCGGTTGCCGGTGGGCATCCGGCTCAGGTGGTAACAACGGTGCACCAGCCAGGCCGGCAGGCCCCGCAGTTTTCGGCCGTAGACCCTGGCCACGCCGCGGTGCAGGCCGAGGGAGGCGACGGAGCCGACGGTGCGGTGCCGGTAGTCGGTGGTGGGCTCGCCGCGCAGGCTGGCGACCAGGTTGTCGGCGAGGCGCTCCGCTTGGCGGACGGCATGTTGGGCGTTGGGGGCGCACAGCGGAGTGTGGGCGCCGGCTCCGTCGATTCGCGCGCGGGGCGCATCGGAGTGCGGAGATGCGTTCTTGGGCGCGCGGCGGTGGGGCGGGGGCCCGGTGCCGGGTTCCCCCGGCTCGGTGGCCGGTTCGGTGACCGGTTCGGCGGGCGCGGATGAGGGCGCGGCCAGATCCGGCACGGCGGCCGCGTCGCCGGCCGACCAGACGTGGGGGACGCCAACCACCCGCAGGTCGGCGGCGCAGCGCACCCGGCCGTCCCGGTGCAGCGGGACCCCGCACTCGGCGAGTACCGGGTGCGGCCGGACGCCGGTGGTCCATACCAGGGTGCGGGCGGGCAGCCGGGAGCCGTCGTCCAGCACCGCGACGCGGCCCTCGCAGGTGACCAGGCGGGTGTTGAGCCGGACGTCGATGTTGCGACCGCGAAGCTCCCGCAAAGCATGGGCACCCATCTCGGGGCCGACCTCGGACAGAATCCGGTCGCTGGCCTCGACAAGCACCCAACGCGGTTCGTCCGGGCGGATGTTGGGGTAGTAACGACACGCGTACCGCGCCATGTCCTCCAACTCGGCGAGCGCCTCGACACCCGCGTAGCCGCCGCCGACGAAGACGAACGTCAGAGCCGCGTCACGGACGGCCGAGTCCCGGGTGGATGAGGCGATGTCGAGTTGCTCCAGCACATGGTTTCGCAGCCCGATGGCCTCCTCCAGGCTCTGGAAGCCCACGCCGTTGTCCGCGAGCCCGGGGACGGGCAGCGTGCGAGAGATGGAACCAGGGGCGAGCACAAGCTCGTCGTAGTCCAGCCGGAGCGGCTCGCCAGCGGCGTCGGCGTTCGCCGCCGTGCGCACGGTGACGAACCGGCGCTCGGGATCGGCCCCGACGACCGCACCGGCCAGGAAGCGACAGTCCGGGAGCACCCGGCGCAGGGGAACGACGACGTGGCGAGGGGAGAGGGAGCCGGCCGCGGCCTCCGGGAGGAACGGCTGGTAGGTCATGTAGGGATCGGGGCTGACCACGGTGATCCGGATGTCGCCGCCACGCAGCTCACGCCGCAGCCGGCGCTGGAGGCGGCGCGCCGAGTAGAGGCCGACATAGCCGCCGCCGGCCACGACGATGTGCGCGGGGTGCTTGGTCACCCGACCATGAGGCACCGGGGAACGGAGTTTTGTCCACAGGTCGTACGGAGGGTGGCTCCGTACGGGGCCTGACTCGGGCGAGTTTGGGAGGTATGAGGCACGAGAAAGTCGGATGGAATTCCGCTCTGTTCTGATGTTTGACGCATTAACGCGTTTGACGGGTTCTGGGAGGGTCGCGCACCGCGCGGCCTATCGTGCCTGGCAGGGTCCCGGAACCAGAGGTTCAACCAGATTCGTATTCGTAGCGGGAGCGGCCAGCCGCATCTCGGAGGAACGGCCCGGCCCCGCGTCGCGCGGGAGCGGGCATCGGGGGGTCACTATGCGTGTCAAGGAGTCGACGGCTGACGGTGCAGCCACCGGGACGGCCACCGGGGTGGGCCCGGGGGCCCGCTGGCCGGGCGAGCGGCGGCAGACGCCGCTCCGGGTGGACGCCCAACGGAACCTGCGCCATGTGCTGAGCGCGGCCCGGGCGGTGTTCGGCGAGCAGGGCTACGGGGCGCCGATGGAGGAGGTGGCGCGGCGGGCGCGGGTCGGCGTCGGCACCGTGTACCGGCGGTTCCCCAACAAGGAGGCGCTGGTCAGGTACATCGCCGCCGAGGAGACCCAGCGGCTGACCGAGCGGGCCAGGGAGGCGCTGGCCGTCGAGGACGAGCCGTGGCGGGCGTTGGCCGGCTTCGTGCAGCGGTCGGCCGCCGCCGGGGCGGGGCGGTTGCTGCCGCCCGAGCTGCTGACGGCCGGCGGGCCGCGCGGCGAGCGGGTGCCGCAGCAGCGGACGGCGTCGTCGGCGCCGGGCGGCGGCCGGCCCGAGCCGGCGGCCGAGGAGCCGGACGTGCCCTCCGAGTCGAGTGAACTGCTGGCCGCGGTCGAGCAGTTGGTGGAACGGACCCGGGCGGCCGGGCAGTTGCGGCCGGATGTCACGGTGGCCGACCTGCTGTTGGTGATAGCGACCACGCCGCCCCGGCTGGACGACCCGACCCATCAGACCGCCGCCGAGGCGCGGTTGCTGGAGATACTGCTCCAGGGCCTGCGCGCCAGCGGCCGCTGACCCCGTGCCCGCGCCCCCCGGGCGCGGGTTGGGAGGCGGCGCGGGCCGGCCGAACTCCCGCCAGCGCGCGGCCGTGCAGGTGGGCCGGGATGGCCGCCGCCCCGCGCGCGCCGGCCGGCGTGGGCGCCCCTCGGTGCGGCCTGGCGCCCGCGCCCACGCTGGAAGTGTGCTCGGTACCCCGCCCGAAAGGGTGGTTTGCGGAGCCCTGGTCCGCGCCAGGTACCCGGGCATGACAGCCTGATGCCGGTACTGACACCGTTGTGGCGACCGTTGTCGTGACCGGAAGGTCACCGCGACGGCACTGGGCAATAGGGGCTGGCCTGATGGACTTCGAGGGGCGGGACGAACACTCCGACGAGTCCACGGTGCCGCGGCAGCGCGAGGAGAGTGCCGGCACGGCGGATCTGGAACTGATCGCCCGGCTACGGCGGGGTGAGCAGGGGGCGTACGACGAGTTGTACCGGCGGCACGCCGACTCGGTGCGCCGGTACGCGCGCACCTGTTGCCGGGACGCCGACACCGCGGACGACCTGACCAACGAGGTGTTCGCCGCGACGCTCCAGGCGGTGCGGGCCGGCGCGGGGCCGCGCACCGCGGTGCGCGCCTACCTGCTGACCTCGGTCCGCCGGGTGGCCGCCGACTGGGCGCGGACCGCCAAGCGTGAGCAACTGGTCGAGGACTTCGCCGTGTTCGCGCTCTCCGACGCGGCGGTGCGGGCCGGCCGGGCAAGCGCGGACGAGTTGGCCGCCGAGGTGCGGGCCATGCAGGAGGCCGAACGCACCATGGCGGTGCGGGCGTTCCGCAGCCTGCCGGAGCGCTGGCAGACGGTGCTCTGGCACACCACGGTCGAGGAGGCCAGCCCGCGCGAGGTCGCGCCGCTGTTGGGGCTGACGCCCAACGCCACCGCGGTGCTGGCGCATCGGGCGCGGGAGGGCCTCAAGCAGGCGTTCCTGCAGGAGCATGTGAGTCGGACGCTCACCGAGGGCGGCGAGTGCGCCGCCTTCGCCGAGCGGTTGGGCGCGTTCGCCAGGGGCGGGCTGCGCACCCGGGCGGAGCGCGGGCTGCGCCAGCACCTCGCGGAGTGCGCGCGGTGTGCCACGGCGGCGTCCGAGGTGCGGGCGATCAACGAGAACATCGGCGCGCTGCTGCCGGTCGCCTTCATCGGCTGGTTCGCGGTGGACGCCGGGGTCAAGGGCGGGTTGTTCTGGGCCGGTTCGAGCGGTGCGGCGGCGGCCGCCGGCGCGGGTGGCGCGGCGGCGGCGAGCGGCGGCGCCGGTGCGGTGGCGGGCGCGGGAGCCGCGGGGGCCGGCACGAGCGCGGGCGCCGCGGCGAGTGCCGGAGCAGCGGCGGGCGCGGGAGCGGGCGCAGGGGCGGCGGCGGGGACTGGTACCGGTGCCGGAGCGGGGGCGGTGGCGGGCGCGGGAGCGGCGGGTGCCGGGGCAGCGGCCGGGGCCGGAGCGGGAGCGAGCGCGGGGGCCGGGGCCGGGGCGGTGAGCGAGGGGCTCGGGGCGCCGGTCAAGGCGGGGATCATCTCCGGGCTGGTGGCCACCGCGGTGGCCGCGGCGCTGGCGTTGGCCATGATGGGCTCCGAGCCGGAGCCGCCCGCGCCGCCGGAGGCGGCGGACGCCAAGCCGCCGGCCGAGCCGACCCCCGAGCCGGAGCCCACCCCGGAACCCGAGCCCGAACCCGAGCCCGAACCGAAACCCGAACCGGAACCAGAACCCGAACCCGAGCCGGAACCGGAACCGACCCCGGAACCAGAACCCGAACCGGAGCCCGAACCGGAACCGACCCCGGAACCAGAACCCGAACCGGAACCAGAGCCGGAACCGGAGCCCGAACCCGAGCCGGAGCCCGAACCCGAGGCGCCGTACCAGCTGCGGGAGTTGTCCTACGACCTGTGGGGCGAGGCCGACGAGCCCACCGTGCGGCTGGCCGGCAGCACCCCGATCTGGCAGCGGGACAGCCTCTCCATCGGAGGCGTCACACACGGACACGGCGTGTCCGTACCGGCCTTCTCCTCGGTGCTGATCGACCTCAACCGCACCTGCACCAGCTACTCGGCGGTGGTCGGTATCGACGACCTGACCCCGGCGCTCGGCGGCGCGGTCTTCTCCGTGTACGGGGACGGCGTCGAGCTGTGGCGCTCCCCCGAGATCGTCTCGGGCCAGCTGGCGACGCCGCTCTCCGTCCCGCTGAACGGAGTCAGCGAACTGCGGCTGGACATCGCCCCGCGCGGCCCGCTGGGGGCGTTGGCTCTGGGCAGTTGGGCGGACAGCGTGATCGCCTGCGGGTAACCGGACCCGACGGCGGCCGGTCGACCCACCACGCCCGCGGGCGTGGTGAACGGCCGGTCAGGGGGTGACGCCGCTGGTGACCGCGCGCGGGTCGTGGTGGCCCTCCGCGGTCCAGCACGAGCCGCGGCGCAGCAGCAGGCGGCGCAGCCACAGCTCGACGGAGACCAACTCGGCCAGCCCGTCCAGGGGGACCCGCTCGCCCTGGGCGGCGGCGCGCAGCGCCTTGCGGACCACCCGGGCCTCGACCAGGCCGGCGTCGGCGAGCAGCGGCGCGTCGAAGAGGTCGACCAGCGGGCCGATGTGGGTGCGCAGCCCGGTGCGCAGCGACTCGGCGTGCGCGGTGGCGCTGGTGGCGCCCCAGCCCGGGGGCAGGTCGCGGACGCCCGCGCCGGTCAACACGGCGCGCAACACCTCGGCGCGCGCTCCTGGTTGCACCCGGACGCTCTCCGGCAGCGCCTGGCAGGCGCGGACCACCTGGTTATCGTAGAAGGGCGCGTGCAGCCGCTGGTGGCGCAGCTCGGCGACCTGTTCCAGGACCCGGTGGTCGGCCGCGTGCCGGGCCAGCACGGCGCGGGCCCGGCGGGCGCCGGGGCGGCCGGCCAGGGTGTAGCTGCGGGGGCTGGCGGCGACCGCGTCCAGCCGCATCGACACCTCAGCGAGCGCCTCCCCGGTGAGCCAGCGAGCGGCCGGCCCCGGGCGACACCAGGCGAGCGCGGCCAGCGAGGCGCCGAGCGCCCCCTCGGCGGCGCCGGTGTCGTCGATCGGCTGGCGGAGCAACCAGGCGGCGTTGTTGAGCCCCTCGTGGTACGGGGTGCGGGCCAGCCGGCGGGCGGCCCGGTAGACGGTGAAGGGGACGAGCACGGAGCGGCCGCCGCCACCGTTGGCCTTGGCCAACGCGGTGGCCGGCCGCAGCAGATGACGGCGCCGGCGGTCCAGCACCAGGTCAGCCAGCCGGGCCGGGTGGGCGTCGAGCACCTCGCGGGCGCCGTCGCCGATCAGGTGGTCGGCGCTGCCGGCGGCGAGCCGGTGCCGGTGCCGGGTGGCGAGGGCGAGGCCGGGGCCCGGCTCGTCGGTGAGCGGGCCGGACTCCAGGTCGCCGAAGGGGAGGGTGTCCAGGCCGCCGGCGACCACCACGTGGTGCAGCCGCGGGTTCTCCCCGATGGCGCGGGCCCGGCCCAGCTCGGCGGCGCGGTCGACGGCGGCCTGGCCGTCGAGCGCCGGCAGGTCGTTGAAGGTGACGGCGAGCAGTCGTTCGCCGGCCAGGGTGGCGCCGGTGCCGTAGACCGTGCCGGGCGCGCCGGGCAGGCCGGCGGCGAGCAGCGCCAGGGTGCCGGAGGCGCTGCCGCCGGAGAGGTCGGCGCCGACGCCGGGCGCCGGGTCGGGGCCGGAGCGGGCCGCCCGGCGGTCGGCCGGGCCCATCCCGGGCACCGGCCCGGCGTCCCTGGCCGGGGCGTGCCGGGGGGCGGCCAGCCGGGTGCGGACGGCCTCGACCAGGGCCTCCCGGACGCCGGCGACGGCGGCCTCGCGCTCCAGCGGGGGCGCGGCGACGACCAGGGAGGGGCCGGGCTCGTAGTCGGAGACGGCGCGGGCGCCGCCCTCCCGCAGCAGCAGCGCGTGGCCGGGCGGCACCCGGCTGACGCCGTCGTAGGGGGTGCCGTCGCCGAGGGCCTCGGGCGACTCGGGGCAGGCCAGCAGGGCGCCGAGGTGGCCCACGTCCAGCTGGGCCTCGGTGAGGTCGGCCAGCGGCAGGGCGGCGGTGGCGTAGGCGGTGCCGCCGGCCCAGTCGGTGTGGAAGACGGGGCGGGTCCCGGCCAGGTCGGCGGGGATCACGGTGCGCCGGCCGAAGCGCGCGACCGCCGTGTAGCTCCCGGGCCAGGTGGTGAGTTGGCGCAGGGCGCCGGCGCGGGCGGCGACCAGGGCACGGCGGAGCGTGGCGTCGTCGGCGCCGCAGTAGCCGAAGACCGCGAGATGGGTGTCGCCGTCGCCGTAGACCAGCCGGATCTCGTCGGGCCGCCAGTCCCCGACCGCCCAGAGCGGGTCGGGGCCGTCCCAGAGCAGTTGCGCTCCCAACGGCTGGATGTCTCTGGCCGCGCTGGCGGATGCCCCGCTCCACCCGACCAACCACCGCATCGGCGCCTCCCCCACTGAAGTTTCGGGCCTGTGGTCCCGCGCGGACCAGGGCCGTCACGTAGGTGTTGGGCCAATGCTGCCATGGGCGGGGCGCGAACGGGGCATACCAGGGAGGTAGTTCGCGGGCGTGGCGAACCACCTCGGTGGGCGGCGGGCCCGCTCAGGCCCACCGAACGCTTCTGTCCACCCGCACGGGCGGGCGGTTGTTTTCGGCCAAACTCTCTCTGCGGAAAGCTACTTGATGGGGCATCACCCGACCGGGGGGATCTTGTGATCCGGGAGACGCTGGCTGTCTCCCGGATCACACCGTCGCCCGCGGGGAATGAGACGACGGCTTCCCCCGACCCGCCGACCTTCACGGCAGCGGATCGACCCACGCGGATTCATGGAAGCGCTCCCCCCGGGGACTGCCCAGAGCGCACACCCGGGCGCACGGCCACATGCCCGGAGCACATCCCGCCGGCCGGCCGGCGCTCGCACACGGGTACGGACATAATCCCGCCATCCGGCATTCACCCCCTTAACGGTAAGCAGGCGGCGAACTACGCTGGGTTCGCGGAGGCACGGGAATGCCCCGCGCCGGTCGCGGGGCTGCCGTTGGTGTGTCAGGGGTGCGCGCATGTCCAGGGAGCAACGCGGGCCGAACGAGAAGCTGGGTGCGGTTCTCGCCCTCGCGGGGATCAGCAACGCCGGGCTCGCCCGGCGGGTCAACGATCTAGGCGCTCAACGGGGGTTGACGCTGCGCTACGACAAGACGTCGGTGGCGCGCTGGGTGACCAAGGGGATGATCCCCCAGGGCGCCGCCCCCCACCTGATCGCCGCGGCCATCAGCAGCAAGCTCGGCCGGAGGGTGCCACTACACGAGATCGGCCTGGCCGACACCGACCCGGCGCCGGAGGTCGGGTTGGCCTTCCCGCGCGACGTGCGGGGAGCGGTTGACTCGGCAACGGAGCTTTATCGCCTCGATGTTGCCCCTGGCAAGGGCATCTGGCAGTCGCTGGCGGGCTCGTTCACCGTCACCGCGTACGCCACGCCGGTGTCCCGGTGGCTGATCACCCCGGCCGACGCCTATGTGGGGCGGGCGGCCCAGGGGCCGGGGCCGGCCGGGGCCGGCCGGGTGGGGCACTCGGACGTCTCCAAGCTGCGCGAGGCCGCCGAGGAGGCGCGCCGCTGGGACTCCAAGTACGGCGGTGGCGACTGGCGTTCGTCGATGGTGCCGGAGTGCCTGCGGACCGACGCGGCGCCGCTGCTGCTCGGCTCCTACGCGGACGACGTGGGGCGTTCGCTGTTCCGCGCCACGGCGGAGCTGACCAGGCTGGCCGGCTGGATGGCCTTCGACACCGGCCAGCAGGAGGCTGCCCAGCGGTACTACATCCAGGCGTTGCGGCTGGCCAGGGCGGCGGCCGACGTGCCGCTCGGCGGCTATGTGCTGGCCTCGATGTCGCTCCAGGCGACCTACCGGGGCTTCGCCGACGAGGGCGTCGACCTGGCCCAGGCCGCGCTGGAGCGGAACCGCTCGCTGGCCACGGCGCGCACCATGAGCTTCTTCCACCTGGTGGAGGCCAGGGCGTTGGCCAAGGCGCACGACGCGGCCGGCTGCGGCGCGGCGCTGTCCGCGGCGGAGAGCTGGCTGGAGCGGTCCAGGGCGGGCGACGGGGACCCGGGCTGGCTCGACTTCTACGCCTACGACCGGCTGGCCGCGGACGCCGCCGAGTGCTACATCGACCTCAAGGTGCCTGGTCAGGTGCGGCGGTTCACCGAGCAGGCGCTCTCCGAGCCGACCGAGGAGTTCGTCCGCTCGCACGGGCTGCGGCTGGTGGTGGCCGCGGTCGCCGAGCTGGAGTCGGGGAACCTGGACGCGGCCTGCGCGGCCGGCGCCAGGGCGTTGCAGGTGGCCGGGCGGATATCGTCGGCGCGGACCACGGACTACGTCCGCAACCTGCTGCACCGGCTGGCGCCCTACGGCGACGAGCCGCTGGTCAAAGAGCTCCAGGAGCGGGCCCGCCCACTCCTGGCCACTCCGGCATGACCGGGCACATGACACGGGCACGGGCAGTTGGCCTGCCGCCCCGGGTTGGCCGCCCGGGCGCGGTCAGCGCTCGTAGGCGGCCAGCCGCAGGCGCGGCGTGCCGCCCTCGAAGGCGGTGAGCAGATAGAGCTGGTGCTCGTCGAACGCGGTGAACTGGTGGTCGTAGGCCCGGTCCGGGTGGAGCGGCACGGTGCCGAGCCGGGTCGTCCCGCCGGTGCCCGGGTCCAGCGTGAGGATGCGCAGCCGGTCGTCGGCCGTCGGCTCGGCGAGCAGCGGGACACCCAGCTCGGCCACGCCCAACAGCTGTGTCCCGGGGGCGAGTTCGGTGGTCCAGCGAGGTTGGCCGCCGGCCAGTTCGTAGCCGGCCAGCGCCCAGCTGGCCGCTGGTTCGGCGGCCGGCCCGTCCCGCACGTCCGCCGGCGCCTGGTAGCGGGTGATCAACACCTCGCCGGCGACCACCGCGTGCTCCCCCGGCAGCGGGCCCGGGCGCGGCCCGGCCGCCGCTTCGGTGGCGCCCAGCGGGCGGTGCCACAGCTCCTCGCCGCTCTCCCCGTAGGCGACCAGCTCCGCCTCCGTGTCCCGGCCGCGCACCAGCACCACCGGGTCGCCGGCCAGCAGCGCGCCGGCCGTCAGCTCGGTCTCCTGGTCCGCCGCGTGGCTCCAGTGCCACTCCCCGGTGTCCGCGCCGTAGGCGCTCAGCTCCCGCCGCGCGCCCGGGCAGTCGCTGAGCACCAGCAGCCGGCTGCCGCGCTGCCGCACGGTCCGCGGCTGCCGGCGGTCGTCCGGGCAGCCGGCCGCCGCCCCGTCGGGTGGCGCGGGCAGCGGCAGCGGGGTCGCGTCGGCGACGGCGAACCGGTGGAACGCGGCGGGCGTGCCGGCCGCGTCCAGGCCGACCGCGACCGTGCCCTCGCCCAGCTCGACGGCCACCCCGGCCGGGTCGGCCGGGGTGGCGTCGGGCCCGGTCAGCTGGCGCCACCAGCGGAGGTCGCCGTCGGTCACGTCCAGCACGCCGAGCACCGAGCAGCCGCCGTCGGCCGCGGTGAAGACCACGGCGCCGAGGCCGGCCGCGTTGGTCGCGCCGGCCGCCGCGCAGGGCGGCCCGGCGCCCGGCGGCGGGTCGGCGGCCCACGCCTCCCGGCCGTCCACCGCCAGCCGGCCGCGCACCCCGGCGGCGGTGACCACGGTCACCGTCCCGTCGTGCGCCCAGACCCGGATCGTGCGCCCGCCCTGGCCGCGGACCGGGGCCGCCCCGGCGGGCGCCGTCCACAGCTCGGCCAGCTCCAGCGTCGCGGGCGGCCCGGGCGTGGTGGTCTCGCCGGCCGGCTCGGCGTCGGGCCCGACGCCGTCCTCCCGGCTGAAGACCACCACCCAGACGGTGAGCAGCGCCAGCAGGACCACGCCCACCGTCGCCGCCAGCCCTATCCGTCCCTCGCTCTCGGCCACCACGACTCCCCCCGCCGCGTCCACTCCGCCGCCGCCCGCCCGGGGTGCCGGGTCGGGCCGTCTCCCCGTCCGACGTTCCCCCGGCACCGGGCGGTTCCTGCCGGCCGTACCATCGAAGGCACTGTGTCCGAGTCATCCACCGCCCCGCCCGTCGGCCGCCCGGCCGCCGACGCCGCGCCCGAACCGCCCGCGCCCCGGCCGGCCCAGCCGCCGGCGCCCCCCGCCGGGCAGCCCGAACCGGCCGAGCGGCCCCGCATGTTCCCGCCGGGCGTCGGCCCGGCCGCCGACCCGACCGAGGGCACCGCGCCGGACCGCGCCATCCGCAGCTTCCAGCCGCGCCGCAGCCGGGTCACCGACAGCCAGCGGCAGGCGCTGCTGCGGCTGTGGTCCCGCTGGGGCCTGGAGATCGACGGCCGGACCCGGCTCGACCTGACCGCGCTGTTCGACGGCCGGCCGGTGGTGTTGGAGATCGGCTTCGGGATGGGCGAGGCCAGCGCCGAGATGGCGGCGGCCGACCCGGACACCGGGCTGCTCGCCGCCGACGTGCACACCCCCGGCCAGGGCAACCTGCTGCGGCTGGCCGAGCGCGCCGGCCTGACGAACGTCCGGGTGGCCAACGGGGACGCGATCCTGCTGCTCCGCGAGATGCTGCCGGAGCGCTCGCTGGCCGGCCTGCGGATCTTCTTCCCCGACCCGTGGCCCAAGAAGCGGCACCACAAGCGGCGGCTGATCCAGCCGGCGTTCGTGGCGCTGGCCGCCTCCCGGCTGGCGCCGGGCGCGACGCTGCACTGCGCCACCGACTGGGTGCCCTACGCCGACTGGATGCTCGAAGTCCTCAGCGGCAGTGAGCTGTTGGCCAACACGGCGGCGGACGGCGGCTTCGTGCCGCGGCCCGCGGGCCGGCCACTGACCCGCTTCGAGCGGCAGGGCCTGGCGAAGGGCCACGAGGTGCGCGACCTGGTCTTCCGCCGGCTTCCCTGACCGGCGGCGGGGGCCGGCGTGCCGGCCGGTTCGGTCCAGCGCCGGTCCCCGCCCCGCTGTCATCGGCCGGACGCAGGCCGTAGGGTCGTGGGGTGCGCCTCTCGCTTCCCCCACGCCTCGGCGCAAGCCGGCCGCGAACCCTGTTGATCGGCGCCCTGTTGGCGCTGTGCGGGCTGGTGGTCGGGGCGGTGATCCACGGCGAGACGGGCACCGGCGGGTTCTGGGTCGGGGTCGGCCTGGCGGCGCTGCCGCTGCCGGTCGTGGCGCTGGCGGTGCGGTGGCTCGGCCCGGTGGCGCCGGCCGCCTGGCGGGCCGCGCTGTTCGCGTTCGGCTGGGGCGCCTGTGTGGCGACGCTGGTCGCGTTGACGGTGAACGGGCTGCTGGTCCGCTGGCTGACGGCGGAGCCGGCGCGGCTCGCGCCGTCCCAGCCGGACACCCTCGAACTCACCGTGATCGCCCCGATGGTGGAGGAGACGGCGAAGGCGGGCGCGCTACTGGTGGTCTGGCTGGGCGGCGCGGCACGCGGCCACCGGGTGCTGGTCGCACTGGCCGTGGCCGGCTGCGCGGCGGCCGGCTTCGCCTTCACGGAGAACGTGCTCTACCTGGGCAGCGCCTTCGAGCAGGACCAACGCCTGGGCTCCTGGAGCCTGTCGCAGTCGGCGACCGCGGTCACCTTCGTGGTGCGGATGGTGGTGGCGCCGTTCGCGCACCCGCTGTTCAGCGCGCTCACCGGGCTGGGCTTCGGGCTGGCCATGGCGCTCGGCCCGGCCCGCGAGCGGGCCCGCCGCAACGGGCACCGCTGGCGGGTGGCGCTGCCGCTGGCCGGGCTCGCCCTGGCGATGGTGCTGCACTCGGTGTGGAACGCGGCCACCTCGCTCAGCTTCTTCCGGTTCGCCGCGGTCTACCTGCTGACGCTGCCGCTGCTCGGCGTCGTCTGCTGGCTGGCGGTCAGCCTGCGGCGGCGCGAACTGCGGATGATCCGGCGGACGTTGACGCACTACGTGGCGGCCGGCTGGCTGGCGCCCGGTGAGCCCGCGGCGCTCGGCTCGCCGGGCGACCGGGCCCGGGCGCGCCGGGCCGCCCGCCACGCCCGGGGCGCGGCGGGGGCGCGGGCGTTGGCGGACTACCAGCGCACGGCCACCGAGTTGGCCCGGCTGCGGAACGAGGCCACGCTCGGCCGGGACACCGGCGACTTCCCGGGCCGGGAGCACCGGCTGCTGGAACGCCTCTGGCAGGACCGCGAGTTCGCGTCCGCCACCACCCTGGCCACGGCGGAGCCGCCTCCGACCGGCACCGTGGCCCGGCCCGACTAGCCGTCACCGGCGGCTCGTCCCGATCGGACTCGCTGTTCACCGGGGGGCGGTTCGTCCCCACCCGACCCGCCGCGACCAGCCGGCGGCTCGTCCCCACCCGACCCGCCATCGCCGGCCGGCGGCTCGCGCCGGTCGGCCGCTACCAGGCGGCGGCCCGCAGCACGTCGGCGGCGATCGCCCCGACCGGGCGGCCGTCCGTCGGGACCCGGACGGTCCCCTCGGGGGCCGAGGCGGCCAACTCGCGGGCCATCGTCAGGGACCGGTCGAGGTGCGCGTCGAAGCCGGAGCCGATCTCCCGCCCGGCGAGCCGCTCCCGCACGGTCGCCTCGGTGGCGGTGAGCAGCACCCGGGTGACGCTGATCTCGCCGCCCCCCATGGCGCGTCGGAGCATCGGCTCCTCCAGGACGCTCACCGTGTTCGTGTAGACGAGGCGACGCTGGCCGAGGGCGGCGTAGTTCGCCCAGATCGCGGCGGCGTTGCGCTCGGTGATCGCCGAGCGGTGCGGGTCGTCGGCGGGGGCGGGGTGTATCTGGTCCAGGTAGTCCCCCTCGACCAGGCAGTGCGCGGTCCCCGCCGCCCGCAGCAGGGCCGACACCTCCCACCCGACGGTCGTCTTGCCGACGCCGGCGCCACCGCCGATGAGGAGCAGTTCGTATCCGGTCATGGTCAGCCAGCCTGGCAGCCAAACCCGCGCTGCGGCAGTGGGTTTCGGCCGCCGCCGGGGACTCGGGGCTCAGCGCAGCGCGCTGACCAGTCCGTGGTGACGGCGGGTGTGGGCGCGCAGCCAGTGGTGTTCCTCGGGCCGGAGCTGCCCCGGCACGGCCAGGCCGACGACGTCGATGGTGGGGTTGACGTCGAGGTGGTCGAGGAGCCTGACCAGCGAGAAGCCGGTGCTGGGGTCGGTGGCCCAGCGCGGCTCGCCGAGCAGCGCCGGGTCGCTGACCGGGTGGCTGAGGGACCGGTCCCCGAGGTGGGTCTGCGCGCCGGGCACCAGCCGCAGGCTGACCGCCTCGGCCCACGCCTCGGCGCGGGCGCCGAAGACCAGCCGCACCTCGGCGGGTCGGCGCCAGCCGGGGCCGCCGCTGGTGTGCGCGACGGCGTGCAGGTCGGTGCGCTCCCCGGTGCCCGGCGCGTGGGGCTGGTACGAGTCGAGCCGCATCACCAGGTCGTAGCCGTCGATCCGGGGGCCGAGGCCGCTGGCGGCCACCGCCTCGCCGCCGCCGACCACGCAGACGGTGCGGCCGGCGAGCCACTCCCGCAGACCGTCAACCGTCAGCGGCTCGGGCGCCAGCGCCAGCGGCGTCCGCTCCGGCGTGCCCGGCTCGGCCAGCGCGCGGTGCCGGCGGTAGGCGTCGCTCGCCTCCAGCGCGCGCCCGTCGGCGGCCAGCGCACGCCCGCGCAGCAGCCAGGCGTGCGACGAACGGCTGCCGAGCGCGACCGCCGCGTCCGCCAGCCGGCGGGCCAGGCGCACCTGGCCGGCGGCTATCGCCGCGTCGCCGGCCCGCAGCAGGGCGGTGAAGGAACGGTCCCGGCACGGTTCGACGGCGGCCCGCTCCCGGACCAACTCGCCGGCCGCGACGATCAGTCGGTGCTCGCCCGGGGCGGTCGCCGGCCCGGTCAGGCGGCTGAGGAATCCGGCGCACTCCCGGACACAGCCCGCGAAGAGATCCTCGGCGCGGGCGACGCTGCCGGGCCAGGGGCCGGTCCGGTGGGTGGCCCTGGGCCTTCTGATGGCCTTCATGGTCGCGACCTTCCCGGTCGATCCCCCCGGCCGCGTTGCCCCCGGGCACCGGGCAGGTGAACTTTGGCGAACGCCCCGGAGCGGGCGCCTGGCCGGCGAGGCGGAACGGACCGGCCCGCGCCGGGCCGGCGGGACCGGAAGGGCGGCGGGCCGCCGGGCGGCGGCGGGCGGCCGAAGCCGGCGGGTGCCACCCCGCGATGCGGGGGGCGGGGCCGCCGGCCGGCGGGTGCCGGCGCTGGCCACCCGCCGGACCCGCGCGGGTCCCGACACGAGAGCGGCGGTCCGGCGCGGGGACCGGCCAGGCCCGGAAAGCGGCGTGCGGCCGGCGCGGCTTCGTCGAAGCGGCTGGCACGGTCCCCTGCCGGGGCGGCACGCTTCGCCGCCGGCGGCGGCGCGGCCCGGCGGGCAGTCAGGGGTGCCGGCGCTGGCCACCCGCCGGACCCCGCGCGGGTCCCAGCACAAGGGTGGCGGCCCGGACCGGGGGCGGCGCGTGTCCAGGTGGGACGGGGCCCCGGGCCGCCAACCGGCGGAACCCGGCATGCTCAGGCCCGAGGCGGCCGGCCGGGCGCGGGCAGAGGACCGTGTGCCCAGCCGGCGGCCGGCGGGGGTCAGCTGACGTTGGAGGCTTCGGTGAGGCGGGTCAGTTCGGCCTGGGTGAGGGTCAGTTCGGCCATCGCCAGCAGCGGGGGCAGCTGGTCCACCGTGCGGGCGCTGGCGATGGGCGCCACCACGGTGGGCTGGGCGAGCAGCCAGGCGAGGGCGATGGTGGCCGGGACGACGCCCCGGGCGGCGGCGGTCTCGTCGAGCGCGGCCAGCACCGCGCGGCCCCGCGCGGTCTCCAGGTGGCCGGCGGCGCCGCTCGACCTGGGGCTGTCGATCTGGGCGCCGGGCCGGTACTTGCCGGTGAGGAAGCCGGCGGCGAGCGCGTAGTAGGGGACGGCGGCCAGGCCCCACTCGGCGGCCAGCGCGGCGCGTTCGCCCTCGTAGGTGTCCCGGGAGACCAGGTTGTAGTGCGGCTGGATGGCGACGTAGCGGGCCCGGCCCTCGCGGTGGGAGAACTCCAGGGAGGCGGCGAGGCGCTCCGGGCTGATGTTGGAGACGGCGATCTCCCGCACCTTGCCGGCGGTGACCAACTCGTCGAGGGCGGTGATGATCTCGCCGACGGGCACCGACTCGTCGTCGAAGTGGGTGTAGTAGAGGTCGATGTGGTCCACCCCGAGGCGGCCGAGCGAGGCGTCCGCGGCGCGCCTGATGTTCGTCGCGGACAGGCCGGGAAAGTCGGGGTGTTGGCCGACCTTGGTGGCCAGCACGATGTCGTCCCGGCGGCCCCGGCGGGCCAGCCAGCGGCCGATGACGGTCTCGGACTCGCCGCCCGCGTTGCCCGGCACCCAGGAGCTGTAGGTGTCGGCGGTGTCGAGGAAGTTCCCCCCGCCGGCGGTGTAGGCGTCCAGCACCGCGAACGACGCCGCCTCGTCGGCGGTCCAGCCGAACACGTTGCCGCCCAGGCAGAGCGGCGAGACCTGAAGGGCGCCCACGGCGCGGGTCGTTGCTGTCATGTGGGCCAGCCTAGGCGGACCGCTGCCCGGAGGGTGGAAAGGGGGGACCGACGGCCCTGGCGTCGGGGGGCGCCGCCAGAGCCGCCGGCGTTTGGTGGGGGCCGTCTCAGATGGACTGGCCCTTGTCCCGCAGCCAGGCGAGCGGGTCGATGGCGTCGCCGCCGCCGGGCCTGACCTCCAGGTGGAGGTGCGGGCCCGAGGAGTTGCCGGTCGAGCCGACCTGGCCGATCACGTCGCCGGTGGTGACCTCGGTGCCGGTGGAGACGTTCATCGAGGAGAGGTGGCAGTACCAGAGCTCGGTGCCGTCCTCCTGCTCGACGATGATCCGGTAGCCGTAGGAGCCGGCCCAGGCGGCCTCCTTGACGACGCCGGTGTGCACGTTCTTCACCGGGGTGCCGGTGGCGGCGGCGAAGTCGGTGCCGGTGTGGTTGGACTGCCACATCGAACCGCTGTCGCCGAAGCTGGAGGTGAGGCGGTAGGTGCTCAGCGGGAGGGTGTAGCTGGCGCGGAGCTCGGCGAGCCGGCGCTCCTCCTCCGCGCGCTGCCGCTCCTCCTCCTCGGCGCGCTGCCGCTCCTCCTCGGCGACCCGCTCGGCCTCGGCCAGGATGGCGGCCTCCTCGACGGCGGCGGACCGCGCGTCCTCGACGGCCGTGGTCCTGGCGTCGGTCTCGGCGCTGGTCTCCTGCTGGTCGGCCTGCTGGAGGATGCGGGCACGCAGCGCCTCGCCGGCGTCCGTGCCCGCCTCGACCTCGGTGTCGGTGAGGCCGGCGGTGGTGAACACGGCGGTGGTGGCGGCGGCTTCGGAATCGCTGGAGCCGACCAGCGCGCTCAGCACGGGGATGTTGGCGACCGTGTTGGCGGCGCCGCTCATCCCGGGGACGGAGCCGGCGCCCTCGTCGTTGGCGGTGGCCATGCCACCGGCGCCGACGGCGGCGATCACGCCGACGCCGAGCACGGCGCGGCTACGGGCGATGGTGCCGCCGCGCTGGCGGCTTACCCGGTGCCGGCCGCGGACCGGGCGCAGCGAATCCTCGCTGGGGTTCCACTCCGTGACGGGCTCGTCCTCCACGGCCTTGGGGCCGTAGTAGGTGGGGTGGCTGCCGTAGGAGGAGGCGTAGGCGCCGTATCCGTCCTGCGGGGTGCGCTCCAGCGGGTGGACGTCCAGGGAGTCCACGGGGGCGTGCCGGTTCGACGCCACAGGGGCGTTCTCCTTTCCTTCCTTCTCACCTACCGGGTTAGCTGACGGGTTCGGAGCAGGAAGGTCTCCTACGGGCGGCTGGGGGGCCGTCCGATTCACCCCAAGTGGTGGTTCCCCGGTTCCTGATGTGCGTTGGTGGCGCACACGCCGGATTCGGCGATGCGACGCGGCCCCGTCCTCTGCGACGGCGGCGACTACCGCGCTGCGTTATCGAACGTTAATAGACGGGCCCGCCGGATTCCAAGTGTTCCCAGGAAAAACCCTTAGGGGTTGCGGGGACCTTCACTGATCAACTCCCGCAAAACGGTCATAATTTCAAACCGGTGTGGCCTGTGTCGCATTCTGATAGTGCGTCAATCGTTATGCGGAGCGGGGCTTCCCTCTCACCCTCCGTGATCTTGTGGCCCGGTCGGGGGCGGCAGCCGGCCCTGGAGCGCCAACGGCAGCCGGGCGTGCAGCCGCTCGGCGGTCTCCTCGACGCTCTGCCCACGGGCCGGGTCCTCGGTCAGCAGCCGGCCGACCTCCTCCTGGATCACCTGGGAGAACTGCCGGTAGTAGGGCGTCGCCGGGCGGCTCCTGGCGTCCTGGAGGGCGCACCACAGCAGCGCGGCGTGGGCCCGCCGGTCCGGCCGCCAACGGGCCTCCTCCCCGCTCCCCGACGTGCCGGCCCAGCCGGAGCCGTCGTCGGTGGTCGGGGTGGCCACCCGCAGGGTCGGCTCGCAGTCCGCCCGGCCGAAGTCGGCCGGGAGCCGGTAGGCGGCGCTCAACGCGGGCGCGAAGCCGGCGTCCAGCAGCCTGGCCTGGTTGGCCGGGTCGCCGGTCAGGAAGCGGATCAGCTCCTCGGCCGCCGCGGCCCGCGGGCTGCTGGCCGCGACGGCCAGGCTCTGCCCGCCGAGCGCGGCGACGCCGGGCAGCCTGGTCACCCCGAACGGCACCCGGTCGGCGGCCAGCCGGTCGGCGACCCGGTTGAGCGCGAAGGGCCAGTTGCGCATCAGCGCGGTGCCCCCGTCCAGCCGGGCGAACTCCTCCAGGGCGCCGGTCTCGTCGGCGTCGAGCGCGGCGGTGCTCAGGTGCGCCCGGTCCGCGATGTCCCGCAACAGGCCCAGACCCGCCTCCAGTTGGGGCAGGGTGCCGACGTAGTCGCCGTCCGCGTCGACCAGGGCGCGGTCCGGGACGGCGGTCCACAGCGCCTCCAGCACGTTGACCACCAGCCCCTCGTAGGGCCGCAGTTGGGTGACGTAGGTGGCGGTCCGCTGGCCGCCGGCCCGGCCGGCGTAGAGCGCGGGCAGCGAGTCGCCCCACAGGTCGACCGACTCCAGCAGGTCCCGCCGGTAGTAGAGCAGCCCGACGTCGGTGTTGAACGGAACCGCGTAGAGGCGGTCCCGCCACCAGCCGGTGCGTGCCACGTCGGCCACGAACTCCGGCTCGACCAGGCGCTCGTCCAGCTCGGTGACCAGCCCGGCGGCGGCGAACTCGGGTATCCAGCTGACGTCCAGGTTGAGCACGTCGTACTCGGCCGCGCCGGACTGGAGGCCGGCCAGCACCTCGGCCCTGGCGTCCCCGTCCGTGCTGGACAGCTCCACCAGGCGGGCCTTGATGGGGCTGCGCTCGTTCCACGCGTCGATCAACGACTGCCGCACCCCGCTCTCGTCGGGGCTGGTCAGGTCGGCGGCGCTGACCACCACCAGGGGGACGTCGTCCGGCGGGGCCGGTCCCGGGGTGATCGCGGCCGGCGCCGGCCCACCGGTGCAGGCGGTGGCCAGCGCCAGCAGCGCCGCGCCGACCAGGGCCGCTTCGCGCATCAGCGGCTCACCCCTCGCCCAGGCCGCGGAGCCAGGTCGCCAGGGCGACCGGCTGTCCGCCCGGCTCGTCCAGGCAGCTGTCCGCCCGGGTCAGCTCGTCGACCGGGGAGCGGTCGCAGCCGCCGTCCAGCACCGAGACCACCAGCGTGCTGTCGACGTCCGCGGCGGCCAGCGCGGCCGACGCGTCGGTGCGGTGCCCGTCGTCGGTGATCAGCACCAGCACCTCGGTGGCCGCGCCGCGGCCCCGCCCGGCCAGCAGCCGGTCGGCCTCGGCGATCGGCACCTCCAGCGCCACCTCGCCCCGCACCGGGGCGAGTTCGGCCAGCAGTCCGTCGATCCCCGACGCGTCCGGCGGGCCGAGGTCGCGCGGCACGCCGACCGCGGCGCCGCCCGGGCCCGGCATGCTGACCACGGCGAACTCGTCCTCGGCGGTGAGCGCGCCGACCGCCTGCCGGAGCGTGTCCCGCACCACCGCCAGCCGGCCATCGGCGCCCAGCACCGAGGCGGAGACGTCCAGCACGAAGACCACCCGCCGGGGTGCCCGGTCCGCCGCCCCGGCGGCCAGGTACTCGGCCACCGCGGCCGCGTCGGCCGGCTCCGCCGGGGCGGGCAGGCCGTGCACGAAGGGGCGCCGGTTGAGCAGCTCCGGGTCGCCGACGAAGCCGTCGGCCCACGGCTCCCGCTGGCGGAAGCCCTCCGCGGTGAGCGCCGCCCGGCCGGCGTCCGAGGTCAGCCACGTCCGCAACAGCTCGACGGCGGCCCGCCGTTGGGTGACGTCCCGGTCCGCGTCCCGCCAGCTGACCGGCACGAAGGTCAGGTCGAGCGGCGGCACGTCCACCGGGTAGTAGGCGGTGTAACGCTCGCCGAGGCCGACCCGCCAGCCGCCCTCCGGGAGGCAGGGCGCCGGCGACTCGCCGACCAGCGGCAGCATCGACCGTTCGGCGAGCAGCAGGTGGGGGGTCGGCTCGTCCGGGCTGAGGCCGCACAGCAGCCGCTGGTCGTCCGGCGCCGGCTCCGGGTCCGGCGTCCAGTCCCGGCCGGCCCGCAGGCCGTGCAGCAGGGCGGCGTCCGAGGAGTGCGGCGCGGCGTGCCGCACCCCGTCGCCGGCCGCGGCCAGCAGCCGGGCCAGCGGCTCGCCGGTGCGGGCGACCCCGGCCAGCTCGCCGGCGACCGCCAACACGGCCGGCGTCCTGGCCAGTTCGGTCGCCTCCCCCAGGTCGACCCGGCTCTCCCTGGCCAGCGTCGCCGGCCGGGCCCGGTCCACCGCGGTCGCCGAGGCCGGCAGCCAGACGTCCGGCAACGGGCCGACGTCGCGCGGGAGTTCGCGGCACGGCTGGTCGGTGGCCGACGCGGGCGCCGGCGGGGCGCACGGCCGGCCGGGCGAGACCCAGTCGGCCGAGTGCCCGAAGGCGTCCACCACCGCCGCCCCCGGCGCGCCGTAGACCTGGACCTCCACCCGTCGGCAGTCGCGCGGCCCGGGGCCGACGAGGTCGGCGGCGGCCGGGTCGGGCTGGAACGCCGACAGCGCGCGGGCCAGCGGCTGTTGGTACTCGGGGGTGGTCAACACCCGCAGCTGGAGCGGCACCCGGCAACGGTCGGCGGCCGCGTCCCGCTCCCGCCACCGGTCCCAGAGCAGCCCGCCGGCGCCCAGCGGGAGCAGCAGTGCCAGCAGCACCAGCCCGGCCAGCGGCCGCCAGTGCGCCCGCTCGCGGAAGTGCCCCCAGGTGGCGCGGAACCGCTGCCGCCGGGCGGCCAGCCGGGCCAGCGGGCCGGGCTCCGGGCCCTGGGCGACATGGGAGAGCACCACGGTGGCGCCGGCGGCCGACGCGGTGAGCCGGGGCGCCCAGTCGTTGCGGTGGCTGTCCGCGTCCGCCGCCGCCCGCTGCGCGGCCCGGCCGGCCAACAGGCGGAGCTTGCGGTGGAGTTCGGCGACGGTGAGGGGCTGGCGGCGCAACCGGTGCGCGCGCAGCACGGTGAGCAGCGCCCGGGTGAACGGGGTGGGGCCCAGGCCGTCGCCCCGGTCCTGGTCCTCGTGCGCCCGGCAGGAGGTCAGCAGCGCGAACGCGGTCCGGCCCGGCTCGTGTTCCCGGTGCGCCTGCCCGGAGTGGCAGCAGTCCAGGATCAGCACCACCCGGCGGGCCGGGGAGCTGCGCACCGTGTCCCGCAGCCAGGAGTAGGGGATGGCGTGCTCCCACACCCGTTCCCTGGGGCAGTCGGCGGGCACCAGGAGCAGCTCGGTGCTGCCGCGCCGGGTGTCGAAGTGCAGCTGGCCGTGGCCGCTGAAGTAGACCAGCAGCAGGTCGCGGGCGGTGTCGGCGGCCCGCCGCACCGCGTTGAGCACGGCCTCGCGGTCCCGTGAGTGGGACAGCTCGCAGGTGCTGGGCACCGCGCGGCCGGCCTCGTCCTGGCCGAGCAGCTCGTCCCGCAGTCCCCGGAGGTTGTGGGCCACCCCGGGGATGTCGCCCCAGGTGGGGTCGCGGTACTCGGCGGCGCCGATCAGCAGCACCCGCGAGCGGCGGGCGTCGGGCACCTGGGCCACGGTCCGGCTACTCCGGAGCCCGCTCGTCGTCGTCGCCCGCCCGGCCCGGCCGGTCCGGCCCGTCACCGCCCGGCCGGTCCGGCTGGTCGCGCTCGATCGCCCGGGCCAGCTTCTCCACCCGGTCGCGCAGCTCCCCCTTGGTGTGCTGGGCGGAGGAGAGGGTCACCTCGGTGCCGTCGGGCAGGGTGACCCGCACCGTGAGCTTCTTCCGGCGGTTGCTGACGTGGTTGGCGAGCGAGCGGAGCAGCGCGCCCAGGGCCACCCGGACCGCCACGTCGAAGACGGCGACCAGGATCTCCTCCCCGGTGCCCATCCGGCCCTCGGGGGTGGACAGCTCCGTCCTGGGCAGCCCTGGATCGCTGGCCAGCCAGGCGCGTAACAGCTCAAGGTCGTTCTCCGCCGGCTCGGACTCGGCCACCCCGATCCGCAGCCGGACCGCCGGCGCCCCGTCCTCGCTCGGCTGGCCGCGGTCCCCGTGCTCCGCGTCCGACACGTACTCCGCCACGCTGGTCACCCCTCGCCACGCGTCCCGGAACGCCCGCCGCCCCGGGTCCCCCCACGCCGCACCGCTGCGCACAGAGCTGGGCACAGAGGGTCAAGTTAACACCACGGCTTCGGCGTTGGGAACGGATCGGGCGGCGGGATGTTGCACGGCGAGGAGCGCCAGATCGTCCTTGAGGCCGCCCCCGCTGTGCGCCACCACGTCCGCCAGCAACGCGTCCAGCAGCTCGGCCGGCGAGGCGAAGCGCCGGCCCGCCAGCCCGGCCACCGGGTCGTAGAACACGCCGTCGGCGTCCCGCGCCTCGCTCAGCCCGTCGGTGTACAGCAACAACAGGGCGCCCGGCGGGAACGCGGCGATGGTGGTGGTCTGGTCCTGGCGGTCGTACAGCTCGCGCAGCCCGAGCGGCAGGGCCGGGTCGGCGGGCGGCTCGCCGTCCGCCGCCCCGCCCCGGCGGGGGCGCTCGTCCGGGCCGGCCTCCGCGCCCCCGTCCTGGCCGGGGGGCGCTTCCCGGCCCGGGCGCCCGGCCGCCTCGACGGCCCCCGCCGAGAGGTAACGGGCGGCCCCGTCCGGGCCGAGCAGCACCGGCGGCGGGTGGCCCCGGTTGATCATCCGCAGCCGGGCCGGCGGATCGTCCGGCAGCTCGACCAGCACGGCCGTGGTGAACCCCTCGTTGGACTCCAACGAGGGGTGGTGCCGCCGCTCCCGCAGCAGGGTGTCCTCCATCCGGGCGGCCACCGCGCTCAGCTCCGGCTCGGTCTCGGCCGCCTCCCGGAAGGCCCCGAGCAGCACCGCCACCACCTCGGTCGCGCCGAGCCCCTTCCCCCGGACGTCGCCGACCAGCATCCGCACGCCGTGCGGGGTGCGGCGCACCGAGTACAGGTCGCCGCCGATCAGGGTGTCCCGCTGGGCCGCCCGGTAGCGGGCGGCCACCCGCAGCGGCCCCACCTCGTCCGGCGGCTCCGGCACCACGGCGCGCTGCACCGTCTCGGCGATCCGCCGCACCGAGGCGATCCGCTCGTCCCTGCGGAACAGCATCCGGTTCAACAGCAGGGCGAAGAGCGCCATGGACGCCACGGTGCCGATCTTGATCGCGGCCTCCGGGCCGTGCGGCACGATCCGCGTCATCTCCAGCACGACCAGCGCGGTGGCCAGCAGGCCGTAGACCCCGGTCGCCCAGAACGAGAGCACGGGCGCGGCGGCGATCGGCGCCGCCACATAGCAGGGCGTCAGGGTGACATGGGGCGGCGTGACGAAGTCCAGCACGGCACCGATCAACAGCAGCGCCCCGGGCACGCCGGGGTACAGCCGCCACCAACCCACGCCAGGCTCTCGCGTCCACACCATCCCACTCTGCGGTCGGGGCAGCGGCGCCGCGACCGGAGCACGGTGGGGTGGCCGGGCCCCAGCAGCCCGGCCACGCCACGACACGGCCGTCTCCGGCCGTGCGGCACCGATGCGCTGATCAGGCGTCGCCCGGCCGATCGCCGCGTATCGGCCGGGACACGCCGGGGGAAAGCCGAGCGGGCACCCCAGAACCCACCACCGGCCGCTTCCCGCACCGCCTCATCGGACCCCCTGCGTTCCCACGGGACGGCAGCGCCGCGCTGCCCACCGGCAGCCTTTCCGTCCCCCAGGGGCGCGAAAACGGGGCGCGCGGTGCGCCGAACGGCGTGCGGGGACACCGGCGGTGGTGCGGCCCCCGGCCGGCGCGCCGGGCCGGCCCGGGGCGCGCGGCGGCCGGCTCACCAGCGGTGGTGGACCTGGGCCCGGAACCGCCGGTCGTAGAGGTCGGCGACGGCGGCCAGCGTCGCCTCGTCCAGCGCCGGCAGGTCGGCGGCCGCCGCGTTGGCCCTGGCCTGCTCGGCCGACCTGGCCCCGGGGATCACCGACGTCACGCCCGGCTGCTGCACCGCCCAGCGGAGCGCGGCGGCCGCCGGGCTCACCGCCGTCGGCAGCAGCGCGGCGAACTCGGCGGCGGCGGCCACGCCGGTGGCGAAGTCCACGCCGGAGAACGTCTCCCCCTGGTCGAACGCCTCGCCGTGCCGGTTGAAGGTGCGGTGGTCGCCGTCCGCGAAGACGGTGGCCTCGGTGTACCGCCCGGAGAGCAGCCCGGAGGCCAGCGGCACCCGGACGATCACCCCGACCCCGGCCGCCGCGGCCGCCGGCAGCACCCGCTCCAGCGGCTTGCGCCGGAACGGGTTGAGAATGATCTGGAGGCTGGCCACCCCCGGCCTGGCGAGCGCGGTCAGCGCCTGCGCACAGGTCTCCACGCTCACCCCGTAGCCGGCCACCCGCTCCTCGGCGACCAGGGTGTCCAGCGCGTCGTACACCGCGTCGCTCGCCAGCACCGCGGTCGGCGGGCAGTGCAGCTGCACCAGGTCGAGCCGGTCCACGCCCAGGTTGGCCCGCGAACGGTCGGTCCACGCGCGGAAGTTGTCCAACGTGTAGTGCTCGGGCAGCTGCTCGGCCCGGCGGCCCATCTTCGTCGCCACCAGCGGCCGGGCGTCCGGCCGGTCCCGCAGGTAGCGGCCGATCAGCCGCTCGCTGCGGCCGTCGCCGTACACGTCGGCGGTGTCCAGGAAGTCCACCCCGGACTCCACCGCGGCGTCCAGCACCTGGCGGGCGGCGGCCTCGGGGACCTCGCCCCAGTCACCGCCCAGCTGCCAGGTCCCGAGCCCCACGACGGAGACCCGCCGCCCCAACCGGTCAAACGCGCGTCGCTCCATGCCGGCATCCTCTCAGGCGGCCGGCCGACCCGGCGGCGGAGGTGACTCCACCGCGGCCCGGTCGCCAACTCCGTCCACCGGCACGCCGGTTGCCGGCACCGCGCACCGCGCACCGCGCACCCACCGTGGCTCAGCGCGGCTCCAGCCGCCACTCCTGCGGTTGGTCGCTGGCGCACGAGAAGAGCCGGCTGTGGATGAGGTCCTCGTTCTGGTACTGGCTCGCGGTGAGACACAGACCGGCGCGGACCGACACCAGTTGGACGTAGCCGCCGCCGGCCTCCACCAGCCGCCACCGCTGGTTCCGCCCGGCGTCGCAGGTCCACTGCACCACCTTGGCCTTCACCTCGGCGGACGCCTCCTCGGTGTCCAGGCACAGTCCGCTGGAGCCGACACTCACCGTGACCGCGCCGGAGCCGTCGGCGCGGAGCCGCCAGTCCTGACTCCCCCGGCCGTCGCAGTCCAGCCAGACCATCCGGCCGCCCGGCTCCCGCGAGTCGTACTTGACGCTCAGACAGCGCCCGCCGGGACTGACCACCCGGTAGACCCCGCCGTCCGCCACCCCCGCCGCCAGGCTCTCCGTCGACTCCCGCCGCGCCCCTCCGCCCGTCGACTCGGGGTCCGGCGCGCGCTCCTCGGTCACCTCGGTCGCCTCGGCTTCCGCTTCGCCGGCGTCCGCTTCGCCGCCACCGTCCGGCGCGGCCTCGGCGGGCGGCACGGCGGGCGCGTCGTCCGCCCCGCGCTCCCCGGCGTCGTCCGGCCCGCCCGCCTCGGCGGGTGGCTCGTCCCCCGACCGCTCCGCGTCCTCCTCACCCGCCACTTCGTCGGTGGCGTCCGTCCGCTCCGGCGGCTCCTCGTCCGGGTCGGCGGGCGGGCGCGGCGCCTCCCCGGTGGCGCGGTCAGTCGGCTCGGGGGCGGCGTTGGCGGTGCCGGCGTCCGGGGTCAGCAGCCCTCCGACGAGCACGACGACCAGGCCGGCGACGCACGTGCCCGCCACGCCCCAGCCCAGCGAGGTGAAGACCCGCCGCCCCGGCACCAGTCCCCGGCGCGCCACGGCCGGGTCCCGGGTGAAGGCGGCGGCGAAGCCGCGAGGCCTCGCCGAACCGGGGCGGGGGACGATCGGGTCCTCGTCCCCTCGGGGATGTTGCTCGGGCGCTGAGCCGCGTTCTCTCCTGAACACTCGCTGGTCTCACCTTTCGTCTCCTGGCGTGCGGGCGGGGTCGGCGGGCTCCCTTCCCGCGCCAGGGCGGGCGCGGTCCATGTCGGGCTGCCGGGGCGCGCCGACGCGGCCCGGTCTCTTTGCTCCACGCGGCAGGAAGCGAAAAGGTTCAGTAAACGCCGTCTTCCCTCGGTACGCCGCCGACCACACACACCGCGTGACGCCAGCTGGGCGGTCTCTCCCGCGCCCCAACCCCCGCGCCCGGGAAGGGCGCGGGGGTTGGGCGGGGCTCAGGCGGTGGCCGTGATGACGGTCATGGACTGGGTCAGCCGGCCGCGGTCGAGGGCGGCGTGGAAGCTCGGCGAGGCGCCGTCGATCGCGATCTCCGTGGTCGGCGGCAGGTGTTGCTGGGCGAAGGCCAGGCAGCGCAGCCCGGCCGGGGCCATCGAACCGAGCTCGTGCACGTCGATCACCAGGCGCCGGGCCGCCCGGTCGGCGGTCTCGGCGACGGCCCGGTCGACGAGCCCGCGCAGCGCCGGCACGTCGGCTTCGGTGAGGTCGCCGGAGAGGCGCAGCACCGTGCTGGACCCGACGGCGCCGACCGAGGCGTCGAACGGACGGGGGGCGTCGGTGGCGGAGCTGGACATGAGGGCTCCCTTCAGAGCGGGTGGGCGACGAGCAGGGTGGTGGCGCGCGGCGGCAGGGTGAGGCGGTCGGGGTCGGGGCACGGGGGTTCGGCCCCCGGCGGGTGGGCGTCCGCGCCGGGGGGCGCCGCGGTGTCGGCGAAGACGTGCCAGCGGCGGCCGGGCGGCGGGGCCGGGGCCCGGACCGTGCGGGGGGCGTCGCCGGTGTTGGCGGCGAGGTAGACGGTGTCGTCCGCGGCTTCGTCGTGCAGCAGGACGGCCAGCAGCGTCGAGGCGGCGGACCAGTCGGGCTGGTCCGGGGTCTCGCCGTGCCAGCTGACCGGGGGGTGGGGCGCGCCCGGCCGGCGGCGCCCCTCGGGGTGGTCGAGGCGGCGGAGCACCGGGTGGGCGCGGCGGAACGCCAGGCAGCGCCGCGTGAAGCGGAGCAGTGCGGCGCCCGGCGGGGCGTCGGCGAGGCTCCAGTCGAGCCAACTGGTGGGGTTGTCCTGGCTGTAGGCGTTGTTGTTGCCGCCCTGGGTGCGCCCGTGCTCGTCGCCGGCCAGCAGCATGGGCACGCCCCGGCTGGTCAGGAGCAGCAGCAGGGCGTTGCGCGCCTGGCGGGCCCGGAGCGCGCGGATCGCCGGGTCGTCGGTCGGCCCCTCGTGGCCGTGGTTCCAGCTGTCCTCGCCGGGGATGCCGTCGCCGCCGCCCTCCCCGTTGGCCGCGTTGTGGCGGTGGTCGTAGGCGGTGAGGTCGGCGAGCGTGAAGCCGTCGTGGCAGGTGACGTAGTTGATCGAGGGGGCAGCGCCGCGGCCCGGGTAGAGGTCGGGGGAGCCGACCAGCCGGGTGGCGAACGCCGCCGTGCTGCCCGGGCGGCCGAGCAGGAAGCGGCGGATCGTGTCGCGGTAGCGCATGTTCCACTCGCTCCACCGCCCGAAGTGCGGGAAGGAGCCCACCTGTTCGGTGCCGGCCGCGTCGCTGGCCTCGGCGATCAGGCGCAGGTCGGCCAGCACCGGGTCGGTGGCGATGGCGCGGACCAGCGGCGGGTCCTCGAGCACGGCGCCGTCGGTGCCGCGGGTGAGGATGCTGGCCATGTCGAAGCGGAAGCCGTCGACGTGGTACTCGGTGGCCCAGTGGCGCAGGCAGTCCAGGAGGAACGCGCTGGCCACCGGGTGGTTGGCGTTGACGGTGTTGCCGGTCGCGGTGAGGTTGCGGTGCCGGCCGTCGGCGTCGAGGAGGTAGTAGGCGGCCTCGTGGAGGGCGCGGAAGGACAGGGTGGGGCCGCGGTGGTCGCCCTCGGCGGTGTGATTGAGGACGACGTCGAGGATCACCTCGATGCCGGCGGCGTGGCACGCCCGCACCAGCTCCTTCAGCTCGCGTGCCGGGCCGCCGGGGCCCCGGTCGGCGGCGTAGCCGGCCTTGGGGGCGAGGAACGCGACGGTGTTGTAGCCCCAGTAGTTCGGCAGCGGTTCGCCGGTCCCGGGCGCCGCGTAGGTGTTGTCGGTCTCGTCGAACTCGAAGACCGGCAGGAGTTCGACGGCGGTGACGCCGAGCGCGGCCAGGTAGGGGAGCTTCTCCCGCAGGCCGGCGTAGGTGCCGGGGTGGGCGACCCCGGACGACGGGTCGCGGGTGAAGCCACGGACGTGGAGTTCGTAGAGGACGAGGTCGCCGGCCGGGTGGCGGGGCCGCCGGTCGTCGCCCCAGTCGAACGCGGCCGCCTCGGGGTCGGGCACGACCGAGCGGTAGGCGGGGCGGGTGCCGAACGGGCCGGTGCCGGCGAGTTCGCGGGCGTACGGGTCGAGCAGGACGGTGGCCGGTCCCGGCTCGACGCGGTAGCCGTAGTGGGAGAGGGCCGGGTGCGGGCCGCGCACGGTCATGGCGTGGACGTCGCCGTGCGGCCCGTGGTGCGGCTCGGCGGGGAACGGCAGCTCGGCGGTGACGGCCCCGTCCGCCGGGTCGCACAGCACGAGCACGACCCGGCGGCCGGGGGCGGTCGCCACGGCGAAGTTGACGCCGCCGTCGACGACCGTGGCGCCGAGCGGTGCGGGGGTGCCGGCCTCGGCGCGCAGGCCGCCCGGCGCGGCCGCCGGGTCGCGGGACGCGGACACGGTCAGTCGCCTCCGGTCGGTCGCACCCGGGCCCGGACCAGGAGCGGCTGGTCGGAGTCCGGCAGCCGCACGGTCAGCCCGGTCGGGTCGAAGTCGTCGTACGGGGTGCCGTCGACGGTGACCTGGTCCAGCAGGACCGCGCCGCGCGGCAGCACGTCGGGCGAGACCCGCAAGCGCCGGTCGGGGAAGGCCGCGTCGGGGCGCGGCCGGAAGTACAGGTCCAGCGGCTCGCGGTGGACCAGCAGCCGGGTGTACACCTCGGCGAGGTAGCAGAGTTCGGCCTTGTGGTACATCGCCATGGCGTGGCTGCCCTTCAGCCGCTCGTCGCCGACCAGGAACGGCAGGCCGGAGGCGAGCACGGTGAAGAAGACGCCGCCCTCGTCGTGGTCGAGGAAGAAGGAGTTGTAGAACGCGGCGGACTCCCTGGCGTGCCGCAGGAAGTCGTCGTCGCGGGTGTGGCCGGCGAGGATGAGGTAGGCGAGGATCGCCTGCTCCTGCTGCCACCACACCTTGCGGTCGTGCCACACGAAGGGGTGCCGGCCCCGGTCTGCGCGGCGTTCCACCAGGTCGTACCAGCCGCCGCGCTGCCGGTCGCCGCCGACGTCCGGCATGGTCCGGCCGATCTCCTCGGCCAGCGCCCGGTACTCGCGCTTGGGCAGCGTGGCCTGCATCCGCATCAGGTTCCAGGCGATCTTGAGGTTGTGGCCGACGACGGCGCGGTCCCGCTGCCAGCCCCAGCCGTGGTCCGGCGTCCAGTCGGCGTGGAAGCGCTCGTTGACGAACGGGCTGCCACCCGGGGTGCGGTCCGGCAGGTGGGTGACGATCATGTCGAAGGTGTGCTCCAGCATCCGGCGGTACCGCTCCTCGCCGGTGGCGAGGTAGAGGTTGAACAGGTAGGCCGGCGCGTGGTCGCCGACGGAGTTCCAGTTCTTCCGGGAGCGGTTGGGCCCGAGGCTCGCCTCGTGTGGGCTGAAGGTGACCGGGTCGATGTGCGAGTAGTAGCCGCCCAGGCGCGGGTCGTGGAAGTACTTCTCGAAGAGCCGGACGGTGCCCTCGACGTCGGCGAGGATGCCGGCGTCGCCGGTGGCCCGGAAGGTCTGCACGAGGCCGACCAGCGCGTAGATCTGCTCGTAGGCCGGGATCGCGCGGTAGTCGTCGCCGAACTCGGAGGCGAACAGCTTGCGTTCGCGGCCGCCGGTGACGTCGGTGCCGTGGTACCAGTAGACGACGTCCGCCTCGGGGTCGACGAACCGCATGTGGTCGTGCAGGTACTGGGAGCCGCGCTCGGCGACGGCCAGCGCGCGTTCGTCGCCGGTCAGCAGGAACGTGCTGGCCATGCCGTAGACCATGCGGGAGATCGTGTCGGTCTCCTGCACCTGCCGGACGGCCTTCTCGCCGCTGTTGCGGAGGTCGGTGCGGTAGTCGCCGAAGTCGATGGCGTGGCCCGGGCCGCCGAACTGCGCCGCGTCGTAGAAGGCGGCGAGTTGCCGCAGCTGCTCCGTCCACCAGCCGGGGCGTTCGAACGGCCAGGTCGCGGCGCCGGCCCGGGCGCCGGGCTCGGTGACGACGACGAGCTGGCCGGCCTGCAGGTGCGGGCCGTCGGGCTCGGGGTAGACCGGGCCGTAGCAGAAGACGAAGGTGCCGGGGGTCAGGTGGTCGTGGAGCGTGGTGGTGGCGTCCGCGTAGGGCTCGCCCAGGTTGCGCAGCCGCTGCCCGGAGGTGGTGGCGGTCAGGTGGACGGTCACCTCCCGGCCGTCCAGGGCGCGCAGGGCGACCCGGTCGCCGGCGCGCCGCAGGACGTACCCGGCGGTGGTGTCGGAGTAGGGGTGGCCGGTCACGCGGTGCCTCCGGCGGCGGGGCCGGCGAGCGCGGCGCCGGTGGCCGGCGGGGCGAGCAGGTCGATCACGGACCGGGCCAGCAGGTGGCACTCGGCGACGGTGCGGCTGGTCACCAGGTCGCGGTCGACCACCACGTCCTGGTTGGTGTAGTTGCCGCCCATGTTGCGGACGTCGCCGACGAGGTTGTTGTGGCAGGTGACCTCGCGCCCGCGGATCAGCTCGGGCGCGGCCGAGACCAGCAGCAGGCCGTGGCAGGAGAACGCCTTCACCAGGTTGGGCAACCGGAACGCGCGGCGCATCAACTCGACGGCGGGGGCCGGCTGTTCGACGTCCTCGCTGTAGCGCAGCCGGTCGGAGACCTGGCCGGAGGGCACGACGAGCGCGGAGAAGCGGGACAGCTGCGTGTAGTCCAGCGCCTCCAGGTCGTCGGAGACGGTCACCGGGGCGCGGAACTCGGCGCCGTTGAAGGAGAGGTGGGACTGTCCCCACAGCCTGGTCAGCAGCACCACCTCGGCGCCCTCCTCGGCGAAGCGGCGTCGGTAGTAGGAGATCTCCTCCTCGACGAAGTCGTTCTCCATGAGGATGCCGATGCGCCGGCCGGCGAGGCGGCTGGGGGACGGGGTGGGTCGGGTGGTCACGGTGATCACGTCCTTGGCGGTGCGGTGTGGCGGTGGATGGTGGGTGGTGGGTGGCGTCGTGGTTGGGGTGAGGCGGGTGGCGTCGTGGTTGGGGTGGGTGCCGGGCCCGGCCGGCGGTCTGGTCGCCGGGCCGGCCGGGCCCGGCGGTTCAGGCGGCGTTGAGCACGGCGGCCTGGCCGGCGGCGACCGGCGCGGCCGGGGCGGCCGGCTCGACGCTGACGCTGCGGATGCGCGGCGCCCCGTCCTGGAGCACCACCAGCCACTCCTGCCGGGTCGGGGCGGCGCCCGGGGCGCCACCGCCGGCGGTGGTCGTCAGCTCGCCGTGCACCGGGGAGAGCAGCCGCACCCGGACGTCCGTCAGGGACACGCCCCGGCCGGCCAACGGCAGGTGGTCGCCGGCCGCGTACCAGCGGCGGAACTCCGCGAGTCCCCGGACGACGCCGCCGGGGAGGTCGAGGCGCAGCCCGTTGGCCAGGTCGGAGGTCAGCAGCGCGACCGGCGCGCGGTCGGCGAGGCACTGGTGCCAGTCGCGCACCAGCGTCTCGACGATGTCGGCCGACAGGCGGTCGACGGCGGCCGGGGCGGCGGGCGGCGGGACGGGGGCGGCGGGCCCCTCGGAGGACGACGGGAGGGGGGTGACGGTGGGAAGTGCCACGGGTGGGAGTTCCTTTCTCACGACTCGCACGACGGGGACCACGCGGGAGACCCGGCGGCCCGTGGGCCGCCGGCCCGGCTGGCGGCGAGGGTCGGGGTGGCTGGCCAGCCGGGCCGGCGGGGCGGACGGCTCACACGGCCAGGTCGATCAGGTAGGGACCGGCGTGCGCCCACATCGCGTCGACGGCCGCCGCCACCTCGCCGGGTTCGGTCACCCGACGCCCGGGGACCCCCAGGGCGGCGGCCAGCTCGACGAAGCCGATCGGGGGCCGGGTCAGGTCGAACGCGTCGGGGAACGCGTGCGGCGTGATGCCCTGCTCCCGCCAGTACTCCTGGATGTTGTGGTCCAGCAGCCGGTAGCGGCCGTTGTTGCAGATGACGAACTTGGCGCCGATGCCCTCCCGGGCGGCCGTCCACAGGGCCTGGAAGGTGTACATGCTGCCGCCGTCGCCGGTGAAGCCGACCACCGGCAGCTCCGGGTGGGCGAGCCGGGCGCCGATGGCGCCGGGGATGCCCACCCCGAGCGAGCCGCCCCTGGTCTGGAAGAACCGGCCGGGCACCCGCGGCGGCAGGTGCCGGGCCAGCGGCCCGCCGGCGGTCAGCGCCTCGTCGAAGACGACCAGGTCGGCCGGGGACCGCTCGGCGAGGGCCCGCGCGAAGTGGTCCATCAGGGACTCCTCCGCCGGCGCCGGCGGCGTCGGGGCCGCGGGCCGCGTCACCATGGGGGTGCGCGGCCCCAGCACCTCGGCCAGCCCGGCCAGGGCCAGCTTCGGGTCGGCGACGACCCCGAGGTCCACCGGGAAGTTCTTCGCGATCTCGTAGGCGTCCAGATCGATGTGCACGATCCTGGCGTCGGACCGGAAGGGGCTGTCCAGCAGCGGGAACACCTCGGGGAAGACGTACGTGCCGACGATCAGCACGCCGTCCGCGTCGCCGACCACCCGGGCGCTGTCCCGGCCGAACATGTGCCCCAGTCCCCCGCCGTAGAGCGGGTGCCGGGTGTCGATGTTCACCTCGGACGAGTTCACGCCCCACACCGGGGCGCCGAGGCGCTCGGCGACCTGGGCCAGCTCCTGTTGGGCGCCGCTGACGGCGACCCCGTCGCCCATCAGGATCAGCGGCCGGCGGGCGGCGGTCAGCAGCCGGGCCGCCTCCCGCAGGGTCTCCGTCGGCGGCGCGACCCGGGTGTCGGGGATGGATGTCGGCACCGCCGGCTCCGTCGTGGACCGGTCCAGCACGTCGGCGGGGAGCACCACCACGACGGGGCCGCGGGGCGGGGTCATGGCGATCTTCACCGCCCGACGCAGCACCCGGAGCGTGGAGTTCGGGTCGATGACGCGGGTGGCGTACTTGACGACCGGCTCGGCCATGCCGACCAGGTCGGCCGCCATCTGACCGTCCATCGCGTCGTAGCGGACACCGGCCTCGCCGACCACGGTCACCAGGGGCGAGCCGCCGCGCTTGGCCTGGTAGAGCATGCCGATGCCGTTGCCCAGGCCGACGCCGCTGTGCAGCTGGACCAGCGCCGGCTTCTGGGTGACCCGGGCATAGCCGTCGGCGATGCCCACGGCCGCGCCCTCGTGGAGGGCCATCACGAACGACATGCGGGAGTTCCGCATCTCGTCGAGGAAGCCCTGCTCGACCGTTCCGGGATTGCCGAACATGTGGGTGATGCCGTCGGCCGCGAACTGCTCGAAGATGGCGGCTCTTCCTGGCCTCGCGCGCATGGGGAAGCGTCCTCTCACCAGCCGTGCCGGCGCAGGCCGTCTTCCAGCACCCGGACCAGCAGCTCGCCCGAGGGGACGGAGTCGGGGGTGGAACGGGCCGTCACGAACGGGTAGTCGACGAGCACGGACGTCTCCTTGCCGACGTTGCCGTGGAAGCCACCGTCGGGGCCGGTCGCGTCGCGCAGGATGTACTCCAGCGGGTACGGCGGCGGGCCCATGTTGAAGTCGACGCCGAGGAACCCGGTGCCGTCCTTGTAGTCGTACTCCTTGGGGTGGCCGGTGACGTGCTTGCCCCACAGCAGGCTGCCGCGCTCCTCCAGGTCGCGGGCGAAGGCCAGGACCGCGACGCCGTAGCACTCGGCGAGGATCGGCTTGTCGGCGCTGACGAAGGCCAGCACGACCTCGTGCAGCCGCTCGTTGTTGGCGAGGTCCACGATGGGGCCGCTGCCGCCGACGATCACCAGCGCGTCGAAGCCGGAGACCAGGTCGGCGGTGGCGGTGTCGAGCTGCCGGTGGTACTCCTCGACCTCCCGCAGGTGGTTCAGCGCGCTGTAGTAGGGCCGCTCGGGGATGAGCGCCTGGAGGCTGACGGGGTTGTCCAGCCGGGTGGACTCGTCCAGCTCCGTGGCGCGGCGGGCCATGTCACGCGTGGTGACGGAGCGGCCGAGCGGCGGGTCGACGTACTCGGCGTCCAGGCTCGGCGGCAGCGCGTGCGGGCGCTTTCCGGTGGGCGTCATGAAAGTGATCTGGTAGCCCTGCCGGTCGAATGCCTCGACCGGGCCGACGAGTTCCTCGCCCCAGTATCCGTATTCGGAGAGGACGACGAGTATCCGCTTGGACATCTTTTTCTCCTCGCACTGCCGTGGTGTCTGCGGTGTCGTTCTGACACGTGAAGTACAGCCCGGGCATTCGGGCGGCGGCAAGGATTCCCGGGTTCGGCTGGCGACTTGGCCAACTTCACGCAATGGCGACCTGGGTGACTTCGCCGAGTTGACGTAGTGCGAGATTCCGCCGGACGGCCCGGTATGAATTCCCCCCGGATTCGCACTATCTCTGCGGAAGCCTTTGAAAGGGGGTACCACAATGAGTGGTCACCTGGTCATATCCGACCTGGCTCCGGTCATCGGCGACGGAACACACCCCGCGAAAGCGGTGGTCGGGGAACACGTCGCCGTCGAGGCGACGATCTGGCGCGCGGGCCACGAGGCCGTCGCCGCCGAGGTCGTCCTGAGCCCGGTCCACGAGGACGCGGAAGCGCCACCGCGCCCGGCGCGGCGCGGCAGCGGCCGCACCGTCACCGTCCCCATGGAGCTGGTCGTCCCTGGCCTGGACCGCTGGCAGGCGCACATCGTGCCCGAGCACGAGGGCCCGTGGACGTTCCAGGTGGTGGCCTGGAGCGATCCGTGGGCGACCTGGCGGCGCGCGATCGACGCCAAGACCGCCGCCCGGGTCCCGCTGCCGCTGCTCGCCAACGACCTGGAGACCGGCGCCCGGCTGCTCGAACGCCTCGCCACCGTCGTCGACGACGCGCACCCGGTGGCGGCCGCCGCACTCCTGCGGAACGCCGAACTGCCGCTCGCCGAACGGCTGCGGGCGGCCACCGGCCGGCGGATCGCCGAGTTGGTCGCCGCCCACCCGCTGCGGGACCTGGTGACCCGCTCGCGGGTGCACCACGTGCACGCCGACCGGCCGCGGGCGCTCTTCGGGTCCTGGTACGAGATGTTCCCCCGCTCCACCGGCGGCACCGACCCGGCCGGCCGGCCCGTGCACGGGACCTTCGCGACGGCCGCCGCCGACCTGCCGCGCATCGCGGCGATGGGGTTCGACGTGGTGTACCTGCCGCCGATCCACCCCATCGGCCACACCGGCCGCAAGGGCCGGAACAACACGCTCAGCGCCGGCCCCGACGACGTGGGCTCGCCGTGGGCGATCGGCGCGGCCGAGGGCGGCCACGACGCGGTCCACCCCGCGCTCGGCACCCTGGCCGACTTCGACGCCCTCGTCACGGCGGCCCGCCGACACGGCCTGGAGATCGCGCTCGACCTGGCGCTCCAGTGCTCGCCCGACCACCCCTGGACCCGCGAGCACCCCGAGTGGTTCACCCGGCAGCCGGACGGCACCATCGCCCACGCCGAGAACCCGCCCAAGCGGTACGAGGACATCTACCCGCTGAACTTCGAGGGTGACCCCGAGGGCCTGTACGCCGAGGTGCTGCGGGTCGTGCGGTTCTGGATGGACCGCGGGGTGCGGATCTTCCGGGTCGACAACCCGCACACCAAGCCGCTGGCGTTCTGGAGCCGGCTGATCCGGGAGGTGCGGGCGGCCGACCCGGACGTGCTGTTCCTGGCCGAGGCGTTCACCCGGCCGGCGATCCTCAAGGGGCTGGCGGCGGGCGGCTTCACCCAGTCGTACACGTACTTCACCTGGCGGACCAGCAAGGAGGAGCTGACCTCCTACGCCCTGGAGCTGGCCGGCGACGCCGACTTCCTGCGGCCGAACCTCTTCGTCAACACGCCGGACATCCTGCCCGTCGGCCTCCAGTCGGGCGAGCCGGCGATGTTCGCGCTGCGTGCCGCCCTGGCCGCGACCCTGTCGCCGACCTGGGGTGTGTACTCCGGCTACGAGCTGTACGAGCACCGGCCGCTGCGCGCGGGCGGCGAGGAGTACCTCGACTCGGAGAAGTACGAGCTGCGGCCCCGCGACCACGTCGCCGCCGAGGCCGCCGGCCGCTCGCTGGCGCCCTGGCTGACGCTGCTCAACCAGATCCGGCGCGCCCGCCCGGCGCTGCGGCAGCTGCGCCGGATCACGTTCCTCGACGTGGACCACGACGCGCTGCTGGCGTACGTGAAGACCGACCGGGCGACGGGCGACGCCGTGCTGTGCGTCGTCACCCTCGACCCGCACGAGGTGGCGGAGGGCACGGTGCACGGCATCCCCGAGGCGCTGGGCGCGGCGCCCGGCGCGACGCTGCTGCTGCGCGACGAGGTGGACGGCGAGGTGGCGCTCTTCGGCGACACGGCGCGGGTCAGGATCGACCCGGGGCGGTCCGTGGCGCGCGTCCTGGTGAGGGCCGAGTCGTGAGCCGGCCCGAGCCGCGGGGCGCGGTGCCGGTGGTGGCCGAGGCGCCGCGGGCGCGGCCGGCCGCCGAGGAGCCCGGCTGGTACCGGCGGGCCGTCTTCTACGAGGTGCTGGTCCGGTCCTTCCGGGACAGCGACGGCGACGGTGTCGGCGACCTGCGGGGCCTGACCGAGCGGCTGGACTACCTCGCCTGGCTGGGCGTCGACTGCCTGTGGCTGCCGCCGTTCTACGCCTCGCCGCTGCGCGACGGCGGCTACGACATCAGCGACTACCGCGCGGTGCTGCCCGAGTTCGGCACCATTGACGACTTCGCCGCGCTGCTGGACGCCGCGCACGCCCGTGGCATGCGGGTCATCACCGACCTGGTGATGAACCACACCTCCGACGCGCACCCCTGGTTCCAGGAGTCCCGCCGGGACCCCGACGGGCGGTACGGCGACTTCTACGTGTGGGCGGACGACGACTCCGCCTACCGGGACGCGCGGATCATCTTCGTCGACACCGAGACGTCGAACTGGTCCTTCGACCCGGTGCGCGGCCAGTACTACTGGCACCGCTTCTTCTCCCACCAACCGGACCTGAACTACGAGAACCCACGGGTCCACGACGCGATGCTGGACGCCCTGCGGTTCTGGCTCGACCTGGGCATCGACGGCTTCCGGCTGGACGCGGTCCCCTACCTCTTCGAGGAGGAGGGCACCGACTGCGAGAACCTGCCGCGGACCCACGCGTTCCTGAAGACCGTCCGGAAGATCATCGACGACGAGTACCCGGGCCGGGTCCTGCTCGCCGAGGCCAACCAGTGGCCCAGCGACGCGGTCGCCTACTTCGGCGGCGACCCCCAGCTGCCCGACGTGCCGGGCGACGAGTGCCACATGTCGTTCCACTTCCCGCTGATGCCGCGGGTCTTCATGGCGCTCGCGCAGGAGACGGCCGCCCCGGTCGTCGACATCCTGGCCACCACGCCGGCCATCCCGGCCGACTGCCAGTGGGGCATCTTCCTGCGCAACCACGACGAGCTGAGCCTGGAGATGGTCACCGACGAGGAACGGGCCTACCTGTACGGGCGGTACGCGCCCGAGCCCCGGATGCGGGCCAACATCGGCATCCGCCGCCGGCTCGCGCCGCTCCTCGACGGCGACCGGGACCAGCTGGAGCTGGCCACCGCGCTGCTGCTCTCGCTGCCCGGCTCGCCGGTCCTGTACTACGGCGACGAGATCGGCATGGGCGACAACATCTGGCTGGCCGACCGGGACGCGGTCCGCACGCCGATGCAGTGGACGGCCGACCGGAACGCCGGCTTCTCCGCCGCCGACCCGGACGCGCTCCTGCTGCCGGTCGTGACCAGCCCCGGCTACGACGAGGCGGCCGTCAACGTCGAGGCGCAGCTGGCCGACCCGGCGTCGCTGCTCCGGCTGACCCGCCGGCTGCTCGGCGTCCGCCGCCGGCATCCCGCCTTCGGCGAGGGCACGTTCGAGCCGCTGGCCGCGTCGGACGACGCGGTGCTGGCGTTCGTCCGGGACCACACCGGGCCGGACGGCCGGCGGGACCGGGTGGTGTGCGTGAACAACCTCGGGGCCACCCCCAGGACGGTGACCGTCGAACTGCCCGACGACCTCGGCGGGATCTGCGACATCGCCGACATCACCGACACGGTGGACATCGTCGACGAGCTGACCGGCACGCCGCTCCGGCCGCTGCCGGCCCCCGGCCAGCCGCTGCGGCTGACGCTGCCCGGCCGGGGCGTCCGGTGGTTCGCCGTCGTCCCATCGGAGACCGCGCGATGACCGACTCGTCCCACTCAGCCCACTCAGCCCACTCGGCCCGCCCGTCCCGTCCGGCCCCGGCCCCTGCCCCGGCTCGTGCCGCGGCTCGTCGTGCGGCCGGCGGGGCCGACCCGTCCGGCGTGCTGGCGGCGCTGCCGGCGGCGTCGCTCGCCGCCTGGACGGCGCGGCAGCGCTGGTACGCCGGGCCGGCCGTGACCGGGCCGGCCGCGGTGGTCGCGGCGCGGCCGTTCACGGCCGCCGGCGACGGCGTCCTCGCGACGGTGCGGCTCGGCCCGACCGACGACACCTACCTGCTGCCGCTGGGCGTGGGCCACCCGGCCGGGCTGCCCGCCGAGGCGCTGGTCGCCGTCATCGACGGCGTCGCCGTGTACGACGCGCTGCACGACCCCCGGCTGGTCACCGCGCTCCTGACGCGGGCCGCGCCGGCGGTGGCCGCCGCGCTCGGCGAGGCGCCGGCCGTCCGGCCCCTGGGCGTGGAGCAGAGCAACAGCTCCGTGGTGATCGACGAGCGGTACGTGCTGAAGGTCTTCCGCCGGCAGACCGCCGGCCCCAACCGGGACCTGACGGTGCACCGGGCGCTGGTCGAGGCCGGCTGCCCGAACGTGAAGCCGCTGCTCGGCGCCGTCGAGGACGCGGCCTCCGGCACCACCCACGCGACGCTCCAGGAGTACCTGCCGGACGCCGTGGACGGCTGGGCGCTCGCGCTGGAACACGCCAGGACCTTCGGCGACCTGCGGGCCGAGGCCGGCGCGCTGGGCGCGGCCGTCGCCGCGGTGCACCGGGGCCTGGCCACCGCGGGCGGCGAGCGGCCGCTGACGGCGGCGGACTTCGGGCGGCTGTCCGAGGGTTTCCTCGCCCGGCTGGACCGGGCGCTCGCCGTCGCGCCGCGGCTCGCCCGGCACGCAGCGCGGCTGCGCGCCGAGTTCCGGGCGGTGGCCCGGCCGCTCTGGGGCCCCGGGCCGGCGGCCGCCGCGGGCGGGCCGGCGGCGCAGCTGATCCACGGCGACCTGCACCTGGGGCAGGCGCTGCGGACCGGCGACGACTGGCTGGTGATCGACTTCGAGGGCGAGCCGCTGGCCACCCCGGCGGAGCGGGACCGTCCCGACTCGCCGCTGCGGGATCTCGCCGGCATGCTGCGGTCGTTCGACTACGCGGCCCACCACCGGGCCGGCGACGACCGGCGCGGCCTGGCGCGCGCGGCCCGCTGGGCCGGCCACCACCAGCGGGCGTTCCTGGCCGGGTACGCCGCCGCGGCGGGCGGCGCCGGCCGCGACGCCGAACGGTGGCTGCTGACCGCCTACGTGTTGGACAAGGCGGTCTACGAGGTGGCGTACGAGGTCCAGCACCGGCCGGACTGGGCGTGGCTGCCGGCCCGGGCGCTGGACCGCCTGCTGACCGGCACCGCCGAGGCCGCCTGACGGCCCGGACCCGTCCGGGTCCGGGACCGTCCGCCCCGGTCGACGAGGCTCCTCAGGGAGCCGTCGACCGGGGCGCGCCCGTCGTGGCGGCGGTGCCCTCCCGGCGCGCCCCCTTCAGCGCGGCCTGGAGGTCGCCGCTGCCGTACGGCGCGAGCCGCGGCAGCACCCGTTCGGTGACGAGCCCGGGCAGCACGGTGCGCCAGAAGGCGGCGACGCGTTCGACCAGGTCCTGGTGGGAGTGGAGCACCCGGGTCAGGAGGTGGGTGCCGGTGAACGCGCCGACCACCAGGTGCGCGATGTCCTCCGGGTCGACGCCGGCGGCCAACTCGCCGGCGTGCCTGGCCTGGACGAGGTGGGCGCAGTAGATGCCCAGCCACCAGCGGTACAGGCTCGGGTCCTCCTGCCCCATCGCGCCCTGCTCCACCGTCAGCCGGAAACTCGCGCGCAGCGTGGGATCGGCGGGTATCAGCCGGGCCACGCCCTGGGTGATGTCGATGACGGTCTGGACGTGCAGCCCCGTGTTGGTCAGCACGAGACAGCGCTTCTGTTCCTCCATCACGCTGCGGGCTAACTCCTCCTTGGACCCGAAATGGAAATACAGCGCCCCTTTGGTGACCCGGGCGCGGCGGAGTATCGAGGAGATGCTCGCAGAATTGAACGCCTGCTCGTCGAATACGACCGCCGCCGCCTCCAGCACGCGACGCCTGGTCTGTAGCGCCCGCTGTTGAATAGCCAACAGAATCTCCCCCCGGGTATCCCCATGGACAGGCGGCGAAGCGCCCTGATCGTCGGTTTCACACCCAACGGATCTTGTCCCCCCCAACACTACACGCGGTGACCAAAGCAACGCTGCCCATTCACCACCCCGGGAACCCTTAGAACGCACTCCAACGCGGTCCGCCCCGTGCCGCCGACAGGCCTGCCGACGACATGGGGCGAAACGCGGTGGATATCAGGAATGCGGTGGAATACAGCGGCAACACCGTTGAACACAACCGAACTCAGTCGAACGCAGCCGAACGCGGCAGAAGGCGGTGGAGACGAGGAGATCGGGTGCGGGCCCGAGTGGGCGCGTAGCTCGGCCGGAACCGGAGGATCGGACGGGACGGACGGGACGGACGGGACGGGTCACCGCGCGGAACGCGCCGGCCCCTCGCCCCGCCCGGCCCGTTCGGCGCGCGCGGCGGACTCCGCCCCCGGGCCGCCGTGCGCACCGATCCGGGCACCGTGCGGCAACCCGACCAGGGCCACCAGCAGCCCGGCGGCCGCCAGCGCGGCACCGGCCAGGAAGGCGTGCTGGAACGCGGCGAGCGGCGGCGCCGCGGCGTCCCCGGTCGTCGTCGCGATGACGCCCGCCAGGATCGCCGTGCCCAGCCCGGTGCCGGTGACGTAGGCCGAGTTGCACAGGCCGGCCGCCAGCCCCTGGCGCTCGTTCGCGACCCCGCTCACGCCGCCGATGTTCGCGGCCGAGTACACCAGGCCGCCGGCGACGGCGTGCAGGACCATGGTCGGCAGGGTGAGCGTCAGGTACCGGTCCTCGTGCCCGACCTGGGCGAACCACGCCAGCGATCCAGCCTGGAGGACGAGCCCCGCCAGGCAGACGGCCCGGGTGCCGAACCGGCCGACCAGCCGCGGGGTGGCGAACTGCGCGGTGACGAAGACCGCGACGCCGATGGGGATCATCGCCAGCGCGGTGCGCACCGCGCCGTAGTCGAGGACCTCCTGGAAGTACAGGACCATGGCGAACTGCCAGCCGATCGCCGCGGCGCCGTGCAGGACGGCGACCAGGTAGGAGGCCGACCTGACCCGGGAGCGGAAGATCTCCAGCGGCAGCATCGGCGCCCGGTGCCGGGACTCGACCACGACGAAGAGCACCGCCAGCACGGCCGAGACCAGCAGCGGGCCCAGCGTCGCCACCGCGCCCCAGCCGTACTCGGCCGCCTGCACCAGGGCCAGCACGAAGAGCACCAGCGCCGAGGTCACCAGCAGCCCGCCGCCGGGGTCGAAGGAGCGCCGGACGCCGGCCGGGCGCGGGGTGTCCGGCCGGATCACGAGCGGCACCAGCACCAGCAGCACCAGCCCCAGCAGGCCCGGGATGATGAAGACCATCCGCCAGCTGATCTCGGTCAACAGCCCCGAGGCGACCAGCCCGGTGCTGAACCCGAGGCCGGCGGTCGCGCCGTAGGCGGACACCGCCCGGTTCCGCTCCGGGCCCTCCCGGAACTCGGTGGTGAGGATGGAGAAGGCCGCGGGGGCCGTGAAGGCGGCGGCCATCCCCTTGGCGAACCTGGACGCGATCAGCGCGGTCGGCTCGGTCATCAGCCCGCCGACGACGCTGGCGACGACGAACACCCCGAGCCCCCAGACCAGCACCCGGCGCCGGCCCAGCAGGTCCGCGGCCTTGCCGCCGACCAGCAGCAGGCCGCCGTAGGCGATCGTGTACCCGGACACCAGCCACTGGAGCGAGGTGGTGCTCATCGACAGGTCGTCCTGGATGTTGGGGAGCGCCACCCCCACCGTCGAGGTGTCGAGCGAGTCGAGGAACATCACCGCGCAGGTGACGGCGAGGATCAGGAACGGGCGGCGGCCGCCCGGTCCCTGGGCCGCGGCCGCGCCGGAGCGCGGCGGCGGGGCGCCGCGCTCCGGCGGGCGGGCGGAACCGCCGACGTCGCCGCCGACGGATTCGCTGACAGACATGAGGCCATCCCTCTCGATCGGCCGGCTCAGACGGCCGGCGGCGGGACCAGGCCGTCGTTGACGCCGCGGCCGACGGTCGTGCGGTGGTCGGCGATCTCCCGCCACCGCGAGCCGTAGACCTTGGAGAGGGTCACCTCCTGGCGCACCATGTCGTGCGGGTAGCCGAGCGTGAAGTCGCTGGTCGCCTCCAGGCGGGCCAACTGCTCGGCGCTGAGGGTGACATCGACGGCGCCCAGGTTGTCGACGAGCTGGTGCTCCTTGGTGGCACCGAGGATCGGGATGACCACGCCCGGCCGGCTGCGCAGCCAGGCCAGCGAGACCTGCGCCGGCGTCCAGCCGCCCTCCTCGGCTATCCGGACCACCTCGCGCACCACGTCGTCGCTGCCGGCCTTGGTGTGCTCCTCGGCCTCGATGACGGACAGCCGGCCGGCGCCGCCGGTCAGGTACTTGCCGGTCAGCCGCCCCTCGGCCAGCGCGCCCCAGGCGAACACCGGGATGTCGAACGCGCGGGCCATCGGCAGCAACTCGCGCTCGGCGTCCCGGGTCAGCACGTTGTAGCGGATCTCCAGGCCGACGAACGGGGACCAACCCCGCAGCTCGGCGAGCGTGTTGGCCTGCGCCACCTCCCAGGCGGGCCAGTTGGAGACGCCGACGTGGCCGATCTTCCCGGCCCTGACCTGGTCGTCGAGGATGCGCATGATCTCCGAGACGGGGGTGAGCACGTCGTGGGCGTGCACCCAGAACAGGTCGATGTGGTCGGTCTGGAGGCGGCGGAGGCTCGCCTCCAGGGAGGCCACCAGGCTCTTCTTGTGGTTGCCCGCCGAGTTGACGTCGGTGGGGTCGCTCTCGACGGTGTACTTCGTGGCCAGGATGAAGCGCTCGCGCCGGCCCTTCAGCAGCTCGCCCAGCATCCGCTCGGAGCCGCCGTCGACGTAGAAGTTGGCGGTGTCGATGAAGTTGCCGCCGGCCTCGGCGTACAGGTCGAGGAGGCGCGCGCTGGTCTCCTTGGGCGCGCCCCAGCCCCAGTCCTCGCCGAAGGTCAGGGCGCCCAGCGCCAACTCGGAGACGCGGAGGCCGGTCTTGCCCAGAATCTCGTACTTCATGAAACTCTCCCGGTGCACGTGGTTGGATTCCCGCCGGTTCGGGGCGGCAGCGTCGCCCCGGCGGACACTTGGGAGTATGTGCGGTTCCGGAATGCCGACCACGTGGCGCGGAATTCTTCTCGCGCACTACGTGCAGTTGACGAAAGCGTGATTCGGGAGAGCGGAAGGGGAATGCCGAGGTCAGCTTTCGGCCGCCTCCCCGGCGAGTTCGCGCACCACCCGGGCGAACCCCCGGATGGCCAGGGTCTCCGCGCCCCGCACCCAGGCCAGGGCGACGCGCATCGGGTCCACCCCGGTCAGGGGCACCCAGGCGAGGTCGGGCCTGGCGTAGTAGCGCGCCATGCTGGCGGGCCCGAAGCAGATCGCCACGCCCGCCGCGACCTGCTCCAGCATCTCCTCGACGTTGTTGTTGGTGGGCCCCCACCGCGGACTGGAGCCGTCCGGCCTGGGGTTGACCGCCCACCAGTCGACCCAGTCGCGCGGGGCGCGCTCCGTCCAGGTCAACGGCTCGTCCCTGACGGCGTCCAGGGGCACCTCGGCGCGGCCGGCGAGGCGGTGGCCGACGGGGAAGCCGACCACCCGGGTCTCGGTGTGCACCACCTCGGCGGTGAGGCCGGTCAGGTCGGCGGGCAGCCAGATGAACGCCACGTCGGCCCGCCCGTCGCGGAGCGCGGTGCCCTCCTCGCCCCAGTCGAACCGGCACGGCTGCACGAGGATCGCCGGGTACTGGCGGGCGAACTCGGCGCGTGCCCTGGCGGTCAACTCGCCGGCGCCGCTGGCCTGGAAGCCCACCCGCAGCAGCTCGCCCTCACCCCGCCGGTGGCGGTCGGCCGCCGCGTGGACGCGGTCGGCCTGGCGTAACGTGCGGCGGGCCTCCGCGATCACCTCGCCGCCGGCCTCCGTCGCGGTCACCCCGCCCGGATGCCGGTCGAAGAGCCGCACCCCCAACTCGGATTCCAGCGTGCGGAGCGCGTAGGAGAGGGTCGGCTGGCTGACATAGAGAAGTCGCGCGGCGCGACCCAGGTTTCCCTCGTCCGCGATCGCCACGAGATACCGAAGTTGACGCAGCTCCATACTGCGATGATAAACACGCTCTATGACGTGAGTGAGGTTCTCTCTTGGACACCGGGCGGGCGGGTGCGACACCGTTTCCGCGTTGATTCCGTGTCGACGTGACGCGGGACGAGACCCGGAGGTTCCACGTGAGCAGCCCTACTCCCACCCGGAACGCGAGCGGGCGCGTCTGGCTCATCACCGGTGCGTCGTCGGGCTTCGGGCGGGCCATCGCCGAGGCCGCGCTGGCCGCCGGTGACACGGTGGTCGCCACCGCCCGCCGCCCGGAGACCCTGAACGACCTGCTCGCCAGCCACCCGGACCGGGCGGCGGCCGTCCAGCTCGACGTCACCGACAACGCCCGGATCACCGAGGTCGTCGCCGAGGTCGTGCTCTGGTACGGGCGGATAGACGTGCTGGTCAACAACGCGGGCCACGGCCAGGTCGGCGCGGTCGAGGAGACCACGGACCGCGAGCTGCGCGACCTGATGGACGTGCACTTCTTCGGCCCGGCGGCGCTGGTGCGGGCGGCGCTGCCGCACATGCGGGCCCAGGGCTCCGGCGCGGTCGTGCAGATCAGCAGCTTCGGCGGGCAGACCTCGGTCGCCGGGTTCTCCGCCTACTCGGCCACCAAGTTCGCGCTGGAGGGCCTGTCGGTGGCGCTGGCCGCCGAGGTCGCGCCGCTCGGCATCAAGACGCTGATCGTCGAACCGGGCGCCTTCCGCACCGAGTTCTCCGGCAGCGCGCTGCACGAGTCCGCGGAGCTGGAGGCGTACGCCGAGACGGTGGGCCCGACCCGCAGCTTCATCAAGGGTGTGGACGGCAGCCAGCCGGGCGACCCGGCGAAGGCCGCAGCCGCCATCCTCACCGCGCTGGACGCCGAGACCACGCCGCTGCGGCTGCCGCTGGGCAACGACTCCTTCGACGGGCTCTTCGCCCATCTCGACTCCATGCGCCAGGAGTTGGTCACCTGGGAGAAGCTCGGCCGGGACGTCAACTTCCCGGAGTCCTGACCGTCGGCGGACCCGACACCGGGCCCCGCCCGCGCACCGTTGGAACCAGGGTGCGCGGGCGGGGCCCGGTCGCGCGGGTCAGCGGCCCGGCAGCGCCCGCAGGATCTGCGAGGGGTCGGTGTAGGACTTCCAGAACACGATCTGCCCGTCGCGCACCTTCAGGTACTGCACGAACTCGATCTCGAAGACACGGCCGGTCTCCTTGACGGTCGACCGCTCGTGGATGATGCCCATGGCGCTGTCGCCGTCCACGGTCAGGTCCACCAGCTCCTCGAACTCGACGTCGACCAGGCCGGTGAAGATCCGCAGGCTGTCGACCACGTCGGCCGGGCCGCGCCGGGTGCCGATCCACGGCATCGCGTCGTTGAAGCCGGGTACCGGCGTGTAGTTGACCCACTCGACGTTCTCGTCGAGCAGGCTGACCGCCAACTCGAAGTCGCCGCTGGTCACGGCGTTGAACCAGGTGGTGGCGACCTGCCGAGTGGCCTCCGTGACGGCCGCTTCGTTGGTCAGGCTCATGATGGTGCTCCTCGTTCTCGGTGTCTGTCTCGGATGTCCGCCGCCGACCGGGCGGCGGGCGTCACCGGCCCTGCGGGCCGACCACCCAGTGCTGGCGCACGGTGAGCCGGTGCAGGTAGCGGCGGTTGACGAAGTTGCCGAAGTCGGCCTCGACGGCGGCCTGTTCGGGCGTGCCCGCGGCCTGGCGGAGCGCGCTCACGTCGTCGAACCACAGGTGGTAGGCGGCGTCGAACGGCGGCTCGCTCAGCCCGTACCACCCGTCCCTGGTGAACGACTGGTAGTAGCGGCGCAGCCCGGGCAGCCGGCTGGTCAGCGGCGCGTGGGTCTGCCGGCTGTGGCGCCGGAACTCCTCGACGGTCATGCCCTCGCGGCGCTTCGCCAGCATCACGACCTTGACGCCGGGCTGCACGGCGGTCTCCGGAGCGCCGGGCACCACGATCTCGGTGTCGGTGTCCAGCACCACGGTGCGCCAGAACGCGGCCCAGCGCGGCTCGTCGAGGCGGGCCCCCTCCAGGAACTCCGGGGTCTGGAGGGAGGCCACCTGCTCCTCCTCGTTGGCCAGCCAGATCTCGGCGATGCCGCTCCACAGCGGCTCGCCGGTCTCGCCGGGCTCGGCGATCCTGGTGTCGACGGCGTAGCGCCGGATCTGCGGAATGCGGCTGGCGTAGCGGACGGCGTGCACGTCCAGCCAGTACCGCTGGAACTCCTCCTCCGTCATGCCCGGCTTGGGCGCGGCGAAGATCAGCTGGTGGATCACGGGTACGGCCCTCTCTTCTGGGGTCTGGGGACTGGGGATCTGAGGATCTGAGGTCTGGGGAACTGGGCTCCCGGGGGCCGGGATCGGGTAACCGGCCCGCCGGGAACGGGGGTTGGGGACGCGGCCCGGGGGCCGGCGGGGCGGTGGGCGGTCAGACCCGGTAGCGGGCCTTCACGTCCGCGGCGAACCCCAGGTAGTCGCGGAGCGGCCAGACCGCCTCGAACTCCAGGTAGTCCCGCATGGGCAGGCGGCCCAGGGCCGTGCGGTCGAGTTCCTCGGCGTCGGGGGAGTCGATGATGGCGATGACCCGCTTCTGGGCCGCGACCTTCCAGATCCCGACACAGAAGCCGGAGTCGAGGGTCTCCTGGGCGTGCTCGGCCTCCTCCTGCTCGATCTCCCAGAGTTCGTCGAGGTCGATGCGGCCCTCGTGGTTCCAGCGCATCTGGACGTAGAAGAGCATGGGTGTTCCTTTCGGTAGGACAGGACGGGACTGGGTGGGGCGGGACGGAACGGGGCGGGGCCCGGCGGCACGGGACGCCCGGCGGTGGCCGGCCTGGGGCGTCAGCCCAGCGCGGCCAGTTCGCGGACGAGCGGGTGCTCGGCGCCGAAGGACTCGGTGGCGACGTCCAGCGGCGTCTTGCCGTCGTGGCCGACCAGGTCGGTCCTGGCGCCGGCCGCCATCAGCACCCGGGCGCACTCCTCGTAGCCGTGCCACAGGGCGTCGTGCAGCGGCGAGTAGCCGTTGGTCGCGCCCTGGAAGTCGAGGTCGATGCCGGGCCGTTCGACGAGAATCCGGGTGATGTCGGCGTGCCCGTTGTAGACGGCCTTGTGCAGCGGGACGGCGCCGAAGGTGGGCTCCGTCGCGTTCACGTCCGCGCCGGCGTCCAGCAGCAGCCGCACGATCTCGGTGTGCCCGTCGCGGGAGGCCACCAGCAGCGGCGTGTGCAGGTCGTTGAAGCCGTTGAGCACCGGGAACCGCTCGTCGACGGCCGCGCCGCTGGCGAGCAGGCCCCGCACGGCGGCCTGGTCGCCCTCCGTCACGGCGGCCATCAGCCGTTGCTCGCCGGCCGCCCGCTCGTCCTCCCGGGTCCTGGTCTGGAGGAGCTGCTCGGCGACCAGCAGCTTGTCCTTGCCCCGGGTGTTCACGTTCAGCTCGTACTCGAAGTGCTCGCGCAGCGAGAACCCGTAGTGCGTGTGCAGGCCGAGGCCGGCGTTCCGCTCCAGCAGGTAGGCGACGACGTCGGGCCACTTGTACCAGAGGGCGTCCATCAGCGGGGTGTGCCCGGTGGTGGGGGCCACCGCGTCGACGAACGCGCCCGCCTCGACAAGCACCCGGATGGTGCGCAGGTCACCGCGCTGGACGGCCTTGTGCAGGGCGGTGCCGCCGGCCCGGCTGTCCGCGCTGTGCACGTCGCCGCCGGCCGCGACCAGCGCCGCGACCACGGTGGCCTCGCCCAGCCCGGCGGCCGTCTGGAGGGTGGTCAGCCCGGTCGCCGTCTCCCGGTGGTTGGGGTCGGCGCCGCGCCGCAGCAGCGCGCCGACCTCCCGGGAGTCGCCGGCCCGCACGGCGGCCAGCAGCCGCTCGTCCAGGTCGGAGTCGAAGACGTCGGCCTCCGCCGCGCTCTCCGACAGCACCCGCCAGTAGCGCACCAGGCCCTCGTCGTCCAGGGACAGCAGCGCCGACGCCTCGTAGCCCGCCTCGGCACCGGTCAGCAGGTGCCGGATGCGCTGGTAGGTGACGACCAGCGCCCGGTCGCCCTCGGCGACCACGTCGCGCTGCTGGAGTTCGAGGACGTCGACGAGTTGGGCGCGCCGCCGGAACGCCTCGACGACCGCCTCCCGGCCCCGCCACACGCCGCTGTCCGGCAGCGCCGCGTACTGTTCTCCGGCCGGGTTCTCATAAATGACGTCACGGGCCAGTGACTCCGTCACGCCCGCCAGATTTCCGGCCGCCAGATCGTCGAATATTCCGAGCATGACGGCACGCGTATCCTCCGCCGTGTTCATGGGAAACCTCCGTGGGCTGAATTCGCAGCGAGTTCCTGAAGCGGCCGGCGTTCTCTGCCGGGCCAACGCCACGAGTAAACGGCAGCCCAGATACCACCCAACAGTGATCGGGGCTTTTCCCACGAGGTTTGTGCAACTTGACGGAGTATCCCGGTCACCGGCCGGTGCGGGAATCGGTGACGCGCGCGGCGGCCCGCCGGGCGGCGCGGCGCCGCGGCCTCAGCAGGACGGCTGGAGGCCGCAGCGGGCCACGGCGCCGCCGGGGTGCGTCTGCCACCGCAGGCGCAGGTGCGCCTCGCCCAGGGCGATCTTCAACCGCTCGATCTCGCGGCGCAGTTCGTCCTCGTCGTCCGAGAAGGCGCGCAGCTCCCCGGCGAGGGCGGCCTGCCCGCCGCTGATGAACTGCTTCTTCCACATGCTGATCGTCTGTCCTGACACACCGTGCCGGCGGGCCGCCTCGGCGGCCGACGTCTCACCACGGAGCACGCCGAGCACGATCTGCGCCTTGGCGTCGGCCGGCATCACGGGAGCACGGGCCATGTCGTCTTCGCTCCCCCTTCTCGTCTCGTCGTCACTCAGCCGGGCCCGCCGCGCACCCGGGCACGCGCACGGTCACACCCGCGTCACGGCCGGTACAACGGAGGCCACTCTCCGATACTGCGCCGGGCGAGGGCGACGCGGAAGAGCCCAGCGAGAGCTAGTACTTGCCATACTGGTACTGGCTGTCGCCGGCATCGGCCACCGCGCCGTAACCAGCTGCGACACTCTCCCCCATGACCACTGATACCGGTACTCGTGGCGAGCTGGCCGACTTCCTGCGGTCCCGGCGCGACCGGACCCGCCCGGAGGACCACGGGCTGCCGGTGGGACGCCGCCGGGCCCCCGGCCTACGGCGCGCCGAGGTCGCCCAACTCGCCGGCATCAGCGTCGACTACTACATCCGCCTGGAGCAGGGGAAGGCCGCCCGGCCCTCGCCCACCGTGCTGGACGCGCTGGCCCGCACCATGCGGCTCAGCGCCGACGAACGCGAGCACCTGTACCTGCTCGCCCGCGCCGGCAGCCCGCGCCGGCGGATCATGGTGGACCGGGTCCGGCCAGGCGTGCGCCAGCTGCTGGGGGTGCTGGAGGGCACGCCCGCCTACGTGATGGGGCGGCGGATGGACATCCTGGCGTGGAACGGGGCCGGCGCCGCGCTGCTGGCCGAGGACTACCTCGCCGAGCCGCGGCCGCCGCAGAACTTCCTGCTGTTCACGTTCGGCAGCCCACGGGCCCGCACGCTGCTCGTGGACTGGGAGGCCGAGGCCCGGCAGGGCATCGCCCAGCTGAGAGTGTCGGCCGGCCACTACCCCGACGACCCGGGCATCACCGCGATGGTCGGCGAACTCTCCGTCAAGAGCCACGAGTTCCGCACCTGGTGGGCGCGGCACGACGTGCAGGACCGGGGCAGCGGGCGGAAGGAGTTCGACCACCCGCTGGTCGGCCGGCTCAGCCTCGACTACGAGTCGCTGCGGCTGTCCGACGGCATCGACCAGCGGCTGGTCGTCTACACCGCGCCGGCCGGCGGCCGGTCGGTGCGGGCGCTGGAGCGGCTCGGCGCGGTCGTGCGGGAGGCGCGGGAGGCCAGGCAGGCCCGCCAGGAACAGGAGCACCAGCGGCTCGACGAGCCGGGCTCGCCGTGACCACCCCGGCGCCCGTGTGCGAGGATCTCCCCGACGAAGTGCCTTGCCGCTCCTGCCTGTCGGAAGCATGAAGAGCTTCCGGCCACGCGAGCGTCAGGGCACTTCCCCGTTCCGGGCCCCGTCGCGGTGGCGACCGCCGACGGATCGGAGCCGGGCGGTCGCGGCCGCCCGTGTGTGAACAGCGGGAAAACAACCAGACCCGTGTACGGTTTGCCGCCGCCTGTCAGACGGCGCGCCACTTCTTACTCGCCGGTTTTATTGGACCGGGGGTCGGAATTTCCTTCTGACCGCGTCCAGTCATGGGCCCCAGAATTTCTGCAACTACGTTAGGTTCCGCTTGCCCGTCACCCTAGGCTGTGGTGAAACATGATGCGTAGACCAAGACCAAGAGAGCAAGCCAGGGGGACAGAATGCTTGCGAACGACGTCGTACCCATGTTTACCAGAGATCCCATCGCCTCCTATGCCAGCGAGATTTTCTCCGCCATTCCACGTGTCGATCAGCGACGCTGGGCCGAGGTCTATCTACGGGGCCTTCTGTCGGTGAAGGGAAAGAAGTCCGTCAAGCGGATTGCCGAGAGTATTCTCGCGATGCCGGCCCATCAGTCGCTCCAACAGTTCATCAACCAGAGCCCGTGGCGCTGGGCGCCGGTGCGGGCGATGCTGGCGCGCCACGTCCAGTCGGTGGCGCCGCCCCAGGCCTGGGTCCTCGGCCGGGTCGTGATCCCCAAGCGAGGTGACCGCTCGGTGGGGGTCGAGCGGCAGTTCCTGCCCGAGGCCGGACGCATGATGAACTGTCAGGTCGGGCTCTCCGTCTCGCTGGTGACCGCCACCTCAAGCGTCCCGGTGAACTGGCGCATCCTGCTGCCCAAGGCCTGGGACGGCACGCTGACCCGACAGACCGCGCGCATCCCCGACCACGTGGAGAGCCGCCCCGAATGGCTGGAGGGGGCCGCGATGGTGCAGGAGATGGCGGACCGGTGGGGGCTCACCCGGGTCCCGGTGGTGGCCAACGTCCGGCACCTGCGGCAGACCAACGAGCTGGTGACCCGGCTCGCCTCCGGCGGTCTGCCGTTCGTGCTGGAGGTCGGCGACTCCCTGCGGGTACTGGGCGACACCCACCCGTCACCGGCGTTACGGAGCCGGCCCACGCTGGCCCGCAGGTCCGTCGGCCCCTCCCTGGAGACGGTGCTCACCGCCCGGGACTACCTGCACACGTTGACGGGCAACCGGCACCAGCGCAACCACAGCCTGGCCCCGGTGTCCTCGGCGGTCCGGCGGTCCTTCGTCCGCTCCTCGCTCGTCAAGATCCCCGGGTCCAACGGCTCGGCGGCGCACCCGATCCGACTGCTGACCGAGATATCCCCGGAGGGCGAGGCCGTGCGCTTCTGGGTGACGAACCTCAAGGAGCACCGCATCGACGAACTCATGGCACTGGCCCGCCTGGAGTCCCGCAGCCGGGAGGACATGCACAACCTGGAACTGAACTTCGGCCTGCGGGACTTCGAGGGACGCTCGTTCCGCGGCTGGCACCACCACATGACGATGGTCTCGGCCGCCTACATCTTCGCCAGGCTCGGCCGGGACGCGCACGACGACTGCCCGTCCTGCACCTCCAGGGTCTCCTGACCACCCATCCGGGGCCGGGGGCACCCCCGGCCCCGTCCGTCGGGCCCCGGTCCGGCCGGCCGAGCGGCAAGCCCTCTTTCACCCGCGGTGGAGGAGGGCTTGCCGCTGTGGGCACGGATCGCACAGACGACGGCACGCGTTGCCGAAGCCACCGCCGGGCGGGGCGGTCACCCTGGTCCCAGTCACCGGACTATCAGGGGAGGGACCATGAAGAGGCGTCTCATGGCGAGTATCGGAGTCACCGCGACGGTGGCGGCGGCGATCATCGTCGCTCCGGCGTCCACGGCAGCGGCGCACGCCGGCTGCGGCACCACCGTGGGGGACCGCGACAACAGCACATGGGTCTACTCGGCGGCCGGGGCCAACATGCGCCAGGGCTCCGGGACGCACTGCAACTCCAACGGCGTCGCCTACGCGTCGCACCGGCTCGACTACCACTGCTACACCATCGGCAACGACGGCTACACCTGGACCTACGTCCGCAACGACACCACCGGCGCTACCGGCTGGATACGGGACAACCTGCTCGCCGACTACGGCAGCGGCGTGTACTGCGGGTTCTGAGCCAGGACTGAGGCTCGCTCACCAGGCCGCACCTGGCGGTCGCCAGGAGCCTGGCGAGGCGCTCGGTCGGGGTCTCCCCGGCCGAGCGTCTGGCGTGGCGCCCCGCGCGTACGGAAACGGCGCCCCACCCGCCGCACTCCGCGGCGGGTGGGGCGCCCGCATCCTGGTAGGCCGTGTGGGACTCGAACCCACAACCAATGGATTAAAAGTCCACTGCTCTGCCATCAGGTCCGTGATGCCCCGTGGTATCCCGTCCGAATACACGGGGCGTGGTACAGGTAATCCCAGCTCGCGGGGGCTGGCCGACGATTCACCCTGTTGGCTGGTCCGGGCCCGTCCATCGAATTCCGGTCCGTTCGGCCGAGCATTGGCCGAGCAGAAAGCCCCCCTTCACCTGCGGTGGAGGGGGGCTCGGCCTGTGTTGGAGTCTACTCCTCTGCGCCGACAGATGTCGTCTCGGCGATCCGAGCGCGGGGCACGACGGCGGCCCGCGCGGCGGCGGCTTCCTCCTCGGCCTCCTCGAACAGCACCATGTAGGTATCCGAGGTCAGGGTGATGGTGGAGTGCCTGAGAAGGCGCTTCGCGTCCTCCAGGTCGCCGCCGCTCGCCTTGACCAAGCCGGCCGCGCCGTGGCGCAGATCCCGGAGGTTGATCGGCGGCAGGTCGGCGGCGTCACGGATGCGGCGAAACTCCGTAGACAAGTCGTCCGGGTGGAGCCATGTGCCGTCCGGCTTCGTGAACATCTTCCCCGTGTCCACCCATGGCACAGCCTCTTCCCCGCGCGCCCGCGCCTCTTTCGCGTGGGCGTCCCACTCCGCACGCTCGGCGACCTGCCGCACCTGGTGGGCGAGGAGCACCGAGACAGTGCCCGCGTCGACGCGGATCGCCGCCGCGCTGTCCTCGGTCTTGGTCTCCGTCTCCACCGGCGTCCATCCGTCCTGCACAATCTCGCGCGCGATGGCCAACCGGTGGTTCTCCGAGTCCAGGTTCGCCCAGTCCTGGCCCACCGCCTCACCGCGCCGCAACCCGTGGTAGCCGATCAGGTGGAACGCGGCGTAGAGCCGGCTCCCCTCGGCCGCGTCGAGGAACGCGCCCAGCTGCGCGGGGCTCCACACCATCACCCGGGACGGGATCTCACCCGTCTCCCGCCAGCGCTTCACCCGGGCCTCGGTCCACAGCAGCCCGCGCGGCCGACGGTACGGGGTGAGGTCGACATGTTCGGCCGGGTTGTAGGTGATGCCCCACTCCGGCCGGCGCATCCCCCAGTTGATGGCGGCACGCAGCGAGCGACGGATGGCGTGGACGCTCGCGAGGGACGGCACCTTGCGGAAGGCCGGCATCGCCGCAAGCCGCTCCCGCTCCGCCGCGAGCTTGGCACGCTCGGCGGCCGGCGGCCGGCCGGGCTTCGTCCACCGGCAGCGCGCCACCTGCGCACGGCGCGCGGCGTTCTCCGCTCGGATCACGTCGGCCTGGTCCAAGATGCCGTCGAACATCGCCTGGACGGCATCGAGGCTAAGCCTGTCCGCACGGTACGACGCGAGGGCCGGCCGGAGGTGCACCCGCACGTGGGAGCCGTACCCGTTCACCGTGGTCGAACGGCGACTCTTGCCCTTGGCGTCCAGCCAGCGGTCGAGCAGCTCGCCCATTGTGTGCACCGTGCCGAGCGGGGCACCCATGCCCAGTCGGCGCCGCACCTGGTCAGGCTCGGGTATCGGCAGCCGGGACGACATGAGCCCGGCGAGGAAGTCACCGACCCGCCGCCGTTCAGTCTCGTCGTCCCCGGCCGCCACGGCCAGGACGGCCCGGACCTTCTCCAGGTCAGCCTCAGCCGCGGGCCTGTCGTCGTACCCGGTTCGCCGGAAGCGCCGGCGCCTGCCGTCGGCGTCGTCGGGTAGCTCCTGGTGGATCTCGTAGCGGCCGTGCTTCCGCTGCCGCAGCTTCGGGCAGGCCGTCCCGAGGCGCTTCCCGGCCGGGCCTCGGCATTCGCAGCGCCGGGTGATCCCCCCACCGCGTCGGGCTGTCGCCATGTCCCTCCCCTTGTCTGTCCTATCTGTGGTTCCAGACGCCGCACCGGGTCATCCAGCCAAGGGTCGAGTTGATCGCCGCAGCCAGTTCAGGGCTCATGTGTCCCTCACGGACCAGCATGACGGTGCCATGGGGTGAGTCCACGGGCACGAGGATCTCGCCTTCGGGGAGTTCGGTGGTGACGACGTAGCGGGCGCTGGCCGTGACCGCGCGGGCTGCGTCGGAGTCTGGTTCGGTCGGCTGTTCGTGCATGGTGCCCCCATCAGGCATGGCCGCTATCGCTCAGGTGTTCGATTGTGCGGCATCGACACCGTAGTGCCTATGCGTGACGCCCCCCAAGCGGATAGCCATCTTCGCACTCGAAAAGGGATTCGACTACACCATGTGTGCGATAACTACACACCGTAGTGGGGAAGTTGTGTCTATTTGGTGATTAGCCGTTTGCTTCAGGCGCGAACGTGTCGATCAGACGCAGCAGTTGGGCCCGCTGATCCGGGGTGAGCCGCTCGGCGCGCTCAACCAAGGCCCGCGCATCGCCGGACGCCGGATACACAGCGTCAATGCCGAAGAACTGCGCCGCAGCTGCATCCTGCAACTGCTCCAGGGGGGCCCCCAGGCCGGCGGCCAGGGCGCGCAACTGCGGAAGCTGAGGAGGGATCACCGGCTCACCGGTCTCCAGGCGATGCAGCCACGAGCGCTTGAGCCCGTCACCGGACTCCGGGTCGACGGCGCGCTTCTCCAGCGCGGCCAGTGAGATGCCGAGCGCGGCCCGGCGGTCGCGCACCAGGTCAGACAGGTGCGCCCGGGCCCCGGTAGGTCGGTCCTCCTGTGCAGCCATGACGATCATCCTGCCACTCCGTGGGTTCTCATGGGGCGTGGGGTGTCCATGCACCAGGGGGGAGCCAGTGACGTTCCCCCTGGATAGCGCATACGCCATTGCATGCGCCGGACAGATTGTCCACGGATCTGGACGCCACGGCTAGGGGCGCACGTGCAGCGCACGGGGCGCACCGACGGCCATACGTCCATCCATATGGACAATCTATCCACCGCATGCCATGCTTCAGGCATCCAGACAGATGGATGAATCACCCCAGGAGATGGATCGTGACGACTCCCAGCCCTACCTACCGCCTGCCCGATCCCGACCTGATGCGCACGCTCATGCGGCGCACGGGCACCGGCGCGCCAGTCTCGATTCGTGAGCTGGCGGCGGCGTCCGGCCTCAGCCACGGCACCGTCGGGAACCTCCTCACGGGGGTGACGTCCAGCGTGTCGGCCGACGCCGCGCACGCCATCGCCGATCGCATCGGCGTGGACGTCCTGGTCCTGTGGGTCCCGGCCGGCCGGGCCACCGGCGACGGGCCGCTTCTCCAGGCGGCGGCATGACTACCGCCCCGGCCATGACCCCGGCCGAGATCCTCGCGCTGCCCGCCGTCGTCCCGGTCTGGCCCACGGTCGGCCGGATCTACGGGCTCGGGCGCACGACCACCTACGAACTGGCTCGGGCCGACGAGTTGCCGATCCCGGTCCGTCGGGTCGGCGTGGCAATGAGGGCCCGCCTGGTGGACATCGTCGCTGACCTCGGCTTGGAAGGAGGCGCCGCCGGGTCTAGCCACCCGACGACGCCGGAGAACGACCCGTCCCACACCCAGCGCTAACCAGACAGACGGCGACGCAACGGGGTCTAGCCACCCCTGCACGCCGCCGCCGGAAAGAGAACGTCCTCATGACCACAGTAGCCCCCGTTCTCACGGGCGCCGACAGCGTCGACTACGCCCAGGAACAGCGCTTCACCACGCAGCTGAAGGCCGTCCACGAGCCCAACCCGCCCGAGGCCGACGCCGGGCCCCGCACCTGGACCGTCACCGTCGACGGCGGGACGCCGATCACCGGCTATCGCCCCGCCTGGGCCGAGAACGACCCCAGCCAGGATGTGACCGCCGACCGCATCGGCGCCGTCCTGCCCGACCTGGGCATGTACCGCTACTACGACGGCTCGGCCGGCGTGCCCATCTTCTGCGCTGCCGACGGAGACCGGCCGGCGGGCCCCTTGGCCCTGCCGATGCTGCGGGCGGTCATGACCGTCCACCCCTACCGTGAGGCGGCACAGCAGCAGCCCACGGTCGATGTCGAGGTGCTGGGCGACAGCGACGAGTGGATGGAGAACCTGACCCCCGAGCAGCTGGCCGACGTCATCGCCGCGGTGCGCGCCCAGTGCGACCGCCTGGACCAGGTACACGCCGACCTGATCGCCGCCCGCGCCGACTGGGAGGCGAACGCCCGATGAAGCAGGACGACGTCACCGACTACTTGGGGTTCGCCGGCCTGGTCGTCGCCCGGCAGGTCGACCACCTGCTGGATGAAGGCCCGGTCCAGCAGACCATCACCGTCGCGAGCCGGCTCGCGCGCTTCGCGAAGACCACGCTGCTGACCCCGATCAGCGGCAAGGTCCGCGACCTGGCCGGGTTCGGTGAAGCCCCCGTCCACTATCAGCACGACGACACCGACTATCTGCTGCTGTCCGAGATCGCCGAGGCCCTCGGCTGGTTCCTGCCCCGCGCCCATGCCTGGGCCGACACCGACCACGCGTGGGCCGTGCGCGAGCAGCGCCGGGCGGACGAGGAGAGAGGGGACGGGCTCTTGGGGTACGACCTGCTGCGCGGCCTGGTCGACCTCGGCCTGACCCTCGCCCTCGATGACCCTGAGGCCCGCCCCGACGGCGGCGGCCGGCGGTGGTCGGACGCCGGTGACTGGCTGGTGGCTGACTACCGGTTGCCCGCACTGCTGCTGGTCAGTCCGTGGGGCAAAGAGTTCATGGACAACACCAGCGACCACTTCGGGCTCACCCTGCGGAAGACCTACGGCGACGCCGTAGGCGATCTGTTCCGCACCGACCTGACCGAAGAGGAAGCCTTGCGCAAGGCCCGGCGCGGCCCCGCGCTGGACACCCCGGACGGGGGCAACCCGTGATCGAGGTGACCCTGACGGTAGAGATTGACCTCACCGGCCCCGGTGACTGGCGCGACCAGCTGCGGGCGCAGACCCGCCACATCCCACCCGGCTCGGTCGTCGATGTCCGGGTGCCCGCCGGGCTGCTGGACCCCGAGATGGGGCGGGCCATCGGCGGCCACCTCGCTGCGGTCGCCAGCCGCATCAACCTCCGGCAGGCCGGCGGCGGGCCAGGCGGCAGCTGGCTCCTCACCAGCGTCATCGCCGCCAGCCGCGAACACGCCGCACCCGCACCACGCGCCGGGTGACCCGCAGCGCGGATGGCCGCCGGGGCACGCCCTTCCCGTGCCCCGGCGGCCCCACGCACCACGAACACCCAGTCGGCACCACCAGATAGCGAGAGCCGTTCGTGAGCATCCCCAGCACCCCAGACCTGCGGGCCGCCACCTCGGCGGCCGTCGGGAGGCGGTCATGAGCCTCGACGCCATGGGCTGGGTGTGGAAGCACTCCCAGGCGCGCGGGAACGCCCGTGTCGCGCTGCTGGCCGTGGCGGATCAGGTGCGCACCCCGGCGTGTGAAGTGCGGCTCAGCTACGCCGACTTCCAGTCGGCGCTGAACGTGTCACGCAACACCGTCCGGTCGGCCATACGTGAAGCGATCGAGCTGGGCGAGCTGGAAGAGCTGGAGCCCGCCGCTGGCCGGCGCGCCGCGCTCTACCGACTGCCCAAAGCTGTGGGGTACCTGCGGCTGCCCCAGCCCCGTAGAGGGTCAAGCCCTGACCCTCTACGGGGTCAGGGTGAAGACGGTAGCGGGTCAAGTTCTGACCCCCAAGGCCCCGGTAGCGGGTCAACTTCTGACCCCCAACGGGTTGGGGACTCTTCCGCTAGAGGGTCAGAGGTTGCCCCCCTAGCGAACCGTAGAGGGTCAAGTTCTGACCCCCCTTACCCAACTACTCCCAGAGAGCTACAAGAGGGGGCGCCGGCGGCCGACACCGCCCGCTACCCGGACCAAGCCCTGCCTCTGGTGCACGCGATGAGCGCCAGCGGGCTGGACGTCCGCTGGCCATTCCGCGGCAACGAGTGGTTCCCGATCATCGCGCTCATCACGTCGTGCGGCGTGAAGGCGATGGTCGAGCACGCGCACCGCGCCGCCGCAAACGCCCGCACCCCGGTGACCTCCGCGCGCTACTTCCTCCAGGGCTGGCGCGAGCTGCCCCCCGCCCCTCCCGAAGGCACCCCCGTCTACCGGCCCGCGCCGCACCTGCGAGCCGTAGGCGCCCCGTACAGCAACCCCGAAGACCGAGGGATTTTCTGATGACCACCGAGATCACATGGGACCCCGCTCTGGACGGGCCGCCCGACCCGGGCCGCACCCAGCCCCACGACGCAGTCGCCGAACAGAGCGTCCTCGGCGCCTGCCTCATCAGCCAGCCGGCCTGCCGCGAGATCCTCGACGTCCTGAACCCCGAGGCGTTCTACGAGAACCGCCACACGTTGATCTTCAACTGCATCGGCCGAATGCACGCCACCGGTCAGCCGATCGACCCCATCACCGTCACCAAGCACCTCGCCGACGCCGGGCAGCTGGCCAAGGTCGGCGGCGCGGGCTACGTCCACTCCTTGGTTCAGGTCGTCCCCACCGCGGCGAACGGTGAGTACTACGCCGAGATCATCGAGGACCGCTACCTGCGCCGGGAGCTGATCAAGCTCGGCACGGCCATCGCCGGCATGGGGTTCGCCACCGACGACGACACCTACGACCTGGTCGAGCGTGCCGTCACCATGGCCCGCGGACTGCGGGACCGAGGCCAGGCCACCGAGGACCTGCCCACCCAGGATCTGCTGGACTTCGTGCAGCACGAGGACACCTACGACTGGCTGGTGCCCGGCCTGCTGGAGCGCGCGGACCGCCTGATCCTCACCGCCAGTGAAGGCGGCGGGAAGTCCACGCTGCTGCGGCAGATGGCGGTGTGCATGGCCGCCGGTCTGCACCCGTTCAACCCCAGCCAGCACATCGACCCGCTGCGGGTGCTGGTCCTCGACTGCGAGAACGGCGAGCCGGCGTCTCGCCGCAAGTACCGGCCGCTGCTGAACGCGGCCGAGCGGCAGCGGCGGGGCCTGCGGCGCGGCCAGTTCAGCATCGAGTGCCGGCCGGCCGGCGTGGACCTGACCCGCCCGCAGGATCGGGCATGGGTGATGCGCCGGGTTGAGCGCCTCATGCCGGACGTCCTGATCATCGGCCCCGTCTACCGGCTGCACGCCGGCAACCCCAACGACGAAGAACTGGCCCGCAAGGTCAGCGTCGTGATCGACGAGGCGCGCGCCACGGCGAACTGCGCCGTGCTGATGGAAGCCCACTCCCCGCACGGCGGCGCGATCGGCCCCCGCTCCCTGCGCCCCCTCGGCAGCTCGCTGTGGATGCGCTGGCCCGAATTCGGCTTCGGCCTACGCCCGGTCGAAGACGAGAAGTCCGCGGCGAACGAGGCTGGGGCGCGCGGGCGTCGGGTCATCCCGTGGCGCGGCATGCGGGACGAGCGGGAGTGGCCGCAGTTCGTCCGCCAGGGCGACACCTGGCCGTGGGTGCCCTACCAGCCCATCGACGCACCGACGGGGGCGATCTGGTGACACGACACACCGCCAGCCGCGCAGCCGGTACCGCGCCCACCGCGGCTCTGAGCGAGCGCCAGCTGGAGATCCTGCGGCGGGTCGCGGCCGGCCAGACCCACCAGCAGATCGCCCGCGCCCTCGACCGCGCCGTCATCACCATCCGCAAGGACAGCACCGGCCTGCGGGCCGCGCTCGGCGCCCGCTCCCTCGCCCACGCCGTCCACCTCGCCCACGGCCTACGGCTCCTCGACCGCGAGCGGCACGGCGACCATGCCTCCTACGAGGCCCACCGGCGCCGAGGGGAGACCCCCTGCGGCAAGTGCCGCGCCGCCGAACGCGCCTACCGGCAGAACCTCCGCACCACCACCAAGGAGACCCGATGACCGACCCGATCCCGACCGTCCGCGCCGCCGCGGCCCGGCTCCGCGCCCTGGCCGGCGCCGCAGCCGAGGCGTCCGGCACCGACACCTGGACCGCCTCCCACCGCCACGCCGGCGCCGCCGACCTCACCGCTGGGCCCGGCCGGCGGCTCCTCCACGGCGGTGGTGGCCGCGGCGCCGGCCACTACCCGTTCGTCCTCCCAGCCGTCGCCGACTACGTCGCCGCCATGGGCCCGGCCGCCGGCATCGCGCTCGCCGCTCTGCTGGAGCGCACCGCCTCCGAGGCGGACGAGGACGGCCACGAGCAGTGCGGCTGCGCGCCCGACGCGTGCTCCCTCGCCGCCGCCGCCGCGCTGGCCCGACACCTGGAGACCGACCATGCCTGACCGCTATTCGAGCATCGGCGAGGCGATCGGCGCCGCCATGGCCCACAACGCCCGCATGGCCGCCAAGGCTGCCACCGCCCCCACCGTGGCGCCCCACAGGGCCCCTGACGCCCCGCCAGCCCCCTGGGTGAACACGGAGACGGCGGACGCCAGTTCGGGCGCTCAGGCGGGCGGGCTCCGGGCCCGGATCGCGGCGGCGATCGAGGCCGACGCCGAGAGCGGCCATCCCGTCGGCATCGTCCACGCCGTGCTCGCCGAGGTCCAGCAGGAGACCGCCCGCGCCGACCGGGCCGAGGCCGCGCTGGACCGCGTGCGGGCCCTGGCCACGATCCTGCCCCCCGACCCCGGTGGCGCCCCCGAGCTGGCCGCCGCTCACGCCGCTGGCTGGAACGACGCCATCGACCGCGTGACGGGTGAGATCGCCCGCGCCACCCCCGCCACCCCCACGCCGTAGTCCCGGTGGCCCGGGCCAGCCGCCGGGCCTCCGTCATCGCCACTGACCCACAAGCACCCGAGGAGGGACCGACCCATGGCCCAGTGCGGACTCTGCGACCGCGACCTGGCCGGCGACCGCGCCGAGCATCACCTGTGCGCCGGCTGCACCCGCGCAACCACCGAACGCCTCGCCCGCCTCCCCGCGCTGCATACCGTGTTGGCCGCGTTCCTCGCCCCAGCCGGCCGCCCCGCCGACGCGGGCGGGACCCGACCGGCCGAGGCCCCGCTCCCCGTCGACGAGACGGTCCTGACCCTCCGGGGCCCCGGAGCCATCATCGGGGTACTGGAGGACTGGCGCGCGGCCCTGCACACCGACCTGGAATGGGAGCCGCCCCGCATCACCGGCACCATCACCGACCGCGTCACCGCCGCCGCCAACGGCCTAGCCGTCAACCTCCCCTGGATCGCCGAGGCGTGGCCGGCCGCCGGCGACTTCGCCCGTGAGATCCGCGACCTGGAGCACGCCGCGATGAGCATCGTGGACCCTGCCCCCCGCCGGCGGCGCCTCGGCTGCTGCCTCGCCCTCACCGGTGCCGGCACCCCGTGCGGCGCCGTCGTGCACGTCACCGAGGGCGCCACCACCGCCCGCTGCCCCTGGTGCGGAACCCACTGGCCGCCCGACACCTGGGGCACGCTCGCCGCCCACCACAACCCCGAAGGAGTCCACGCCGCATGACCGACAAGACCCCGCCACCGTCCCCGTTCACCACCCTGGCGGCGGCGGCCGTCCAGTTGCACGAGTTCTACACTGCGCTCCAGGGCGCCGGCTTCAGTAAGGCCGAGGCGCTGGAGCTGGTTAAAGCCGCCCTTCTGCCTCCCGGCGCCAGCCCCGGCCACCGGCAGGCCCCCTGAGCGACACTGGCCCCATGGAGCCCCTGTACGTCCCGCCCGGGCACCTCACCGCCCACCAGGTTGCCGCACAGCTCGGTATCGGACTCCCCGCCGTCCGCCAGCTGGTGCGGCGCGGCCAACTCCGGCGCGCCGGCGGCAGCCCACGCCAGCCCTACTACGCCTGGGCCGACGTCCAAGCGCTGATCCGTGCCCGGCGGCCGACCGCAGCTTGACCAGCATCGAACGCTGTGTCACGATCTTTCCGCAGCATGACTACCGCCCCGGCCATGACCCCGGCCGAGATCCTCGCGCTGCCCGCCGTCGTCCCGGTCTGGCCCACGGTCGGCCGGATCTACGGGCTCGGGCGCACGACCACCTACGAACTGGCTCGGGCCGACGAGTTGCCGATCCCGGTCCGTCGGGTCGGCGTGGCAATGAGGGCCCGCCTGGTGGACATCGTCGCTGACCTCGGCTTGGAAGGAGGCGCCGCCGGGTCTAGCCACCCGACGACGCCGGAGAACGACCCGTCCCACACCCAGCGCTAACCAGACAGACGGCGACGCAACGGGGTCTAGCCACCCCTGCACGCCGCCGCCGGAAAGAGAACGTCCTCATGACCACAGTAGCCCCCGTTCTCACGGGCGCCGACAGCGTCGACTACGCCCAGGAACAGCGCTTCACCACGCAGCTGAAGGCCGTCCACGAGCCCAACCCGCCCGAGGCCGACGCCGGGCCCCGCACCTGGACCGTCACCGTCGACGGCGGGACGCCGATCACCGGCTATCGCCCCGCCTGGGCCGAGAACGACCCCAGCCAGGATGTGACCGCCGACCGCATCGGCGCCGTCCTGCCCGACCTGGGCATGTACCGCTACTACGACGGCTCGGCCGGCGTGCCCATCTTCTGCGCTGCCGACGGAGACCGGCCGGCGGGCCCCTTGGCCCTGCCGATGCTGCGGGCGGTCATGACCGTCCACCCCTACCGTGAGGCGGCACAGCAGCAGCCCACGGTCGATGTCGAGGTGCTGGGCGACAGCGACGAGTGGATGGAGAACCTGACCCCCGAGCAGCTGGCCGACGTCATCGCCGCGGTGCGCGCCCAGTGCGACCGCCTGGACCAGGTACACGCCGACCTGATCGCCGCCCGCGCCGACTGGGAGGCGAACGCCCGATGAAGCAGGACGACGTCACCGACTACTTGGGGTTCGCCGGCCTGGTCGTCGCCCGGCAGGTCGACCACCTGCTGGATGAAGGCCCGGTCCAGCAGACCATCACCGTCGCGAGCCGGCTCGCGCGCTTCGCGAAGACCACGCTGCTGACCCCGATCAGCGGCAAGGTCCGCGACCTGGCCGGGTTCGGTGAAGCCCCCGTCCACTATCAGCACGACGACACCGACTATCTGCTGCTGTCCGAGATCGCCGAGGCCCTCGGCTGGTTCCTGCCCCGCGCCCATGCCTGGGCCGACACCGACCACGCGTGGGCCGTGCGCGAGCAGCGCCGGGCGGACGAGGAGAGAGGGGACGGGCTCTTGGGGTACGACCTGCTGCGCGGCCTGGTCGACCTCGGCCTGACCCTCGCCCTCGATGACCCTGAGGCCCGCCCCGACGGCGGCGGCCGGCGGTGGTCGGACGCCGGTGACTGGCTGGTGGCTGACTACCGGTTGCCCGCACTGCTGCTGGTCAGTCCGTGGGGCAAAGAGTTCATGGACAACACCAGCGACCACTTCGGGCTCACCCTGCGGAAGACCTACGGCGACGCCGTAGGCGATCTGTTCCGCACCGACCTGACCGAAGAGGAAGCCTTGCGCAAGGCCCGGCGCGGCCCCGCGCTGGACACCCCGGACGGGGGCAACCCGTGATCGAGGTGACCCTGACGGTAGAGATTGACCTCACCGGCCCCGGTGACTGGCGCGACCAGCTGCGGGCGCAGACCCGCCACATCCCACCCGGCTCGGTCGTCGATGTCCGGGTGCCCGCCGGGCTGCTGGACCCCGAGATGGGGCGGGCCATCGGCGGCCACCTCGCTGCGGTCGCCAGCCGCATCAACCTCCGGCAGGCCGGCGGCGGGCCAGGCGGCAGCTGGCTCCTCACCAGCGTCATCGCCGCCAGCCGCGAACACGCCGCACCCGCACCACGCGCCGGGTGACCCGCAGCGCGGATGGCCGCCGGGGCACGCCCTTCCCGTGCCCCGGCGGCCCCACGCACCACGAACACCCAGTCGGCACCACCAGATAGCGAGAGCCGTTCGTGAGCATCCCCAGCACCCCAGACCTGCGGGCCGCCACCTCGGCGGCCGTCGGGAGGCGGTCATGAGCCTCGACGCCATGGGCTGGGTGTGGAAGCACTCCCAGGCGCGCGGGAACGCCCGTGTCGCGCTGCTGGCCGTGGCGGATCAGGTGCGCACCCCGGCGTGTGAAGTGCGGCTCAGCTACGCCGACTTCCAGTCGGCGCTGAACGTGTCACGCAACACCGTCCGGTCGGCCATACGTGAAGCGATCGAGCTGGGCGAGCTGGAAGAGCTGGAGCCCGCCGCTGGCCGGCGCGCCGCGCTCTACCGACTGCCCAAAGCTGTGGGGTACCTGCGGCTGCCCCAGCCCCGTAGAGGGTCAAGCCCTGACCCTCTACGGGGTCAGGGTGAAGACGGTAGCGGGTCAAGTTCTGACCCCCAAGGCCCCGGTAGCGGGTCAACTTCTGACCCCCAACGGGTTGGGGACTCTTCCGCTAGAGGGTCAGAGGTTGCCCCCCTAGCGAACCGTAGAGGGTCAAGTTCTGACCCCCCTTACCCAACTACTCCCAGAGAGCTACAAGAGGGGGCGCCGGCGGCCGACACCGCCCGCTACCCGGACCAAGCCCTGCCTCTGGTGCACGCGATGAGCGCCAGCGGGCTGGACGTCCGCTGGCCATTCCGCGGCAACGAGTGGTTCCCGATCATCGCGCTCATCACGTCGTGCGGCGTGAAGGCGATGGTCGAGCACGCGCACCGCGCCGCCGCAAACGCCCGCACCCCGGTGACCTCCGCGCGCTACTTCCTCCAGGGCTGGCGCGAGCTGCCCCCCGCCCCTCCCGAAGGCACCCCCGTCTACCGGCCCGCGCCGCACCTGCGAGCCGTAGGCGCCCCGTACAGCAACCCCGAAGACCGAGGGATTTTCTGATGACCACCGAGATCACATGGGACCCCGCTCTGGACGGGCCGCCCGACCCGGGCCGCACCCAGCCCCACGACGCAGTCGCCGAACAGAGCGTCCTCGGCGCCTGCCTCATCAGCCAGCCGGCCTGCCGCGAGATCCTCGACGTCCTGAACCCCGAGGCGTTCTACGAGAACCGCCACACGTTGATCTTCAACTGCATCGGCCGAATGCACGCCACCGGTCAGCCGATCGACCCCATCACCGTCACCAAGCACCTCGCCGACGCCGGGCAGCTGGCCAAGGTCGGCGGCGCGGGCTACGTCCACTCCTTGGTTCAGGTCGTCCCCACCGCGGCGAACGGTGAGTACTACGCCGAGATCATCGAGGACCGCTACCTGCGCCGGGAGCTGATCAAGCTCGGCACGGCCATCGCCGGCATGGGGTTCGCCACCGACGACGACACCTACGACCTGGTCGAGCGTGCCGTCACCATGGCCCGCGGACTGCGGGACCGAGGCCAGGCCACCGAGGACCTGCCCACCCAGGATCTGCTGGACTTCGTGCAGCACGAGGACACCTACGACTGGCTGGTGCCCGGCCTGCTGGAGCGCGCGGACCGCCTGATCCTCACCGCCAGTGAAGGCGGCGGGAAGTCCACGCTGCTGCGGCAGATGGCGGTGTGCATGGCCGCCGGTCTGCACCCGTTCAACCCCAGCCAGCACATCGACCCGCTGCGGGTGCTGGTCCTCGACTGCGAGAACGGCGAGCCGGCGTCTCGCCGCAAGTACCGGCCGCTGCTGAACGCGGCCGAGCGGCAGCGGCGGGGCCTGCGGCGCGGCCAGTTCAGCATCGAGTGCCGGCCGGCCGGCGTGGACCTGACCCGCCCGCAGGATCGGGCATGGGTGATGCGCCGGGTTGAGCGCCTCATGCCGGACGTCCTGATCATCGGCCCCGTCTACCGGCTGCACGCCGGCAACCCCAACGACGAAGAACTGGCCCGCAAGGTCAGCGTCGTGATCGACGAGGCGCGCGCCACGGCGAACTGCGCCGTGCTGATGGAAGCCCACTCCCCGCACGGCGGCGCGATCGGCCCCCGCTCCCTGCGCCCCCTCGGCAGCTCGCTGTGGATGCGCTGGCCCGAATTCGGCTTCGGCCTACGCCCGGTCGAAGACGAGAAGTCCGCGGCGAACGAGGCTGGGGCGCGCGGGCGTCGGGTCATCCCGTGGCGCGGCATGCGGGACGAGCGGGAGTGGCCGCAGTTCGTCCGCCAGGGCGACACCTGGCCGTGGGTGCCCTACCAGCCCATCGACGCACCGACGGGGGCGATCTGGTGACACGACACACCGCCAGCCGCGCAGCCGGTACCGCGCCCACCGCGGCTCTGAGCGAGCGCCAGCTGGAGATCCTGCGGCGGGTCGCGGCCGGCCAGACCCACCAGCAGATCGCCCGCGCCCTCGACCGCGCCGTCATCACCATCCGCAAGGACAGCACCGGCCTGCGGGCCGCGCTCGGCGCCCGCTCCCTCGCCCACGCCGTCCACCTCGCCCACGGCCTACGGCTCCTCGACCGCGAGCGGCACGGCGACCATGCCTCCTACGAGGCCCACCGGCGCCGAGGGGAGACCCCCTGCGGCAAGTGCCGCGCCGCCGAACGCGCCTACCGGCAGAACCTCCGCACCACCACCAAGGAGACCCGATGACCGACCCGATCCCGACCGTCCGCGCCGCCGCGGCCCGGCTCCGCGCCCTGGCCGGCGCCGCAGCCGAGGCGTCCGGCACCGACACCTGGACCGCCTCCCACCGCCACGCCGGCGCCGCCGACCTCACCGCTGGGCCCGGCCGGCGGCTCCTCCACGGCGGTGGTGGCCGCGGCGCCGGCCACTACCCGTTCGTCCTCCCAGCCGTCGCCGACTACGTCGCCGCCATGGGCCCGGCCGCCGGCATCGCGCTCGCCGCTCTGCTGGAGCGCACCGCCTCCGAGGCGGACGAGGACGGCCACGAGCAGTGCGGCTGCGCGCCCGACGCGTGCTCCCTCGCCGCCGCCGCCGCGCTGGCCCGACACCTGGAGACCGACCATGCCTGACCGCTATTCGAGCATCGGCGAGGCGATCGGCGCCGCCATGGCCCACAACGCCCGCATGGCCGCCAAGGCTGCCACCGCCCCCACCGTGGCGCCCCACAGGGCCCCTGACGCCCCGCCAGCCCCCTGGGTGAACACGGAGACGGCGGACGCCAGTTCGGGCGCTCAGGCGGGCGGGCTCCGGGCCCGGATCGCGGCGGCGATCGAGGCCGACGCCGAGAGCGGCCATCCCGTCGGCATCGTCCACGCCGTGCTCGCCGAGGTCCAGCAGGAGACCGCCCGCGCCGACCGGGCCGAGGCCGCGCTGGACCGCGTGCGGGCCCTGGCCACGATCCTGCCCCCCGACCCCGGTGGCGCCCCCGAGCTGGCCGCCGCTCACGCCGCTGGCTGGAACGACGCCATCGACCGCGTGACGGGTGAGATCGCCCGCGCCACCCCCGCCACCCCCACGCCGTAGTCCCGGTGGCCCGGGCCAGCCGCCGGGCCTCCGTCATCGCCACTGACCCACAAGCACCCGAGGAGGGACCGACCCATGGCCCAGTGCGGACTCTGCGACCGCGACCTGGCCGGCGACAGCGCCGAGCATCACCTGTGCGCCGGCTGCACCCGCGCAACCCCCGAACGCCTCGCACGCCTCCCCTCGCTGCATACCGTGTTGGCCGCGTTCCTCGCCCCCGCCGGCCGCCCCGCCGACGCGGGCGGGACCCGACCGGCCGAGGCCCCGCTCCCCGTCGACGAGACGGTGCTGACCCTCCGGGGCCCCGGAGGCATCATCGGGGTACTGGAGGACTGGCGCGCGGCCCTGCACACCGACCTGGAATGGGAGCCGCCCCGCATCACCGGCACCATCACCGACCGCGTCACCGCCGCCGCCAACGGCCTAGCCGTCAACCTCCCCTGGATCGCCGAGGCGTGGCCGGCCGCCGGCGACTTCGCCCGTGAGATCCGCGACCTGGAGCACGCCGCGATGAGCATCGTGGACCCTGCCCCCCGCCGGCGGCGCCTCGGCTGCTGCCTCGCCCTCACCGGTGCCGGCACCCCGTGCGGCGCCGTCGTGCACGTCACCGAGGGCGCCACCACCGCCCGCTGCCCCTGGTGCGGAACCCACTGGCCGCCCGACACCTGGGGCACGCTCGCCGCCCACCACAACCCCGAAGGAGTCCACGCCGCATGACCGACAAGACCCCGCCACCGTCCCCGTTCACCACCCTGGCGGCGGCGGCCGTCCAGTTGCACGAGTTCTACACTGCGCTCCAGGGCGCCGGCTTCAGTAAGGCCGAGGCGCTGGAGCTGGTTAAAGCCGCCCTTCTGCCTCCCGGCGCCAGCCCCGGCCACCGGCAGGCCCCCTGAGCGACACTGGCCCCATGGAGCCCCTGTACGTCCCGCCCGGGCACCTCACCGCCCACCAGGTTGCCGCACAGCTCGGTATCGGACTCCCCGCCGTCCGCCAGCTGGTGCGGCGCGGCCAACTCCGGCGCGCCGGCGGCAGCCCACGCCAGCCCTACTACGCCTGGGCCGACGTCCAAGCGCTGATCCGTGCCCGGCGGCCGACCGCAGCTTGACCAGCATCGAACGCTGTGTCACGATCTTTCCGCAGACGTATGCCCGAAGGGCCCCACCGGAACACCGGTCGGGGCCCTTCGGCATGAGACCACCCTGGGCGGGTGGAGTGGGAGAGAGCGGCCCTGGGGGTGTGAGGGCGCCCCGGGGCCGCACCCCACCATCACGGATGGATCACACCGCCCCCACGTGCTCAACTCCAGTGCCAGGCTCATCACATGAGACGAACACGAACCGTCGCCCTCTTACCTCTCGCCGCTGCACTGGCCCTCACCGGCTGCTCCGAGGACGAGGCCGCCACCGTGAACGGCATGGAGCGCGAGGCGTACTACGCCTGCGAGGACTTCGCCTTGCGCTACGACGAGCTTGCGCCCCAGCAGGACCGCGTGGACCTGGCCGAGGCTGTGCACGAGTGGGCGCCCCACTCCGACCTGGAGCCCATCCGCGACACCGCAGCGACGCTCGTTCGTGTCGCCGAGGGGGCCGGAGACACTGTCGACTGGCAGATGGCAGCCGACTCCTTCGCCACAGCCTGCATCGACAACGGGTGGAACGACGCCAACTGAGCCACACGCACGGGAGCGTGAACCATGCCCCGTCGCCGATCCCTGGGGGTCTGTCCAACACCGGGGTGCCCAAACCTGACCCCCCAGGGCAGATGCACCCCCTGCCAGGCCAAGGCCACCCAGGGCCGCCTCAGCGCCCGGGCCCGCGGCTACGACACCAGGTGGGAACGCACCGCAGCGGCATACCTGCGTGAGCATCCCTACTGCGAGTGCGAGCAGTGCGAACAACTTCCTGTGGTGCTGCGTCCTCGCGCTACCGAGGTCAACCACAGGGACGGACTCGGACCCTTGGGACCGCGAGGACATGACCCCGCGAACTTGCAGGCCATGACGAAGGCTCATCACTCTGCGCACACTGCGCGAGAGCAGCCAGGAGGCTGGAACGATCGAGCTTGGTGACTGCGGGTGATCGCGGGGGTGGGGGTGGACCCCTTCCGACCTGGGGTTCCGGAACGCCGGGGAGGGCTCCGGGGGGCGAGTCAGGTTCATAAGGGCATTCGGCCGCCACGCAATGTGGCGGCCTTTTGGTTGCGCAATGTGACCGGTTGGAGTGATCGTGATGCCTCGTGGTGGAGCCCGGACGCGTTCCGGCCCGCCGCCGGACCCGAACGCGCTGCGGCGCGAGCGGCCGGCGGACAAGGCCGGTTGGACGGTGTTGCCGGCTGGTGGCCGGTCGGCGCCGGCGCCGGAGTGGCCGCTCACTGACCCGTCGCCGCGGGAGATGGTCCTCTGGTCGCAGCTGTGGTCTCGGCCGCAGGCGGTGGCCTGGCAAGCGCTGGACCAGGCGCTGGAGGTCGCGCTGTTCGTGCGGCTGCTGGTCGAGGTCGAGGAGCCGGACGCCAGCTCGGAGCGGCGGAAGCAGCTACGCAGCTACATGGATTCACTGGGCCTGAGCGTGGCGGGGATGCTGCGGAACCGGTGGCGGGTCGCCCCGGTCGCCGAGGAGCCGGGCGAGGAGCTGGCGCCGGGCGGCGGCGAGCGTCCCGCGCGGCGGTCGGCGCGGGACCGCATGAAGGTCATCGAGGGCGGTGCCTGAGCCGACCGAGGCCGGGTTCGTTGTCGACTTCCCCGCGCTGTGGGTGGTGCCGGACTGGATCGAGGCCCATTGTCCGGTGCCGGATGGTTTCCAGCAGGGCGGGGACCTGGAGCTGTACCCGTGGCAGTTGTGGTGCACGGTCAACCACTACCGGGTCAAGCCCAGTGCGGCCGCAGGCCAGTTGGCGCCGGCGTTCCACTACCGGCGCAGCCTCGTTGTCGCCCCGCAGAAGACGGGGAAGGGGCCGTGGCTGGCCGCGATCATCGCCGCCGAGGCGGCGGGACCGGTGGTCTTCGCCGGCTGGGCCCGCGGCGGGGAGCGGTACCGGTGCGCGGACCATGGTTGTTCGTGTGGCTGGTGGTACGAGTACCGCGCGGGTGAGCCGATGGGCGTTCCCTGGCCCACTCCGCTGATCCAGTTGACAGCCAGCTCCGAAGACCAGGTCGCCAACGTCTACCGGCCCTTGCAGAGCATGGTGAAACTCGGGCCACTGTCCGATCAGATGCGGGTGGGCGAAGAGTTCATTCGCATCGGCGACCGCGGGCGGGCCGACGTGGTCACCTCGTCGGCGATGTCGAGGCTCGGGAACCCCATCACGTTCGCCGGGCAGGACGAGACCGGTACGTGGACCGAGGCCAACAAGCTGAGGCGTGTGGCGGAGACGCAGCGCCGTGGTCTGGCTGGCATGGGCGGCCGGGCTGTGGAGACGACGAACGCCTGGGACCCGTCTGAGGATTCCGTTGCCCAGCGAACGTCGGAGTCGAGAGCGAAGGACATCTTCCGGTACCACCCGCAGGCGCCACGGTCCCTCTCCTACGGCGACAAGCGGTCCCGCCGCAGAATCCACAAGATCGTCTATGCCGGCAGTGCCCACGTCGACCTCGACGCCATCGAGGCTGAGACGGCCGAGCTGATGGAGAAGGACCCCGCCCAAGGGGAACGGTTCTTCGGCAACCGGCCGGTGGCCGGCTCGGCCGGCTGGTTGGCTGGGGAGAAGTGGGCGGCGAAGGCCGCGCCGCGGCGCGTGCGGCCGTTCACGCGGATCGTGCTCGGCTTCGACGGGTCGGACGTGGACGACTGGACGGCGATCCGCGGCGAGACGATGGATGGCCACCAGTTCACGCCGCTGTACGGGCCGGACGATGCCCCAACGATCTGGAACCCGGCCGACTTCGGTGGGCAGGTTCCGCGCGCCGAGGTGCGCGCGGCCATGGAACAGCTGATGACCCGGTACGACGTGGTCCGGCTGTACGCGGACCCGCCGTACTGGGACACCGAGGTCGACGAGTGGGCGGACACATACGGCGAAGAGCGGGTGATCCGCTGGTACACCCGCCGGCTGGTGCAGATGCACTCGGCGGCCGAGCGGCTGCGCACGGACGTGCTGAAGCGCAACGCCGCCGACGGACAGCGGGCCAGCTCGTTCACGCACGACGGATGCGAGCTGACGCAGGCGCACATCGAGAACACGCGGATGGCTGTGCGGCCGTCTGGGATGTACCTGCTGAGGAAGGCCGCGCCGTCCCAGAAGATCGACGCCAGCATGGCCAGCATCCTGGCGCACGAGGCGCTGGGTGACGTGATCGCGGCTGGCCTGGCTGAGCGCGAAGAGAGCTTCTACTACGGCGGATAGGGGGCGACATGGCGTCGCTGACGCAGGCCCTGCGCCTGGTGGGGCTGTTGGAGTCGGAGTTGATCCGGCGCCGCGGTGAGATCGACCGGAACGACGACTACTACCGGGGACGGCACCCGCTGAAGTTCGCGTCGGATGAGTTCCGGCGCTTCCACGGGGACCGCTACCGCGACTTCTCCGACAACTGGGTTCAGGTCGTGGCCGACTCCCCGGTGGAGCGGTTGGAGGTGACGGGGTTCCAGGTGCCGGGTGAGCTGCGCGCCGACGAGGAGTTGTGGCGGGTGTGGCAGACAAACGGCCTGGACGCCGACTCGCAGTTGGGGTTCCTCGGGGCGGTGAACTCTGCGCGGTCGTTCGTGCTGGTGTGGGGTGATCCGGATGACGAGGACACGCCGCTGGTCTCGTTCGAGGACGCCGGGCAGTGCATCGTGGCCTACGAGCCGGGGTCGCGGCGCCGGCGGCGGGCGGCGCTGAAGCGGTGGCAGGACGGCAACCAGGACTTCGCCACCCTGTATCTGCCCAGCGAGGTGTGGAAGTTCTCCCGGCCGCTGGCCCGCCAGGACAAGAGCCCGCAGATGGCGGATGTCGACGAGGAGCTGGCGCAGTGGGAGCCGCGCGAGCTGGTCGACGAGCCAAACCCGCAGCCCAACCCCATGGCCACCGTGCCGATGGTGGAGCTGCCCAACAAGCCGATGCTGGTCGACGACCCGATCTCGGACGTGTCCGGCGTGACGGCGATGCAGGACGCCATCAACCTGTTGTGGGCGCAGCTGTTCACCGCCTCCGACTACGCGTCGTTCCCGCAGCGGGTGGTGCTCGGTGCTGAGCGGCCGATGATCCCGAAGCTCAACGCGGCCGGAGAGATCGTAGGGAAGCAGCCGGTAGACCTGTCCAAGTTCGCGGTGGACAGGGTGGCGTGGATCACCGGTAAAGACGCGAAGATCGCTGAGTGGCAGGCGGCGAACTTGGCCGCGTACAGCGGGATCATCGAGGTTGCTGTGGGCCATCTCGCGGCGCAGACCCGCACTCCGCAGCACTACCTCATCGGCAAGATGGCCAACTTGAGTGGCGACGCGCTGATTGCGGCCGAGACCGGTCTGGTCAAGCGCGTCAACGAGAAGCAGATGTGGTTCGGCCAGGCGTTGCGCGAGGTCGCGCGGCTGATCCTGCTGGCCCGCGGCGAGGACGCCAGGGCGCGCGAGATGCGGGCCGGCCGGGTGCTGTGGGCGGACGCCGAGTCCCGCTCCCACTCCCAGCTCGCCGACAGCCTGCTGAAGCTGAAGCAGTTGGGCTTCCCCTTCGAGTGGCTGGCGCTGCGGTACGGGCTGACGCCGACCGAAGTCGCCGACGTGGTCGCGATGCGCGAGCGCGAGGCGGAGATGGACCCGGTCGGGGAGATCACCCGCATGATGGCCGGCGAGCAACCCGGCCCCGGCCCGGATGACGAGGGCGACCCCGATGAAGACGAGGCTGGGGCGTGAGCCCCACCCCGACGGCCGTCGCGCACCAGCGGCAGCAAGCGCGCGCCTCCGAAGCAGCGGCGCGGGCGGCCGGTAGGGCGTGGTCCCGACTCGATCCGGACGACATCCGGGGCTCCTGGCGGGTGCAGCTGGCGGTCGTCATCGCGGCGGTGTCCGGCGGGCAACTCGCGGTCGCGCAGGCGGCAGAGCCGTGGCTGACCCGGCTCCTCGGCGACGAGGCGGCGCCGGCCGAGGGGAACCGGCTCAGCGCCCGCTCCCTCGTCGGGGCGACGGTGGACGGCCGCCCGCTGGCCATTCCGCTGATGGGCCCGATGCTGCACGTCCTCGGCGCGATCGGCCGCGGCGCCACGATCGCGGCGGCGTTCTCCGCTGGGCGGGCGCTGCTGGACCTGACGGTCCGCACCCTGGTCGCGGACACGGGTCGGGCGGCGGACACCGTCGGCATGATCACCCGCCCCACGGTCACCTCGTACATCAGGGTGGTGGAGGGCGGGGCGTGTGACCGGTGCCTGATCCTGGCCGGCCGGGAGTACGGCATCTCGACGGGCTTCCTACGGCATCCGCGCTGCCAGTGCGGGATGGAGCCGCGCACGCGCGAGCACCGCCCGGCCGCGCAGGACCCGCGCGCCGTGTTCGACCGGATGACGCCGCAGCAGCAGGCCAGCCGGTTCGGGCGCGACGCGGCCGACGCGATCCGGCACGGCGCCGACATCGCCCAGGTCGTGAACGCCCGCCGCGGCATGAGCGCGGCCGGCACCACGCCGGAAGGAACGACCCGCCGAGGCGGCTGGTTCCGCCAGGAGTTCCAGCGGCTGAAGGACGCCGGGATCGTCCCGGCCACCCAGACGTCGCGCGGGTACCGGCTGCCGACGCAGCGGCTCACCCCGGCCGAGATCTACCGGCGGGCCACGACCCGCGAACAGGCCGTCGCCCTGCTGCGGCAGTACGGCTACCTCACTGCCTGATCGGGCGCAACGCCCGGCCTCCACGACCCGCAACGGGAGAATCATGAACCGCCGTACCCTGCCCCGCCGCGCCCGCGCGCACGCGCCCGGCTGGTCCCACCCTTACGTTGTCGACCCGTGGGCGCCGCTACTGTACGCGGACGGTGGCGACGAGGACGAGAGCGAGGAGCCGCCCGAGGACGACCAGGACGAGGGCGACGACTCCGACGACGCCGACCCGGACCCCGAAGGCGCCGATCAACTCGGCGACAAGGGCAAGCGCGCGTTGGCCACCATGAAGGGGAAGTGGCGAGCGGAGCGCGACAAGCGCCGGGCCGCTGAGGAGAAGCTGAACCAGCAGGCGGGGCAGGACGACGCCGAGCGGGCGCGTGCTGCCGCCGAGTCCGCCGCGCTGGCGAAGGCCAACGCCCGCATCCTGCGCGCCGAGGTGCGCGCCGCCGCGAAGGGGAAGCTGGCCGACCCCAAGGACGCGCTGACGTTCCTGGACCTCGATCAGTTCGAGGTCGGGGACGACGGCGAGATCGACGCCGACGAGATCGAAGAGGCGATCGACGAGCTGATCAAGAACAAGCCCTACCTGGCAGCGCAAGGCCGCCCGAGGTTCCAGGGCACCGGCGACGGCGGAGCGGCGCGCAAGGCGTCCAGGCCACGCCAGCTCACCAAGAGCGACCTTAAGTCCATGACCGCCGAGGAGATCGACGCCGCCCGCGAGGCCGGGAAGCTCGATGACCTCATGGGCGGCATATAGCCAGGAAGGCATAGCCATGACGATCCGGAACTTCGTTCCCGAGATCTGGAGTTCGCGGCTACTTGTCGCGCTCCGCAAGGAGCTGGTCTACGCCGGCCCCCAGGTGGTGAACCGCGACTGGGAAGGCGACATCTCCGAGGCGGGCGACACCGTCCGCATCACCAGCGTTGGCCGGCCGACCGTCGGCAACTACGTGCCCGGCTCCACCGTCATCACCCCGCAGAAGCTGGTCACCGGCCAGCGGACTCTGGTGGTCGACCAGGCGAAGTACTGGGCGTTCTCGGTCGATGACGTCGACGCCCGGCAGGCTCGCAGCAACCTGATGCCGCAGGCCATGAGCGAAGCCGCTCACGAGGTCGCCGATATCGTCGACCAGTACGTGGCGTCGCTGTACACGCAGATCGCCGCCACCAACCTGCTGAACGACCCCGGGGCACCGATCGACACCCACACCACCCCGACCGATGCGTACAGCCAGGTGCTGGTGCCGCTGCGTACCCGGCTGCGGAAGGCGAACGTGCCGACCGCCGGCCGATACTGCATCGTTCCGCCCGAGTTCATGGCATCGCTGCTGGACGACGACCGGTTCGTGAAGGTCGGCGACAGCGGAACCTCGGAGGGGCTGCGGAACGGTCTGGTCGGCCGCGCCGCAGGGTTCGACATCTACGAGTCGAACAACGTGCCCGAGCCGACCGCCGGCGTGGCCGTGATCACCGCCGGCACGAATGCGGCGATCACCTTCGCCGAGCAGATCAACAAGACCGAGGCGTACCGGCCGGAGAGCAGCTTCTCTGACGCGGTGAAGGGCCTGGCGCTGTACGGCGCCAAGGTCGTGCGCCCCAACGCCCTGGCCGCGGCGTTTGTCGAAGCCGCCTGAGAGGAGACACGATCATGGCGACTACGCAACTCACGTACACGGACCTGCTCCCGAACGGGGGTGTGGCGCAGCCCGCCGGCACCACGCTGGTGGCGGCGCCGACCGACAACATGCAGCTGGCCAACTCCCGTCCGGAGCTGACGGTGTTGCGGGTGACGAACACCGGTGGCTCGGCGCTCACGCTGACGGTGAAGGCCGGCACGTATCCGCCGGCGATCGCCGCCGGTCAGGGCGACCTCGAAGTCACGGTCGCGGCGACGTCTGGCGTGCAGCTGGTCGGCCCGTTCGAGTCAGGCCGGTTCGTCCAGGGCGACGGCTCGATGCTGATCGAGTCGAGCGCGACGACCGGCACCATCGCGGCGCTTCTGATCCCGAGGAACACCTGATGAGCGGCGGGCGGATCTACGTGCGCGGGGAGGGGGGCGCCGTCTTCCCCATGGACCTGCCGCTGCCCGAGCCGATCGCCGACCGGCTGGCGGCCGGGCAGCTGATCCAGGTCAACCGCGACGGCTCCCCCCACAAGGGCGGCACGGCCGATGTCCAAGTGGCAGCTGGCGCTGACGGGGCTGGCACGGATAGCCCGGCCGCCGGCCGGGCGACCGCCCGTCCCGCGCAGGCGGCGCCCAAGTCCGAGTGGATCGGGCATGTCGTCTCGCGGGGGCTGCTGTCCCGGGAGGACGCCGAGGCGATGACGAAGGCCGACCTGATCGACCTGGCCGGGGGCGAAGGCTGATGGCGCTGGGCCGCTACACCGAAGTGGCCCGCGCGGCGAACGGCGACCTGATCCGAGCCGGACGGGTCGCCGTCCTCGCCGCCGGCACCGTCGACTTGGTCGACCTGTTCGCCGACGAGGCCGGGGAGGTGCCGCTGTCAAACCCGGTCGCCACCGACCTGACCGGCGCATGGTCGGCGGTCGCCGAGGCCGGGCTGTACGACGTGGCCTACCCCGACGGCCGGATCGTGCGGAACGTACCGATCCTCGCCCCCGCCGGCGAGGCGCCCGAGCCGGGCCTGTCCGCCGGCGACATCTCGGCGGTCGCCCCGGTGACCTGGGACGAGGAGACGGCCACGATCGGGGTGACGACCGGCACAACGGCCGGGACCGTCGCGGCCGGCAACCACACCCACCCAGGGCTGACCGCCGACCAGGCCGCCGGCACCGCGTCGGTGCGCACGCTCGGCACGGGAGCGCAGCAGGCCGCCGCCGGCTCCCACTCTCACGGCGGGCTCATGACCGGATCGGCGATGGCCGTGCCCGACTCCGAGGCCACCGACGCGGCCGCGTTGCTGGCCGACTTCAACGCGCTGCTGGCCGCGCTGCGGACCCGCGGCATCATCACCTGACAGAGAGGGGCCAGTCGTGGCGCTGACCCCGTTGGCGACACCGGATGACCTGCGGGCCGCCGGCGTAGCTGTGTCCGAGGACGAGGAACCCCTGGTCGCTCACTGGCTGGCCGTCGCCTCGGCGGCGGTTCGGGAGGCGGCGGGCTGCCCCATCTCCGAGACGATCAGCACGGTGGACATCGAGGGCGAGGCGGGGGTGTGGCTGCACCTGCCGGGCCCGCCGGTGACCGCCGTGGCGGCCGTCGCGGTCGACGAGGTGCCGGTCACGGACTGGCGCCTGCGCTCGAACTCGTTGTGGCGGCGGTCTGGTTGGCACGGTGGGGACCCGCCGGCCGAGGTGACCGTCACCTACACGCACGGCCTCCCCGACGTGCCGGCCGACATCATCGAGTTGGTGTGCCGGATCGCCGCGGCGGCGCTGGTTGCGTGGCGGTCCGCGCCGGACGGTGGCGGGCTGGCGGCGGGAGATGTGCGCTCGGAGCGGTTGGGCGACTACTCGGTGACCTACGGCTCGGATGGGCTGGTCACGGAGATGGAGTTGCCGGACTATCTGCGGGAGCGGCTGGCCGCGCGGTTCGGCGGCGGTGCGGCGCTGGTGAGGTTCCGGTGAGCCCCGGCGCCCGCCTGCGCGTGGGGCACCTGCTGAACCGCCGCCTGGCCGTGTGGCGGTTGACCACCGCGCCGGACGGGGCTGGCGGGCAGACCACCGCGTGGGCGCAAGTCGGCACCGTCAGCGCCAAGGTGGACCAGCCGTCGGCGCGCGAGCGGATGCTGGCGCAGCAGGCCGGGTCCGAGCACACCCACAACGTCTACCTGCTGCCCAGCGCTGATGTGCGCCGCGGTGACGAGTTGCGCGACGGGCCCGAGCACTACCGGGTGCTGTCCGTCATCTCCCCGTCGACGCCGATCTACCGCCGCGCTGACGTCCACCTGATCCAGACCGAGGGGGAACCGTCGTGAGCACACCACCGATGGAGCCGGCCGAGCTGCGCCAGCTGGCGCAGGACACCGAACAGACCGAGGCTGAGCGGCTGATCGCCGTACTCCTGGCGATCTCCGTGGACCTGTCGCGGGCGGTGCGGCTGCTGGGGAAGGGCCGCTGATGGCCCGCCGGCGAGGCCGGCGCGGAGGCAGTTCCGGACGCCGGGGCGGCGGTGGGATCACGGTGCGCCTGGAGGGCATCGAGGGTCTGCGCGACCGGCTGGAGGAGCTGCCCGACGAGGTGCGGGCCGCGCTGCGCCGCGCGGTGCGGGAGGCGGCCGAGGACGTGCGCGCCGAGGTGCGGGCGGGGGTCCGGGTGGACACCGGCCGGATGCGCGACGCCGTCGACATCACCTACCGGGACACGGGCCTGACCGCCCGGGTCGGTTGGGACGGTACCGGCGTCTCCTACGCCCAGTTCCAGGAGTTCGGCACGTCCAGTATCCCGGCCAACCCGCAGCTCCAGCCGGCGCTGGAACGCGAACGCGGGCAGATCACCGGCCGCATTCGCGACGAGGTGAAGAAGGTGCTGCCGTGACGACCCCGACGACGCCGGCCCCGGCGATCCAGCGCGCCATCTACGCCCGGCTGACGGGCGACACTGCGTTGATGGTGTTGGCCAGCGGCGGGGTGTACGACTTCGTGCCCGAGCCCGCCCCGCACCCGTACATCGTGATCGGCGAGGCGATCGAGACTCCCGACAACACCCACGGCGGGTTCGGCCGACAGACGGTCGTGACGCTGCACGTGTGGACGCGGGCACGCGGGCATGCCCCCGGGCTGGCCATCGCGACCCGCGTGGTCGGGCTGCTGGACCACCAGCCGCTGGCCATCGAGGGGCACGACCACATCGCCACGAACTACGAGTTCATGCAGACGCTGGTCGACCCGGCGCCGGGCGATATCCGGCACGTCGTGCTGCGGCTGCGGGTCCGCACCGACCAACCCCGTAGCTGAGCACCACCAACGCCCCCGGCTGATCACCGGCGGGTAGAGCCGCCCCGCGCCCCCAGGACTCGGGGCGGCTCGCACTCCTGGGCCCAGACAACAACAACCCGGGAGGAACCATGGCCGGCATCAACGGCTTCGGCACCCAGTTCCAGCACGACGTCGGCGGCACGTTCACCACCATCGCCGAGTCCACCAACATCTCCGGCCCCGGACTGTCGCGGGAAGCGTTGGACGCCACCACCCACCAGTCGCCCGACATGTACATGGAGTTCGTCGGCGGGCTGAAGGACCCCGGCGAGGTGTCCGTGGACGTGCGCTATGACCCGTCGCTCCACGACGAGTTGATCGCCCACATGGACGACAACGACCCTCACACCTACCGCATCGTGTGGCCCGACACGGCCCAAACGACCTGGACGTTCCCCGCCCTGATGACCGGGTTCGAGCCGGAAGGCCCCTACGACGACCTGCTGGCCGCGTCGCTGACGTTCAAGGTCAGTGGCAAGCCGGTGCTCGGCACCCTCCCCGACGAACCGTAAGGAGGCCCCCGTGGCCCTGCTGAACCGAGACCAGATCACCGCCGCCGACGACCTGGCGCACGAGGACGTACCCGTGCCCGAGTGGGGCGGCACCGTCCGTGTTCGGGCCCTGACCGGGCAGGAGCGCGACGCGTGGGAGGCGTCCATGCTGCGGCTGGGCCCCAACGGCTCGGTCCAGGCGCGGAGCACGAAGGGCGTGCGCGTCGGGCTGGTCGCGCGCACCGTCATCGGCGAGGACGGCGAGCGCCTGTTCACCGACAAGGACATGGCCGCGCTCAACGAGAAGTCGGCGGCCGTCATCGAACGCCTGGCGGCGGTGGCCCGGCGGCTGTCCGGCATCGGGAAGGAGGCGGCCGAGGAGGCGGCGGGAAAATCCGAGCCGACCCCCGACACCGCTTCACCTTCCGACTAGCCCTCGCCCTCGGCTGCACCCGGGCCGAGCTGCTGTCGCGCGTCAGCTCTGCGGAGCTGACCGAGTGGATGGCCTACGAGCGCGTCACCGGCCCGCTCGGGCCGGAGCGCGCCGACGCGCTGCACGGCATCCAGACCGCCGCCCTGGTCAACGCCCAGAAGGGCAAGCGCGGCAAGCGGGCTCGCCCGCAGGACTTCATCCCCGAGTGGGACGGCGGCGGCGCCCAGTCCCCGGACGAACAGCTGGCGCAGGCGACCGCGATCACGGCGGCGTTCGGCGGCACCGACACACGCACACGGTAGGGGGTGGTGGCGGTGGCGCTGCTGGACGAGCTGCTCGTCGCGATCGGCCTGGACGCCTCGGGGCTGACCGACGGCGCGCAGGGCGCGGCCGATGATGTCGAGCGATCCCTGGGCGGCATCGCCGCCGCGGCGGCCGGCGCGGCCGTCGCCGGCGGGTTCATCATGGGGATGTCCGCCGCGATGGACATCGACTCCGTTACCACCCGCCTGGAAGACCAGCTCGGCCTCACCTCGGCCGAGGCTGAGCAGGCGGGCAGCATCGCGGGCGAGGTCTACTCGGCCGGGTTCGGTGAGTCTCTGGTCGGCGTTGGCGACAGCGTGTCCGCCGTCATCTCCTCGGTAGAGGACATGGGCGAGGCCACCGACGCCGAACTGATCCAGATGACCAAGTCGGCCGAGACATTGGCCGACCGATTCCAGTTCGACGTCGCCGACAGCGCGCAGGCAGCCGGCGCCCTGATCAAGAGCGGTCTCGCAGACAACGGTGTCGAGGCGTTCGACCTGCTGGCCGCCGCCGCTCAGCGGGTCCCTGCCCAGATGCGCGAAGAGCTGCCCGTGCTCACCAACGAGTACGCCACCTTCTTCGAGCAACTCGGTTTCAGCGGCCCGCAGGCGATGGGGCTCCTGGCCGAGGCGGCGCAGAACCCCTTGTACGAGCTGGACAAAGTCGCGGACGCTCTCAAGGAATTCTCGCTGCGACTAGCGGATACCGAGGCCGCGAGTGAGCCGCTGGAACAGCTCGGGCTAGACATCGCCGAGATCCAGGAGTTGGTCAACCAGGGCAGGGGCACGGAGGCGTTCGACCAAGTCGTCGCAGCCCTCCGCGGAGTCGAGGACCAGACCGAACGCACCATGCTCCAGGCCGAGCTGTTCGGCGGGCCCGGTGAGGACATGGGCGACACTCTGCTGGACATCTCGGCGGCCGGCGCGGACGCCCGCACCGGCCTTGACGACGCCGCCGGCGCTGCCGCCGACATGGTCGACAACATGGAGGCGTCGCCGGCACAGCAGATGGACGCCGCGATACGCACGCTCCAGATGACCCTGGGCACGGCGCTGCTGCCCGTGCTCCAGCTTGCGTCGGGGTTCTTCGCCCAGAACCAGGGGCTGATCAGCGCGCTGGCTCCCGGGGTGCTGATCCTCGTGGCGGCTATCGCCGCGTGGGTGGCGATTCAGTGGCTCTTGAACTTCGCGCTGACCGCGAACCCGATCGGGCTCGTGGTCGTCGCTATCGGCTTGCTGGTGGCTGCCATCGTCTACATCGCGACCCAGACCACGATCTTCCAGGACATCTGGAAGGCCATGTGCGATGGCATCGTGGCCGCCTGGAACTGGTGCGTGGACCTGGTCAAAGCCGGCTTCGAGCTGGCCAAGAACATCTTCCTGAACTGGCCGGGCCCCGGACTGCTGATCAAGCACTTCGACACGATCAAGGGCGCCGTGCGCAACGTCGTCAACTTCTTCACCAGTACTTTCCGCTCCGGGATCAACACAGCGACGGAGATCTGGAACGGCCTGCGCGGCCTGCCAGGGAAGGTGTGGAACTGGTTCTCCGACCTCGGGTCGGACATCGGCGACGGCATCGCCGGCGGCTTCAGGTCCGGTATCAACGAGATCATCTCGGGCTGGAACGGGTTGTCCTTCACTCTGCCGCGCGTCGACCTCGGGCCGCTTGGCTCCATCGGCGGCGGCACCCTCCACACCCCGAACATCCCGTACCTGGCGGCCGGCGGTGTGACCACCGGCCCCACCCTGGCGATGATCGGCGAGGGCCCCGAGGACGAAGCGGTGCTCCCGCTGTCCCGGCTGGATTCCATGCTGCGGTCGGTCGCCGCCCCGGTCCGCCGAGCCGGCGACGGGCAGCAGCCGCAACGCGTGGTGCTGGAGCTGGACTTCAGCGGTGCTGACGACGACATGGTGCGCCTCTTCCGCCGGGCCGTGCGGGTGCGGGGCGGCAACGTACAGACCGTGCTGGGAGGGGGGTCCCGTGCCTGAGCTTCGCTACGAGATCTGGACCGGGGCTGGCTGGGAGGACATCACCGGGGATGTCCGGACGAGGGAGGCCACGGTGATCAGCCGGGGCCGGCCGGATGAGGCGACCACAGCCGACCCCGGCAGCGCCTCGTTCCAGCTCAACAACGGTGCCAGCCGCGTCAACGGGGTGGTGGGCCGGTACTCGCCGCGGAACCCGCGGTCCGACTTGTATGGGCGGATCGGCCGCAACACCCCCGTCAGGGTCAGTGTGCGCGGAGGCGCGCCGTACCTCGACGTGCCCGAGTCAACGCGGATGGACGCTGCGGTCTCTGACCCGCTGCCTACCCCGACTACCGGTCTGGACGTGCGGGTGGACCTGGCGCTGGCCAGGGTGCCGGGGCAGACGCCGGCCACCGCGCCCGCGCCTTGGCGCGCGGATTGGACCGACGTCATCGGGCAGTACGTCCCGGCCGGTGACCAGCGCAGCTGGTACCTGACCGTCAACGCGTTCGGCGGCCTGTCCATCCGCTGGTCAACGGACGGCACCAACGGGGCCGGGTCGATCGTCACCGCGCAGATGTCCGACCGCCCGGTGCCCTACCGCTCGGGCGAGCGGTTCGCGCTGCGCGTGGTCGCCACCTGGTCCGGCGGCACATGGACGACGGCCGCCTACCACGCGCCCACCATGGCCGGCCCGTGGCGCGAGGTTGGGCAGCAGTCCGGCACCGGCGCACCGCCCTACGCCGCCGCGGTCCCGATCAACGTCGGCGCGGTGGCCAGCCAGGGGCTGATCGCGCACGGCGGCCGGCACTACGGCGCCAGCATCGCCATCGACGGCACGCTGGCGGCGGCGCCGGACTGGTCCACCGCCACCCCCGGCGACACCAGCACGACCGATCCGCAGGGCAACGAGTGGGTGCTGTCCGGCGGTGCGCAGTGGACCGACTGGTACCCGCGGTGGGTCGGGGAGATCTCCAGTTGGCCGGCGCGGTGGGATCTGTCCGAGGCGGACGTGTGGGTGCCGATCTCGGCAGCCGGCATCCTGCGGCGCCTCGGGCAGGGCGCCCGGCCCCTCGCGAGCACGCTGCGCCGCAAGATCCCCACCTACGGCCCCAGCCTGCTGGCGTACTGGCCGATGGAGGATGGGCAGGATGCCACCGAGGCCGCGTCCGCGCTGCCCGACGGCCCAGCCATGGCCACGTCAGGGTTGCGCTTCGCCGCGAACTCGGGCTTGCCCTCGTCGGCGCCGCTGCCGACGGTGGCCGATGGCACCCGGATCACCGCGCCCCTCCCTGCGCTGCCCTCAGGCTCGGCTGGGTGGCGGTTCGAGCTGATCTACTACCTCGACACCCTGCCCACCACAGAGACGCTGCTGGTGGCGCTGGACATGGCCGGCGGTGGCGTCGCCCGCATGACGCTGTCCATCAGCACCGCTCAGCTGGTCGCCCGCTGGTACGACGCCGACGGCGGGGTGATCGCCACCTCCGGGACCACACAGCCCGACATCCTGGCCTGGTGGCGGTGGGGCTGGTGCCGGCTCTTCCTCACCGCCATCCCCGATGGGAGCGCCGCGACCTGGGAGATGTACTCCACCCCGGTCGGTGAGGTGGCCTACTGGGGCCTGCGCTCCAGCCGCCCCTTCTACGCCGCGCCGCGCCGGATCAACACGGTCTGGCCGTCGTCGGCGGCGGGGCTGCCGATCGGGCACGTCACCTACACCAACACCCCTTCCGGTCAGCCCTACGGGGCCGGTGTCGGGGGCCCGTTGGACGGCTGGCGCGGCGAGACTGCCACGGCCCGCATCCGGCGGCTGGCGCAGGAGGAGGCGCTTCCGATCGTCGCGGCCGGCGGCATCACCCCGGAGTACACCCGGATGGGGCCGCAGCGCATCGCCACGGTGCTGGACCTGCTGCGCCAGTGCGCCGAGGCCGACGGCGGAGAGCTGGGCGAGACCCGGGACCACCTCGGCCTGGCCTACCGGCCGCGGTTCAGCCTGCTCAACCGCGCGCCCGCGCTGACCCTGGACTACGCCGCGGGGCACATCGCGCCGCCTCTGGAGCCCCAGGACGACGACCAGACCGTCCGCAACGACATCACCGTCACCCGCACCCAGGGAAGCTCTGCGCGGGCGGTGCTGGAGTCCGGCCCGCTGTCCGTCCACGCCCCGCCCGACGGCATCGGCGTCTACGACGAGACCGTAGACGTCAACGTGGCCGGCGACGGGCAGCTGGCGGACATGGCGGCGTGGCGGCTGCACCTCGCCACCGTGGACGAGATGCGGTACCCAGTGGTCCGGCTCAACCTGCGCAACCAGCGGATGCAGCAGTTCGTCCAGGCGTACCTGGACCGGCTGGACGTCGGCGCCCGGATCACGATCGCCAACCCTCCGGAGTGGCTGCCGCCCGAACCAATCGATCTGATCGTGCAGTCCTACACGGAGCACCTCGGTCAGTACGCGTGGGGCGTGGAGTTGACGTGCACCCCGGCGTCCCCGTGGACCGTGGGCGAGGTGGCCGGGGACGATCCGGCCGGCGGCGCTGCCCCGACCCACGTGGACACGGACGGCTCCGTGCTGGCGGCCGATGTCGACGCGACCAGCGGGCAGCTGATCGTGCAGACCCTCGACGGTCCGACCTGGGTCACCACCGCCGGCCCCGCGCCGACGGCGGCGGCGGGCGACCTGCCGGTGGACCTGGCCGTGGGCGGCGAGGTGGTGACACTGGAGAGCTGCGAGCCCTTCGTGTGGGATGACTTCGCCCGCACCGAGGCGTCCGGCTGGGGGTCGCTTCCGTGCACCACCCCCGTGTCGTGGGTGCTGTCCGGCGGCGCGCCGGCTGACAGGTCGGTGGCCGGCGGCCAGGGCCTGGTCGCGCTGACGACGGTGAACGGCCTGCGCTTCCAGTTCGTAGACGGCTGGGTGTACACCTCCTGTGAGGTGCTGGTGTCCATCAGCCCGAGCGCGGTGGCGGCCGGGGCGCCGATCCTGGCCGGCCTAGCGCTGCGGATCTCCGGTAGCGAGTGGTACTGGCCGCGGCTGCTGCTGACCCCGGCCGGCACGGTCGGGATCGAGATCGCCCGAGGGGTGACGCCCATCAGCCCCCTGGCCCTGACCGGCTACACCTACACCGGGGGCACTGCGGTGTGGCTGCGGGCCCGCGTGGCAGGCGACACGATCCAGGCCCGGGCGTGGCCGGCCACCAGCCGGGAGCCGGCCCACTGGCACGCCGTCGCCACCGATCCGGCCCCGATCGAGTCCGGCTACATCGGCACCGTGGCCATGACGTCGGCCGGCAACACCAACAGCGGGCTCACCGTCGCGCACCGAGGGTTCGAGTTGGCCAGCCCGCAGCTGATGACGGTGGACCGCTCCGTGAACGGCGTGGCCAAGCGGCACTCGGGCGGCGCGGATATCCGCTTGGCCCACCCCATGATCGTCGCCCTGTAGGAGGAGCTGATGTCCACGCCCCCGCCGGTCGTCCGGCCCGGCCAGCGCCTGACCGCGAACGTCCTCAACAGCGGTCTGCTGATCGGCCGGTTGGTGTTCGCCGCCTATCGCGACGCTGCGCAGAACATCTCCACGAACACCGTCGGCCAGCAGTCCGACGCGTTGGCCTGGGACAACGTGGCGCTGGACCTGCTGGGCGGCTGGTCCACGGCCCAGCCGACTCGGTACCAGCCACCCATCGCCGGCTGGTACCGAGTCACCGGAACAGCCAGCCTCCAAGGCGCCACAGGCGGCAGCCCTCCGCTGCGAGGTGCGTCCTGGCGGCTGAACGGCGGCCTTCCGCCAGCCGCCACGACCCGGCCGTGGGTCGGCTCGATCGGCGACACCTACCTTGCGTTCGCCGCGCCCGATCTGCCGCTGCTGCTTACCGGCACTGACTATGTCGAGTTGTGCCCGTTTCAGAACAACCCGGCGCCCGTACCGACCGCGACCGGGTCGACCCGGCCCAGCGTCGCCATCTACTACGTCGGCCCCGCCTGACCACCCCCGCCCCGCCGCCGTCCGGCTGCGGGGCTGTCCCATGTCTGGAGGTGGTGGCCATGGCCACCCCGCTGTCCGCTGACCGGCTGCTGGCCGCCCTCCGCGCCGAAGGCGTGCGCGTGGTCGAGCACCGCTCCTGGCGCAGCAACAACCGCAACGCGAAGGGCCCTTGGGGCCCGGTCCACGGGGTGATGATCCACCACACCGTGACCAGCGGCACCGACGCCTCCGTCCGGCTCTGCTACGACGGCCACTCGGCGCTGCCGGGACCGCTGTGCCACGGCGTGATCGCCAAGGACGGCACGGTCTACCTCGTCGGCAACGGTCGCGCGAACCACGCCGGGTTGGGCGACGGCGACGTGCTGGCCGCGGTCATCGCGGAGCGCGCCTTGCCGGCCGACAACGAGGCCGACACGGACGGGAACGCGCGGTTCTACGGCTTCGAGGCAGTGAACCTCGGCGACGGCCGCGACCCGTGGCCGGCCGCGCAAGTCGAGGCGGTCGTGCGCGCCTCGGCGGCGATCCTGCGCGCGCACGGCTGGGGGAAGGCCGGCGACACCTCCGTGATCGGCCACTCCGAGTGGCAGCCGGGCAAGGTCGACCCGCGCGGACCCGGCATCACGATGCGCGACGTCCGCCGGCGCGTCGCCGAACGCCTCAAGCATCCGGCCGACTGGAGCCCCGGCGACACCAACCCGCCCAACGAGCGGCCCAAGGAGGCCCCGATGCACCTGTACTACGAGCGCCGGAACCCGGTGACGCTGACGCCGGGCGACTGGTACACGATCACGTGGGACCGCGTGTGGGCACCGGAGAAGGGCTGGTCCGACCGCGACCTCGCGCAGACGCTCCTCAAGGGGGAGCACACGTTCTCGCTGGACTTCGCGATCCGAGCTGAAGGGCTCGCACGCGGCCAGGAGATCCAGCTGCGCGTCGCCCGGAACCACCGGCGCCCGGGGCAGGAGTGGGCCCGCGCGAAGAGCTGGCCGATCAGCAGCCCCGTGCACGACGGCGGCCGGCTGCACGCGGCGCACCACTGGCAGGGCCATCTGCCCGGCTCTGACGACAACCGCCTGGTGGCCGAGGTGCTGGCCACGGGCAGCGCGCCCATCCAGATAGACGAGCTGACCGCGTCCCTGCTGGCGTGGCCGGCGTGACCCGAGAGGACACAACGATGACGACTTGGACCTGGTGGAGAGCCACCCTGGAGCGCGCGGTGCGCACCGCCGCGCAGACCCTCGTGGCGGTGCTGGGCGCCGGCGCCGTGGATCTGCTGACGGTGGACTGGGGCCCTGCGTTGGCGACGGCCGCCGGCGCCGCGCTCCTCGCGGTGCTGACCGCCGTGGCCACCCCGGGCGGGCCCGGCGCGACCGAGACGCCCACGCCGCCGGCCGCCGCCGGACTGCCGCGATCCTGACGAGGGGGTGACCGTGGCCGATGAGCCGACCCTGGGCGAGGTGGCGCGACGTCTCGCGGACGTCCACGCCGACCTCAAGGAAGACCTGCACCAACTCGCCGGCCGGCTCGACGGCAAGGTCAGCTTGGACATCTTCGAGCTGCGCATGAAGACCTTGGAGAAAGACATAGCGGAAGCCGCAGCCCGAGCGGCGGCCGTTGAGGCGGGCCAAGCCGAGCGGGACCGCCGCCGCGCGGCGGACCGCCGGTTGGCGTTCTCTGCGCTCGTCGCCCCGGTGCTGCTCTTGCTGCTCCAGGTGTACCTCTCAGCCAGGGGGGCGGGGTCCGCGTGAAGAGGAGGACACGAGGCGACCTCGCCTACGCCCTGGGCGTGGTCGGCGCCGTCGCGGTGCTGGCCTGGGTGGTCATCACGATGCAGCAGCTCGCCGGCGACCTGCGGGACGCCAACCGCGCTCGGGACGCCCTCGCCGCCCAGGTGCAGCAGCTCGGCGCCGAACCCGTCGCCGGGCCGCCGGGGAGCCGCGGCGAGTCCGGCGAGATGGGGCCGCCGGGGCCGGCCGGGCCGCCGGGTGACCGGGGCGCGGTCGGGCCACCCGGCCCTCGGGGCCTGCCCGGTGAGGACGGAGAGCCCGGGGCGGACGGCGGCGACGGCCCGGCCGGCGACCCCGGGGACGACGGAGAGCCGGGCCCCGACGGGGCCGACGGCCCAGCTGGGCCCCCCGGCCCTGCCGGTGACCCCGGACCCGCGGGCCCAGCCGGGCCGCAGGGAGACCGCGGCCCCACCGGCGAGCGCGGCCCCGCCGGCCCGCCGCCGGCCGCCTGGACCTGGACGGGGCCGGACGGCACGACGTACCGGTGCACCCCGGTGGCCACGGGCAGCACGGACTACGCCTGCCAGCCGACCGGTGGAGATGCCCCGCCGGCCGGGACGCTCCTCGGCGCCCTGGACCCGGCACGGCGGCAGTGGTGAACTCCTGCGCGCTGGATCGGCTGACCCCGAAGCACCACGCCCCCGCTCTCCTCCGGGAGAGCGGGGGCGGTTCGTCATGCCCATCTGGGGCGCTAACGAACCGCTAACGCCCAGCAGTTGCTCGGCCGGCCGTCCCGCTGGTGCACTGGGTGTGGTCCCGGCCGGGCCGTCCTCAGCAGCCCAACCCTCCGGAGGGGACATGCTCATTTACATGGACACGGACACCGGCCGGTCGTGGACGGCCGAGCTGCCGGCGGCGCCGGCGGTCGGCGACGACGTGCTGCACCTGAAGACCATCACGGACGACGCCGGCCGGCTGGCCGACGTCGAGACCGGAAACCAGGTCGCGTCCCGCTGCTGGATCGTCGGCGGCAACCCCGGCGGCGAGCGCCTGCACATCAACCTCACCGCCGAGGCGTAACGAGGGGCCCCGTTCGTCGGTGAACGGGGCCCCTTTCTCCGTGCGTTACCGCCGTGCTGCGCCGTCGGGCCAGACGACGTCCACGGGCACACCAGCCGCGCGCGCCTGGTCGACGGTGTGGGCGGTCCCTCCACGCCCGTTGGACGGCTGCCCGTCCCAGATGGCCACCATCCGGTCGGCCCGGCGCAGGAGTTCCGCACCGGCTGCCTCGTAGGCTTCCCGGCTCGCGCGATCGATCGGCACCGTGTGCACCTCTGCCGCCGCAGTGACCAGGCGGTCGTACAGCTCTGCCTCGTCGGGCTTCACCTTGCGCTCTCGGTAGTCCCGCCCCGGAACCACGACGACCAGCTGGCCGCCCGCGTCCAGCACGGCCTCGGCGAACAGCGAGTCGGAGCCGGCGGCGATACACGAGACCCCGACCAGATCGGCCGGGGCGTACTGGCCCAGTAGCGCCCGCAGCTCGGCGCGCACCAGCGCCACCGTCTCGGTAGTCAGGTCCATGTGCCCGGTCACGGCGATCGTCGTCATGATCGTGCTCTCCCTCGGGGGTGAAGTGTCAGTCCGACGGTAGCGCCCTGAGACGGTCGCGCGCCTCGCGCGCCTCCGGGGTGGAATACCGCGCGGTATAGGGGTACAGCCGCATCAACTTCGCTCGTACCTGGGATGCCTGCGTGGCCTCCGCCGCGTTCGCCGCTTGGTGGGTCTGCTCCAACGCGGAGCGGGTGTCGCCGAGCAGCCACGAGCACTCGGCCAGCCCCGCCAGGTCGAGCGCGCGACTCTTCACCCCCTCCGGCCCCCGTTGCTCTACGGCAGTCCGGATCGCGGTACTCGCCTCTTCAGCGAAGCGGGCAGGTTCCCGGCGCGCCAGAGTCAGCAGCCGGTTCCCGGCGACGCCGGCTACCTCGGACGGGCCGAAGTACCCGATCCAGTAGGGCTCCTCGATGCTCGGGCTGGCCTCGGCGAGCGCCTCGGATGCCTGATCGATCGCCCGGCGGAACGCCCCCACGCGTCCGGCCGAGGCGTAGCACCACGCCTCGCGGGTGTACAGCATCGCCGAGACCCGTGGTGTCGCGACGTTCCGTGAGCCGTGCTGCGCCATCCGCACCAGTTCAAGGGCATCCTGGGGCCGGTCGTGGTCGTGAAGCATTTGCCGGGCCATTCCCGCCAGCACGTTGGCGCCCAGCGCTCGGTCGTCTCCTGCGTGCGCGGATCGCAGCGCGAGGCGGTAGTACGTCTGTGCGTCCCGCTGTTGGCCGCTGTCCCAGGCCATGCTCGCCGCCGTCCCCGCCAGGTCGGCCATCACGCGGTAGAGCCGGCGCGCGATGTCCTCGGCCTGGTGTTCTGCTGCCGCGTCGGCAACTTCGGCGAGCTGTCCGAGAACGGCGCGGCGACGCAGGCCGCCGCCGTGCCGGCGGTCCCACTGACGCATCACGCGTGCCGTCTCCTCCAGCTGCTCCACCTCGCGCGTGCCGAGCCGCCCAACGCGTCGGCCGTCGCCCTTGGGCGCGGGGGTCAGCCATTCCTCAACGTCGTCCAGAAGGCTGGCGCCCATCGCGATGCCGACGAGCGAGCGGGTGGCGGTGCGGCGGTCCATGAGCAGATCGTTCCTCGTCACACGGGCGACGCGCTCGCGCGTTGCTGCCGGAGACCATGGGCCGTCGGCGGCTGGGTGCGCGGCCGTCGTGGGCGGGGGGTGCGGCGCGCTCGCGGACTCCCAGGGTCTCTGGGCGAGGCCGAGCATGTGGCCGGGGATGCGCAGGCCGTCGGCGATGCGCGCGATCACGTCATAGGAGGTCACCTTGTGGGTGCCCCGGATGATCGTTGACACCTTGCCGGGGGTGAGCTGGCAGGCCGACGCGATCTTGTTCTGACTCAGGCCACCGTACTTGCGGATCAGCGCGAAGGCAGCGGCGAAGTCGTGTTCGGCGAGGGCGCGTTGCAGGTCGGGGCGGTCCAGTAAGGCCGTGTCGAACTGGGGTGGTGTGGTCATGTGCGCCACCTCCGCAACGCTACAGATCGTCACCTACGGAAAGCGGTGAGTCTATTACCGAGGCGGTAACCCCCGCCGGAGATCCCCAAACCTCGCATCTCCGGGGACGCTTCTGCCCTCAGCTCCCCACGCATCCCGGAGGCTCACCGTGGAGCACGACGACCAGAAACCGGACCGCCCCGGCTGGCTGCCGACCGAGCGGGAGGGCGACATTGTCACCCCAGCCCGGGCCGGGATCATGTGGGACGCCGTCCAGGCGCAGCTGCCCCAGTGGCGGACTCTCCTGGAGCGGATGCGGCGACAGCCGGGCATCCACAACTGCCGGTCGGCAACGCTTACGTGGCTGGTGCCGGGCGAGGCAGTGAATTGGTGGCGTCTGCCCCCAGGCATCCGGCGCCTGCCATCCGGCCGGACCGTGCTGGTCCCGCCCGCGGAACACGTCTACGACGGCCGGGCAGCGGTGCACCCAGTGATCCACTGGGCCACGTCGCCGGGCAGGCGCCGCGGGCTCACCGACCCGACTGTGCTGATGTCGGCGATCCACGCCGCCCGGGTCGCCGAGTGGATGCCCGCCCGGGCCGTCACCTGGCTGCCCGTCGGCCGCTGGTGGCACGCGCTGCGGGCTCCTCGGCGGCAGGTCTGGTCGACCGCGGGGGGACTGTCCTACGCCCCGGCGATCGTGGAGCCGCGGACCGACACCCTGGCCTGGCTGGTCCCCGTGGGGTCATTCGAACCCGCCGACGTGCCGGCCGGCATGGAGCTGTTGACCGAGGGGCACATGGAGATCCCGCCAGCGCCGGCCGCGCGCACCGGCCGCCACACCGAACCCCCGCCGCTGCACTGGACGATGCCGCCCGGCGAGCGGGCCGTGATCGCCCCGCCCGACCAACTGCTGCGCGAACTCCACGCCACGCTGGCCGGGATGCGGCGATGACCCGACCAGAATGGATGCCTACCGAGGCGGCCGGCGTGGACGTGCTCCCCGCAGGGCAGTGGTGGGACGCCGTCCGGCTCCCGCTCGGCCGGGGCATGGACCTGGTCGCCGCCATGGGTACATCCAGCGGCCAAGCCCCCGCGATCCGCAATCTCGTGACCATCACCCTGACCTGGCTCGTGCCGGTCGGGTCGGCAGCCGGCTGGCCCGGCTGGCCCGGCTGGCCCGGCTGGGTGGAGATCGTCACGACCGGCCGACGCCTGGCCGTCCCGGCCGCCGAGCTGGTCCACGAACCATGGGACGGCGGCCCTGCGGTGAGCTGGCACAGCCGCCCGGCCGGTGACGCCCTGACCGACGTGTCCGTACTCCAGGCCGCCGTCGACCGCCAGATGCGGGGGCTCATCCCGTGAAGCCGCACCCAGGCCGCCCGCCCCGCGGCGGCTGACTCTCAGACTCCCTGCTGGCGGCCGTCCGTTCGCCGGCGGCAGGGCCGGCCCGCCCCCACCCCCGGGGGCGGGCCACCCAACCCCACCCCCACCGCAGGCGGCCGACCGCGACAGGGCCGCACCACCCACACACCGAAGGAGCCGAAGGCGATGGCGCCCCCTGACCACCTCCTCACCCCTGTACCGGACAACGGGGAGCACGCCGTTGTCCGCGACCTGGCCGCCGCCCTGGCGGCGCACGGCATCACGCTGCCGAGTCTCCGACTCGACACGCTGACCGCCACGCGCACCGACACCACACCCATGATCGAGCTAGGCCGGATCGGCCTGCCCGTGGCCCAGCAGCTCGTGCACGCCCTGGAGGCCGGCCCCGCAGGCGCGACCGCCACCGCCCCGGGCGCGTAAGCCAGTAGCCGCCCAGACCCACCCCCCGCCCGGTAGCCGCCCCCCTGGCCCGGGCGGGGGGTGCCCACCCGGCCGCTCTCACAGAGCAGCCGCCACCCACCGGAGGCCCCGTGCTCGTGATGCTGCTGTCCACCACCGTCAGCGCCGGCTATCTCGCCGTGCTGCTGTGGGCGATGCGCGAGTTCACCACGCGGCCCCCGGCCGACAGAGAGGACCCCACACCCGATGACCGGACGCCCAGCTGACGACATGCCCGACGACGAGCTTCTCGCCCATGTCGCCGCACTCGGGGATGCCGCGAACACGATCAGGTCCAGCGACGCCACACCCGAGGAGCGAGACGAGGCCCTGGGCGATGCTGCCGACATCGCCAACCGGCTGACCGGCCGCTGACCATCAGCTCCCCGCGCAGCGTTTGGGCGATGCACGCGCGGGGCGGGCGGCGGCATGCAACCCGCCGCCCCCGGCCGGGACCCGGGACGAGTCACCCGGGCCCGGCCGGCCACCTACCTCAGAAAGGGAGACCGATCCGTGCCGGCCGCCACCCTCGCCATCACCAGCGCCGCCCTGGTCCACGACCAAAACGGGCGGGTACTCATCGTGCGGGCGGCCCGTAGTCGGCGCTGGCAGCTCCCCGGCGGCCTGGTCGAGCCCGGCGAGTCCCCCCGCCAGGCAGCCCGCCGCGAAGTGCGCGAGGAGCTGGGGTTGCATGTGCACCCCGGCGCCCTACTCGCCGCCGACTGGATACCGCCCCGGACCCCCGGCCGCCCCCGGCTCGCTCTCCTCTTCACCACGTCGCCGCTACCACCCGACGCGCTACAGGAGGTGCAGCTCCAGGTCGAGGAGATCGACGGCTGGCACCTGGTCACCATCCAGCAGGCGCGACGCCTGCTTCACCCCCTGGTGGCCGAACGCCTCCCCACCACGCCCGACCGACCCCGTACCCCCCTCTACCGTGAACTGCCCAACGCCATCCCCCACTGACCCACACGCACAAACGCCCCCAGCAACCAATCGGTGGTTGCTGGGGGCGCTGCCGTGCTCGGGCTGGCCCCAGGATGCTCACCTGACCGCGCTGGCGGTGGCCGCGCGGTCAGAGCTGCGCCCGGATGCGCTGCGCCCTCTGCTGGCCGATGCGCATCTCTCGCTGGAGGATGCGCAGCCCAGCGGGCCGGCCGTGCTCGGCGCGGTGCGCCGCATCGATCTCCCGGGCCTCGGGCAGCCGCGGGTCGGGGTGGAGGTCGTCCTCGTCGTCCGCGTGCTCGGGCTCCCCCTCCGGATGCGCGTCCGGGGCCGCATCCGGCTCGGGCTGGGGCACCTCGGCGCCGGTGCGCGCGTCGTCGGGCTGACCAGCACCGGATGCGGTGCCCGAGCGCATCTCGGGGACACCGGTCGCCATGTCGAGGGCGCGCCCCCGCTGCCGAATGACCATCTTGGCCTGGACTTCGGAGCACGGGACGCCGTGCTCGGTCGCGATGCTGGCGACCAGCGCGGGATGCGCATCTGGGTGCGCATCCGCCACGGCCCGCACCGCATCCACCGGGTGCATCCGCCGCAGCTCAGCACCCGCCAGAGCGCGCGGCGAGTCCCCGGCCGGGTGCGCCTCGGGCGGGGTCCACAGGTCGGGCACGTCGACGGCGGCGAGTTGCGCAGCTCCTCGGCGGGCGGCGAGCGCATCCAGCAGGGCTCGGCGCTGCACTTGGTTGGTGCCGACCTCGGCGGCGGCGACCGCGCGGGACAGGCGGCGCTCGGTGCGGGCCCGCCGGCGCCGGGCGTCCCCGGGGAGGGCGGCGAGGTGCGCGGCGAGGGCGACAGCGCGGGCGGTCGCTCGGTCGCGGGTGATCTGCGCGGCGTCCCTGCCCCTGCGGGCGACGCCGAGGCGGGACAAGGCCCGCTCCCGCAAGTCGCGGCTGAGCGTGGCCAGCAGGCCGTGGCTGGCGGTGTCGGGGCGGGCGTGCCGAATCTCGATCCCCATGGCGAGGTGCCACAACACGGCCGCCAAGATCGGGCCGAAGAACGCACGGACCAAACCGCCGACGACCCCGCCCTCAGCGAACGCCGGGATCACCTGGACGCTGCTGATGACCCACACCAGGACACCGGGTGTGCCCGGCGAGCCGGTGTCCGCGAGCGACTGGCGGGCCATCAGGGCGCAGGCAACCAGCGCCAGTTCCCCGGCGGCGAACAGCGCGGCCCGCTCGGGGGTGCTGACCATCTCTAGGTGGTGCTCGGCGAACCGCCAGCTGGTGTCGCCGCTGTAGGCGGTGCAGCCGGCCGCCGCCACGGCGGTGACAACCACCGCCGCCGGAGTGCCGGCCAGCCGCCGGCGGGCCGCGGCGACGGCGAGCGCCACCAGCCAGCAGCCCGCGATCACGACGGCCGCGCCGGCCGCCCACACCGGCCAGTCCGCGGGCAGGGGTGGGAGGGTTCCGGTCACAGGTCACCGCCGGGCAGCTCCGGCCACACGGCGTAGGTCACCGGGTACTCGGCAGCCATCGCCCGCGCCGCTGCGGCGTCGGCCGCCCACCCCGCCGGCCCCGGCCGCTCGTCGGCGAGGGCACGGCGCAACGCCTCACGGGCGATCACGACCCGCGTGTAGCGCAGACGGTGGGCCACGGTCTCGTCCTCGGCCCGGACGTGGACCGGCACGTCCAGCACCTCGTGAACGGCATCCAGCAGCTCCCGCAGCCCCTCGGGCATCTGGTTGGGCCCGCTCACCGCTGGCCACCGCCCGAGCCGTACAGGAAGCGGTAGAGGGCCGTGTGAAGGTCAAGGAGGTCTTCGCCAGCCCGGACCGGCGGGAAGCCGTGGCGCTCCAGGACGTCGGCGATGTCCAGCACCAGGCCGAGGGTGAACCGCGGCAAGGTCGAGGCGCTGTCCGGGTGGGGCAGTGGGTAGGCGCGCTCAGGCGCGCTCATGGGACGATTCATGGCAGCCGGACTCCTGGTCTCGTCAGGGTGTGCGGTCAGGCCCGCCTGGGTGTGTGGAAGCCCCGGGCTGTCGGCCGTCCCTGCCCTGGAGTCCGGTGACGGACTCCAGGGCAGGGTTCTCAAGTTGCATTCGTCACCCCGGGTGGAAGACCGAGGTGTCATGACACCGTACCCCTGGTGTCATGACACCGCAAGGCGTAGTCTCGGGCGCCATGACACCCCGGAAGAGCCGCTGATGCCCAACGCAGAGAAGACGCCGCGCCAGACGGTGCGGATCGAGGCCGAACTATGGTCGAGGGCCGGCGAGATGCTCGGCCCGGGACAGCGCAGTGCCGCCATTCGCGACTTCCTGCGCTGGCTCACCCACGAGACGGACCAGCTGCCCGAGCGGCCCGAGCGCCCAGGCGGAGAGTCGGCGGGCCCGCCTCTGTGATCGCCGACCGTTCGGCCGAGCATTGGCCGAGCAGA
>NZ_JAVREO010000024.1:0-99673 GCF_031845445.1 Streptomyces chisholmiae | reverse complement strand
GGTTCCAGTGCACGGCGTGCGGGTTCGCGGCCAACGCGGACCACGTCGGCGCGACGAACGTCCTCAACCGGGCCGGGCTGGCCCTCCGCGCGGCGGCCTAGCCACCGACGCAGGAAGCCCGCGCGTTAACGCGTGGGTGGAGTCACGAACTCCCTGATCGCCTCGACGTCGTGCACCGCGCAGGCGTTCTCCCAGCTGGCGATGATCCCGCTCTCGGACGGGCCGGCCGCCGGGCCGTCCCCGCCGAAGGTGTTCCCGGGCGGCCCCGACTCCTCGTTCCCGCCGCATCCCCCGGCGAGCAGCACGGCCACCAGGGCCCCCGCGATCGTGCCGTGCGTCGCGCGACGTTGGTGCTCCACCACTGTCCCCCGTGTTCCGGCCCCGGTGCGGTGGGGCGCACCACAGCGCACCGGGGCTTGGTATCTCCGGGACGCAGCCTCCTACCCGACGCTTACCTGATGCTTTCCTCGGGTGGGCGGGCAGCCGTGCGGGGGACGGGATCGGGTCAGCGGACGGCGTCGCCGGGTGCCGCGTCCAGCAGGGGCAGTTCGTCCCGGTGGGGCAGTCCCTCCCAGTCGCCGTCCCCGGCGACGGCGAACGCGCCGCAGGTCACCGCCCGGTCCAGCCGCTCGGCCGGCCCCAACCCGTCGAGCAGGCCGGAGAGATAGCCGGCGCAGAACGCGTCGCCCGCGCCGACCGTGTCCCGCACCGGCACCGCCCGGGCCGGCGCCGCGTGCCGGCCGCCGGCGGCGGTGAACAACCCGGCGCCGTCCCCGGCCCGTTTGACCACCACCTCGTCCAGGCCACCGGCCAGCAGCTCGGCCACCCGGGCGGCCTCGTCGGCGCCGGCGTCCCCGGCGACCACCGGCAACTCGTCGGCGGACGCGATCAGCACGTCCAGCCAGGGCAGCAGCGGGCGCAGCGCGGCGGCGGCCGCCGCCATGTCCCACAGCCGGGCCCGGTGGTTGACGTCCAGCACGACCCGCCAGCCGGCCGCCCGCCCGTGCCGGGCCGCCGCCAGCACGGCGGCCAGCGGGCCCGGGCCCAGCGCGGCGGTGATGCCGGTCAGGTGCAGCACCCGGGCGCCGGCGGCGAGCGCCGGGCGCAGGTGTTCGGGCTGTTGTTGGGACGCGGCCGAACCGGCGCGCCAGTAGTGCACCCGGGCCAGGTCGGCGACCCGCCGTTCGCGCAGCATCGCGCCGGTCGGCGCCGCCGGGTCGGTGGTCGCGTGGCTGACGTCCACCCCCTCGCCGCGCAGCGTCCGCAGCACCAGCCGACCCGGCTCGTCCGCGCCCAGCCGTCCGGCCCAGGAGACCCGGTGCCCGAGCCTGGCCAGGCCGATCGCCACGTTGGCCTCGGCCCCGGCGACCGTCGCCCGCGGCCGGGCGCCGACCGCCAGCGGCCCGTCCGCCTGGAGGGAGAGCATCGCCTCCCCGAAGGTGAGCGCCGCCACCGGCGCCGTGCCGCCGGTCACGACGCGCCGCCGGCGCCGGCCAGGGCGGCGGTGAACGCCCGGGCCCGGGCGCGCAGTCGCGTCAGGTCGCCGCCGTGCGCCGCGTCACCGACCAGCGGCCCGCCGACGCCGACGGCCAACGCGCCGGCGGCCAGATACTGTTCGGCCGCCGCCGCGTCCACCCCGCCGACCGGCACCACCGGCAGCTCGGGGAACGGGTCGCGCAGCGCCCGCAGGTAGGCGGGCCCGCCGGCCGGTCCGGCGGGGAAGAGTTTGACCGCGGTGGCCCCGGCCGCCATCGCGGCCACACACTCGGTGGGCGTCAACGCGCCGGCCAACACCGGGAGTTCGGCCTCGACCGCGGCCGTCACGCCGGTGCCGAGGGCGGGCGTGACGATCCAGCTGGCACCGGCGTCCCGGGCACGGGCGAGGTCGTCGGCGGTGACCACGGTGCCGGCGCCGATCAGCGCGTCGTCCCCGACCTCCCGGCGGACCTCGGCGATCACCCGGCAGGCGTCGGCGGTGGTGAGCGACACCTCGACCAGGCCGACGCCCTCCTCGGCGAGTGCCAGCACGGTGCGCAGCGCGGCCCCGGCGTCCCGGCCGCGCACGATGGCGGCCAGCCGGTCGCGGCGCAGCCGCGCCAGGAACGGTTCGTGCTTCATCGACAGGCTCCTTCGTTCTCGCTCCGCGCCACTGATCTCGCTCCGCGCCGCCCGGTTCCGCGCGCCGTCCGCCGCGCGGCCGTCCTCCGGGCCGCACCGGCGTTGAGCACCGGGCCGCTCATTGCCGGGCTGTTCGGCACCGGCCCGTTCAGGACCGGGCCGTTCGCCCCCGGGCTGTTCAGCACCGGCCGGTTCACGACCGGGCCGTTCAACACCGGGCCGTTCAACACCGGGCCGCTCACCGCCCGGCCGGTCACCACTCGGCGAACGAGCCGTCCGGGTGGCGCCAGACCGGCCCGCGCCAGTCCGGCGCGCTGTTGTCGGCCGCCCGGACGGCCCGTTCGTCGACCTCGATGCCCAGGCCGGGCGCGGTGGGCCGGCGGAAGTGCCCCTCGTCGAACCGGAACACCTCCCGGTCCAGCACGTAGTCGAGCACCTCGGCGCCGGTGTTGTAGTGGATGCCGATGCTCTGTTCCTGGATCAGGAAGTTGGGCGTGGCGAAGGCGATCTGCAGGCTGGCGGCGAGCGAGACCGGGCCCAGCGGGCAGTGCGGGGCCACCGGCACGTCGAAGGTCTCGGCCAGCGCGGCGATCCGGCGCACCTCGGAGATCCCGCCGGCGTGTGAGAGGTCCGGCTGGAGTACCGCCACCCCGGCCTGCAGCGCCGGCAGCACGTCGGTGCGGGAGAACAGCCGCTCGCCAGTGGCCAGCGGCACCGGCGAGGTCTCGACCAGGCCGCCCAACAGGTGGCTGTACTCGGGGAGCAGGGGTTCCTCGACGAAGAGCGGGGCGCTGTCGGCCAGGTGCGGCAGCACCCGGCGGGCGTTGGCGACGCTGAACCGGCCGTGGAAGTCCAGCGCGAAGTCCCGGTCCGGGCCGAGCACCCCGCGGGCCGCCGCGGCCCGCTCCAGCAGCTGGTCCAGGTCGGCGACGGTGGCCAGCCGGTTCATCCGGCCGCTGGCGTTCATCTTCACCGCGGTGAAGCCGGCCGCCACCTGGGCGGCGACCGCGTCCGCGACCTCGGCCGGCTCGTCCCCGCCGACCCAGCTGTAGGCGCGCACCCGGTCCCGGACCGGCCCGCCGAGCAGCACGTGCACGGGCACCCCGAGGGTCTTGCCGGCGATGTCCCACAGTGCCTGGTCGAGGCCGGCGACGGCGCTGGAGAGCACCGGGCCGCCCCGGTAGAAGGAGCCCTTGGTCATCACCTGCCAGTGGTCCTCGATCCGCGACGGGTCCTGGCCGATCAGGAGTTCGGCCAGCTCACCCACGGCGGTGCGGACGGTGGCGGCCCGGCCCTCCACGACCGGCTCGCCCCACCCGACGACGCCCTCGTCGGTCTCCACCCGGCACAGCAGCCAGCGGGGCGGGATGGCGAAAGTCTCGATGCGGGTGATCTTCACGAAGGACGCTCCTGGCCTGTGCGGGTGGGGGTCGGGATAAGGGGGCCGGCCGGTCAGGCCCCGCCCTTGAGTACGCTCCAGCCGCCGTCGACGACGAGGGAGGCGCCGGTGACGAACGAGGCGTCCTCGTGCAGCAGGAACGCGATGGCCGCCGCCACCTCCTCGGGGCGGCCCAGCCGGCCGGCGGCGGTCTGTTCGGCCGAGGCGCGCCGGTCGGCCTCCCCGATGCCGTCCCAGGCCGGCGTCAGCACCGGGCCCGGCAGCACGGCGTTGACCCGCACCTCCCGGCCGTACTCGACCGCCAACTGCCGGGTGAGGCCGGTCAGTCCGGCCTTGGCGGCGGCGTAGGCCGGCCGTCCCGGCAGGCCGACCAGCGCGTGCACGGAGGAGACCAGCACGGCGCTGCCCCCGGTGCGGCGCAGGTCCGGCAGGCAGGCCCGGAAGCCGAGGTAGGAGCCGGTGAGGCCGACCGTCAGCTGGCGTTCCCAGTCGGCGGGGGCCAGTTGGTCGGCGGCCGCGATGGTGACCGTGGTGGCGTTGCTGACCAGGCCGGCGACCGGGCCGAAGTGTGCGCCGGCGGCCTGGACGGTGGCCGTCCACTGGGCCTCGTCGCCGACGTCGCAGCGCTGGTAGAGGGCGCGGCCGCCGGCCGCCTCGATCTCGGCCACCACGGCCGCTCCGGCGTCCGGCCGCACGTCGGCGACCACCACGCCGGCGCCCTCGGCGGCCAGCCGGTGTGCGGTGGCCGCGCCGATGCCGGACGCGGCGCCGGTGACCAGGACGCAGCGGCCGGCGAACCGGCCCTGGCTCGGGGGTGCGGATGCCACGGCACGCTCCAGACGCGGTTCGGGGACAGCTGGTTGGGCGGTGGTGTCGGGAACACCACACTGGCTCATTAAATATGAATTAACCGGTGCTGCCAAGAGGTGCCAGGCCATCGACGCACCCCAAAACGGCCGGCGCCGCCCGTCGGGTCAGTCGAAGAACACCATGTTGACCAGGGCCACCCCGCCCACCACCACGATCAGCCCGCGCAGCACGCCGGGCGAGAGCCGCCGCCCGAAGCGCGCCCCGGCCAGCCCGCCGGCGGTGGCGCCGGTCGCGATCAGCGCGACCACCACCCAGTCGATCGCCTCCCAGGTGACCAGCATGAAGGTCACCGCGGCCACCGCGTTGACGCCGGTGGTCAGCAGGTTCTTCAGCCCGGTGATGGTCTGGAGGGAGTCCGAGGTCAGCACGCTCAGCAGGCCCACGATCAGGATGCCCTGCGCCGCCCCGAAGTAGCCGCCGTAGATCCCCAGGCCGAAGACCGCCGCCGCCACCCCGGCCAGTCGCCGCCCGGTCGGCGGGCGCGGTTCGGCCCCCGCCCGCCGGCGCTCCGCCCGGCGCCGCACCGCCGGGCCGGCGACCACCATCACCAGGCCCGCCGCCACCAGCAGCGGCACGATCGTCCCGAACGCCTCGGCCGGCAGCAGGAGCAGCAGCAGCGCGCCCGCCACACCGCCGAGCAGCGAGGCGGGCAGCAGCGCCCGCACCAGCCGGCGCTGGCCGGCCAGTTCGGCTCGGTACCCGAACGTTCCCGACAGCCCGCCGCCGACCAGGCCGATGTTGTTCGAGACGTTCGCCACCAGCGGCGGATAGCCGAACAGGGTCAGCGTCGGAAAGGTCACCAACGTGCCGGAGCCGACCACCACGTTGATCATGCCGGCCCAGAACCCGGCCGCCGCGATCAGCGGCCACTGCACCCACTCGGTCACGGCCGGCACCGCCCGGGCACCCGGGGCGGGCGGTCGGCGACGCTCTCGGGCGGACGGACGCTGACCGGCACGGATACCTCCTCGGCGGACGAGTCGGCCCACGGTATCCGAGCCGCCGGCACTCCCGGCAGCCGGTCCCACCCCGTTCGCCGCACTCCATCCGCCGCATCCCGTTCGCCGCGCCCCGTTCAGCGGGGCCGTCCAGCGGCCCGCGCCGCGTCGTCCGCTCGGCCCCGTCGCCCGCACGCGAGCCGAGCCGCCCGCTCAGCCGCGCGCCAGCAGCTCCCGCAGCGCCGCCGCCACCGTGCCCGGCGCCTCCTCGGCCATGAAGTGGCCGCAGGAGACCGTGCGGTGGTCCAGGTCGGGCGCCCACGCGCCCCACAGCGCGGCGGCCTCGTACCCCAGCTGGGCGCCCCAGTCCTGCTGGAGCACCGTCACCGGCATCGCCAGCCGGTTGCCGGCCGCCCGGTCCACCCGGTCGTGCGCCGGGTCGATCCCGGCCGAGGCCCGGTAGTCCGCCACGATCGACGGCACCGCGGCCCGGCAGGCCGCGAGGTACGCCGCCCGCACCTCGCCGGGGATCGCCTCGGGGTCGTTGGTCCAGAGGTCGAGGAAGTGCCCGAAGAACGCGTCCGGCGCGGCCCCGATCAGCCGCTCCGGCAGCCCGGGCGGCTGCGCCATCAGGTACAGGTGGAAGCCGACCGCGGCGCTGACCCCGTGCAGCGCCTCCCACATGTCCAGCGTCGGCAGCACGTCGAGACAGGCCAGGTGGCTGACCGCCAGCGGGTGGTCCAGGGCGGCGCGGAACGCCACCAGCGCGCCCCGGTCGTGCCCCGCCAGCGCGAACCGCCGGTGCCCCAACTCCCGGGACAGGGCGACCACGTCGGCCGCCATGGTGCGCTTGGCGTAGGTCTCGGGGCCGTCCTCGGCCGGCTTGTCACTGGCACCGTAGCCGCGCAGGTCGGGGCAGATCACGGTGTGCTCGGCCGCCAGGTCGGCGGCGACGTGCCGCCACATCAGGTGGGTCTGCGGGAAGCCGTGCAGCAGCACGACCGGCGGCCCCGAGCCGCCGACCGCGGCCGACAGGGCGACGCCGTCGGCGACGGTCACCCGCTGGTGCTCGAAGCCGGGGATGGTGGGTGTCATGGGGAGTCCCTCTCGTGGTGCGGTGGGCGCGGCCACCGGCCGGTCCGGTGGCCCGTGCGCCCGGTTTCCACCCTGGGGCCGGCGAATGAGCAACCGATGAGCGCGCCCGAGCGGCCCGGGCCCGGCGGCGCCGCGCCCCCGGCGTTACGGTGACCGGAGTACGGAAGCAGAGGGCGGGCGGCGACGGATGCGGGTCACGGTGGGAGTCCTGGGGCCGGTGGCGGCCTGGGACGCGGACGGGCGGCCGCTGGGGCTGAAGGGGCCACGGCACCGGGCGGTGCTGGCCCGGCTGGTGGTGGCGCGCCGTCGGGTGGTCCCGGTGCCCCGGCTGGTCGCCGACCTCTGGGACGAGCCGCCGAAGGACGCGGTCAGCGCGCTCCGCACCTTCGTGGCCGCGCTGCGCCGCGCCCTGGAGCCCGACCGGCCGCCGCGCGCCCGCCCCCGGCTGCTGGTCACCGAGGGCCCCGGCTACGCGCTCCGGCTGGCCGACGAGCGGGTGGACGCCTGGCGGTTCGAGCGGGCGGTGACCGACGTCGCCGAGCTGCCGCCGGCCGCCGCGGTGGCCCGGCTGACCGAGGCGCTCGGCTGGTGGCGGGGCCCGGCCTACGCGGACGTGGCCGGGGCCGACTGGGCCCGCACCGCCGCCGGCCGGCTGGCCGAGCTGCGCTGCCAGGCGGTCGAGCGCCGCGCCGAGGCGCAGATCGCGCTGGGCGCCGCCGCCGAGGCCGTCCCCGACCTGGACGCCTACCTCAGCGAGCACCCGTGGCGGGAGGACGCCTGGCAGCTGCTGGTGCTGGCGCTCTACCGGTCCGGTCGGCAGGCCGACGCGCTCGCCGTGGTGCGGCGCGCCCGGCACACCCTCGCCGAGCGGCTCGGCGTCGACCCGGGCCCGCGGCTGCGCCGGCTGGAGGCCGACGTGCTGCGGCAGGCCGAGCACCTCGACCCGGGCCCCGGTGGCAGCGCCGCCCAGATCTGGGCGCAGGCCACGGCGGCCTACGAGCGGGCGCTGCCCCCGTCGGCGCACACCCGGCTGGAGTCCACCGCCGGGCTGATGCGGGACCTGGCGGTCACCGGCGGCGGTGGGCTGGCGGCCGCCGGCCGGCACCGGGTGGCCGCGGTCGCGGCGGCCGAGCAGCTCGGCGACCCGCTGCTGACCGCCCGGGTGATCGGCATCTACGACGTGCCGGCGAACTGGACCCGCGCCGACGACCCGGAGCAGGCGCGTTGGCTGGTCGCGGCGGCCGAGCGGACGCTGGCCGCGCTGCCGGCCGGCGCCCCCGAGCGGGCGCGGGCCCGGTTGTTGGGCACCGTCGCGCTGGAGTCCCGGGGCACCCTGCCGGTGGACCGGCCGGCCACGGCCGACCGGGCGTACCGGGCCGCCGCCGAGGCGGAGCGGATCGCCCGGCGGCTGGCCGACGGGCCGCTGCTGGCCTTCGCGTTGAACGGGGTCTGGATGCAGACCTTCGAGCGGACCGGGCTGGCCGGCCGGCGGGACGCGATCGGCGCCGAGGTGCTCGACCTGGCCCGGCGGCACGAGCTGGTGCGGTACGAGGTGTTGGGCCACCTGATCCGGCTCCAGGCCAGGGCCGCGCTCGCCGACCCGGCCGGCGCCGACCGGCACGCGACCGCCGCCGACCGGCTGGCCGAGCGGCACGGGCTGGCCCTGGTGGGGGTGTTCACCACCTGGTACCGGGCGTCGCGGGTGGCCGCCACCGGGTCCGCGTCGGCGGCCGAGGCCGCCTACCGGCGGGCCGCCGAGGCCCTGGTCGGGGCCGGCATGCCGGGGCTGGCGGCCGGGCTGCCCGCGGTGGCCGCGCTGAGCCTGGCGCTCCGGCACGGCGGGCCGCTCCCCGAGGTGCCGGCGGCGGAGTGGGGTCCTTACGAGGTGTGGGTGCGGCCGCTGCTAACGGCCTGGCGGGGGGAGCGGGCGGCGGCCCGCGCGGCGCTGCGGGCGCTGCCGGCGCCGCCCCGGGACCTGATGAGCGAGGCGCTGTGGTGTCTGGTGGGCCGGGCGGCGCTGCTGGCGGGCGAGCACGCGGCGCTGGCCCGGGCGGTCGAGGCGCTGCGCCCTGCGGCCGGCGAGGTGGCCGGCGCGCAGGGCGGCCTGCTCGATCTCGGCCCGGTGGCGGAGCACCTGGCCGCGTGGACGGCGGAGCTGGCCGGGAACGACCGACCCCGCGACGACTGACCCCGCAGCGACTGACCCCGCGACGCCCGACCGGCCGCCGGCGACGGGTGGTCGCCGGCGGCCGGGCGGGGGCGGAGTCCGCTCAGCCCTTCAGGCCGCCGCTGATCATGTCCAGCCGCCAGAACCGCTGGAGGAAGAGCAGCAGCAGGATCAGCGGGACGATGGACAGCGCCGTGCCGATGATGGCGATGCCGTAGAGCGACGGCTCCCCCGAGCCCTTGGCCAGCAGCGTGTACAGGCCCAGGTTGATCGGGTACTTGTCCTCGTCCGAGAGCATGATGAACGGCAGCAGGAAGTTGTTCCAGCTGCCGACGAACTGCAGCATGAAGATGGTCACCATGCCGGGGAACATCATCGGCAGGCCGATCGAGGTCAGGATGCGGTACTCGCTGGCCCCGTCCAGCCGCGCCGACTCGATGGTGGAGTCGGGCACCGAGGCGTCCGCGTAGACCCGGGCCAGGTAGATCCCGAACGGCGAGATCAGCCCGGGCAGCAGCACCGACCAGTAGCTGCCGACCATGTCGGTCTTGGTCATGATGATGTACTGCGGGATCGCCAGCGTCATGCCGGGCAGCAGGACGCCCGCCAGGATGGCGTAGAAGAGTCCGGTCCGGCCGGGGAACTCGTATTTGGCGAAGGCGTAGCCGGCGGCGGTGGAGATGACCGTGCACAGCACGGCCCCGAGCCCGGCGTACAGCAGGCTGTTGGCCGCCCAGCGCAGGTACTGGCCGTCGCCGTAGGCGAACAGGTCGCCGATGTTGTCGAACAGGCCGGTGCCCGGCTGGAAGGTGAACGTGGAGAACAGCTCGGCGTTCGACTTGGTCGCCGCGACCACGATCCAGGCGACCGGGATGAGGGCGTAGAACGCGCCGATCAGCAGGACGACGGTGGGCAGGATCTTCGCCCGCTGGTGGGGCAGCAGCCCCTCGCGGCGTCGGGTGGCGGTGGCCTGGCTCATCGGATGCCCCCGAACGCCCGGCGCTGGGTGACCTTGAGCAGCACCAGCGAGACGACCAGGGTGCCCACGGCCAGGATCACCGAGCCGGCGGCGGCCAGCGGCAGGTCGTCCCGGATGAACCCGTCCCGGTAGATCTGCATGAGCGGCACCCAGGTCTGGGAGATCTCGTTGGTCATGGGGCTGAGCATGGTGGGCTCTCCGTATACCTGGATGGTGCCGATGAGGGCGAACAGCCCGGTGATCACCAGGGCCGGCGCGACCAGCGGGATCTTGATCCGCCAGGCGATCCGCCACTCGCTGCACCCGTCGATGCGGGCCGCGTCGTAGAGCTCGGCGGGGATGCCGCGCAGGGACGTGTAGATGATGATCATGTTGAAGCCGACGCCGCCCCAGATGGCGATGTTGGCCAGCGAGGGGAAGATGGCGCCGCCGTCCAGGAACGGGATGGTGCCCAGCCCCAGCTTGTCGGTGACGTAGCTGAACGGGCTGGTGGACGGCAGGTACATGAAGCCCCACATCAGCGAGGCGACCACGCCCGGCACCGCGTAGGGGATGAACACCGCGGTGCGGGAGAAGCGGCGGGCGCGGGAGCTGGCGTTGTCCAGCAGCAGTGCGAAGAGCAGCGCCAGGCCCAGGGTGAGCGGGACGGCGATCAGCCCGTAGAGGGTCAGGCGGCCGAAGCCGGCCCAGAAGTCGCCGTCGGCCAGCACCTGGGTGTAGTTGGCGAGGCCGACGAAGACCTCGCTGCGGATGCCGAAGACGCCCTCGTCCACGATGCGCAGGCCCTGGGTGCTCAGGAAGAGCGAGTAGCCGATGGGTATCGCCACGAAGGCGGCGAACAGCACCAGGGCCGGGGCCAGCAGGACGAACGGCGCGCGGGTACGGGGGCCGCGCCGGCGCTCCCGCGCCGGGCGGCGTGGCCGGCCGGTGTCGGCGGCCGGGGTGGTGGAGGTCATGGATGCCCTGTCCGTTGCGGGGTGGAGGGGAGTCAGTCGGTGACGTCGAAGCCGACGCGCGTCATGTCGTCGAGCACGGTGCGATGGGTCTCGCGCAGTGCTTCGGCCAGTGGCCGCCCCCCGCGGACCGCGGCGGAGACCGCGTCGTTGTAGGCGTCGGCCGCGGTGCTGACGTTGGGGCCCCAGGCGATGGAGGGCACGGTGTGGTCGGCGGCGTAGGCGGCCACCTCCCAGTAGTCCTCCTGCTCGCCGGTGAGCGGCGGCGCCGGGCTGGCGGCGGCGGTCTCCTGCCCGCTGAGACTGGCCGGGTACTGGCCGTCGGCGATCTGCAGGTCGACGGCCTCCGGCGCGGTGTTCATCCACATCGCGAACTCGGCGGCCTCCTCCGGGTGGTCGGAGTTCTTGGTGACGGTGAGCGCGGTGCCGCCCTGGAGCGCGACCTCGGGTCCGTCCCCCTCCCAGTGCGGGAGCGGGGCGATCGCCCAGTCGCCGGCCTGGCCCTCGGCGATGCCGTAGATCACGCCGGGCGCCCACAGCGCGGACGGCCAGGTGAGCACCTCGCCGCGGTTGACCCGGTTGTTCCACTCGGGGGTGAGCAGCGGCTCGGACCGGACCAGATCCTGGTCGATCAGGTCCTGCCAGTACTCGGCGACCCGCATGGTCGGCTCGTCGTCGATGCCGACCGTCCACTCCCGGTCGGCCACCGACCACCAGGCGGCGCCGGCCTGTTGGGCCAGACCGGCGAAGTTGCCGAACTCGGTGGGGGCGAACGTCGCCAGGTGGGTGTTCGGGTCGCGCTCCCGCACCTGCGCCGCGACCTCGGCGAACTCCTCCCAGGTGGCCGGCACCTGGATGTCCAGTTCCTCGAACCTGGCCCGGTTGTAGAGCAGCACCATCGGGCCGATGTCCTGCGGGATGCCGTACACCTCGCCCTCGAACCTGGTCATCTGCCAGATCTCGGGGGAGAACTCGTCGGTCACCGCCTCCGTGTAGGGGGCGATGTCCGCCAGTACGTCGGAGACGACCATCGCGGGGACGGTCTGGTACTCGACGCAGGCGATGTCCGGGGCGTTGCCGGCCCGGCTGGCGGTGAGCAGTTTGGTCGCGGTGTCGGTGCCGCCGCCGGCGTCGGTGTGCCGGACCTGGATGTCCGGGTGCGCGGCGTTGAACGCCGCGACCTTGGCGCCCTGCGCCTGGCTCCAGCACCAGTAGTCCAGGGTCACCACGTCCCCGTCCGCCGGCCCGCCGGCGCAGCCCGCCAGCAGCAGTGCGGCGCCGGCCAGCGCGGTGGTCAACCGGGTGCGATGTCGATCAGCCATTGTCTCTCTCCCCTGGACCCGGTGCTCCGGCCGGCGCGGGGCGGCCTCGCGTCGGCCGACAGCTGTCGGCCGGTCCCGACGCAGGACGGCTCAAGCCGGGCAGTTGGTTTCGTGCCGGAGTCAACCTAGGCCACTGGGGGAAGAGTGTCACTACCCTTGACCGGAGAAACCCGGCATCAGTGGTCGGCTGGGCCCTCAGGACGGAGATAGTTAATTGCGTATCAAAACCCAGGCGCGGGCTGTTCTCGTCGCCGCCCGCGTCCTCCCCACCGTCCGCGCCGTCCGCGTAGGGGTGCCCGGATGACCGACGACCGCCGGGGACCGCGGCCCCACCGCCCCGCGGGCCGCCCGGCGCTCGACCTCTGGGGGACCGTGACCCCGGCCGCCCGGCCGGTGGTCCGCGAACTGCTGGTCAACGGGCCCGGCACCCGCACCGACCTGGCCCGCACCCTCGGCCTCTCCGGCGGCAGCCTCACCCGGCTGACCAAACCGCTGGTCGAGGCCGGGCTGGTGGCGGAGCGCAGCGTGGTGCACGACCCGGACAACGGGCGGCCCACCCGCCCGCTGGACATCGCCGGCGACGGCCACCGCTTCCTCGGCGTCAAACTCACCGCCGACCACCTCTACGCCGTCGTCACCGACCTGCGGGCCACCGTCCTGGCCGAGCGCGCCGAGCCGCTGGCCGGCCGGACCCCGGAGGCGGTCTGCGCCCAGGCCCGCCGGCTGCTCGACGAGATGGGGCCCGACGGCCCGCCCGAGGCGGCCGGCGTCAGCCTCGGCGGCCACCCGCGACCGGCCGGCGGGGCCGGCCCGGACGGCACGGCCGAGCAGCTGTGCGACGCCCCGTTCCTCGGCTGGCGCGACGTCCCACTGGCCCGGCTCTTCCGGCGGACCACCGGCCTGCCCACCGTGGTGGACAACGACGTCGCCGCGCTGGCACACGCCCAGCACTGGTTCGGCGCGGCCCGCGGGCACCGGGACTTCGCCCTGGTCACGGTCGGCGCCGGCATCGGCTACGCGCTCTTCCTCGACGGCCGGATGCGCCCCCTGTCGGCGCTGGACCTGAACGGCTTCAGCCACCATGTGCTCGACCCCGGCGGGCCGTTGTGTCCCGACGGGCACCGCGGCTGCCTCGCCGCCCACCTCTCCACCCAGTCGCTGCTGGCCGCCGCCGCCCAGGGCCTGCGGCGCCGGGTCACCCTGCGGGAGGTCACCGAACTGGCCGTCGCCGGCGACCCGATCTGCCGGAGCGTGGCCGGCTCGGCCGCCTGGGCGCTGGGCGCGGTCGCCGGCACCATCGCCAACCTCACCGGGGTGCGGACGGTGATCGCCGCCGGCGAGGGCGTCGAACTGGTCGGCGCCGCCCGGGCCGCGCTCGCCGACGGCATCCGGCAGCGCCGCCACCGGGACCACCACACGCTGGAGGTCTCCCTCGGCCCCGACAGCTTCACCGAGTGGGCCCGCGGCGCAGCGGTGACCGCGATCCGCGCCTTCGTGGTCCGCGACCCGGCCTGACCAGCCGTTCCACGTCCGCGCCAGCCGCGCGCTGAGCCCGCCGGGCGGCGGCCCGGTGTTGACGGGAGCGGCCTGACTGCGTAGACATGACTGCGCAGTCATACGCGGTGCTCCCGACACGCGGAGCCCGCCACGGTGGTGTCGTCAAACGGTCCGGTCAAACGGTCCGGTCAAACGGTCGGGGGAGAGCGGTCATGGCACGAGGGGCGACCCGGGGCCCGGGCGCTGGCGCGCCCCGCGGGGTGGACGTCGCCCGCCGGGCCGGCGTCTCGCAGAAGACGGTCTCCCGGGTGCTCAACGACGAGCCCTACGTCTCGGCCGAGGTGCGCCAGCGGGTGCTGGCCGCCGCCGCCGAGCTGGGCTACCGGCTCAACACCGCCGCCCGGGCGCTGGCTTCGGGCCGGACCGGCTCCATCGGCGTGGTCACCCTGGGCACCGCGCTCTACGGGCCGGTCACCATGCTGATGAGCATCGAACGGGCCGCCCGCGATGCCGGCTACGCGCTGCGCGTCGTCAACACCGTGGAGGGCGACCCGGACGGCATCACCGCCGCCGTCAACTCCCTGGTGGAGCAGGGGGTGGACGGGGTGGTGGTCTCCGAGCCCATCGACGAGGGCGCCTTCTCGTTCCGCCCCGACGTCCCGGTGCTGGTGCTGGGAATGCCGGCCGCCTTCTTCGCGCCCCCCGCGGTGACCGTGCCGGGCCACGCCGCACAGGCCGCCCGGTCCGCCACCGAACACCTGCTGGAGCTGGGCCACCTGACGGTCCATCACGTCGCTGGTCCGGCCCGCTGGTACGCGGCCGGGGACCGGCTGCGCGGCTGGCGCGCGGCGCTGGCCGCGCACGGCCGCCCCGAGCCGCCGGTCATCGAGGGCGACTGGTCGGCCGCCTCCGGCCGCGCGGCCGGCCGGCGGCTGGCCGCCGACCCCGGGGTGACGGCGGTCTTCGCCGCCAACGACGAGATGGCCGTCGGGGTGATCCGCGCCCTGGTCGAGGCCGGCCGGCCGGTGCCGGCCGAGGTCAGCGTGGTCGGTTTCGACGACATCCCGCTGGCGGCCTACCTCAACCCGCCGCTGACCACCGTCCGCCAGTCCTTCGACGCGGTGGCCAGGGAGGGGCTGGCGCACCTGCTGCGGGCCATCGAGGGGCCGGACGCCGCCCCGCCGCCGGCCGGCGACCCACCGGTGGAGCTGGTCGTGCGCGGCTCCACCGCGCCCCCGCCGGCCTGACGCGCCCGTCAACCACCGCCGCCCGCCCGGGAGACGGCTCGGCGGGGCGCCCGACCGTCCACCACCAGCGACCACCGCACGCGGATACCAACCCGGAGGTTCTGTCATGCCCGAGCTGCCGCCCCGCGTCCTCTTCGGCGCGGCCTACTACCACGAGTACCAGCCCTACGAGCGGCTGGAGACCGACCTCGACCTGATGGCGGAGGCCGGGTTCACGGTCATCAGGGTCGGCGAGTCCGTCTGGTCCACCTGGGAGCCGGAGAACGGGCGCTTCGAACTCGACTGGCTCCAGCCGGTGTTGGACGGTGCCCACGCCCGCGGCATCTCGGTGCTGCTGGGCACCCCGACCTACGCGGTGCCGCCCTGGCTGGCCCGGCTCTACCCGGAGATCGCCGCCGAGCGCGCCACCGGCGAACGCGTCCCCTGGGGTGCCCGGCAGGAGATCGACATCACCCACCCGGCGTTCCGGTTCCACGCCGAGCGGGTGATCCGCCGCATCGTCGGCCGGTACGCCGAGCACCCGGCGGTCATCGGCTACCAGGTGGACAACGAGCCGGGCCTCGAACTCCTCCACAACCATGGCGTCTTCCAGCGCTTCACCGACCACCTGCGGGCCAGGTACGGCGACGTGGCGACCCTCAACCGCGAGTGGGGGCTGGTCTACTGGTCGCACCGGCTGTCCACCTGGGCCGACCTGTGGCGGCCGGACGGCAACGCCCAGCCGCAGTACGACGTCGCCTGGCGGGAGTTCCAGGCCCGGCAGGTCACCGAGTTCATCGGCTGGCAGGCCGACCTGGTCCGCGAGTACGCCAGGCCCGGCCAGTTCGTCACCACCTGCGTGGACTACCCGCGCCCCGCCGTGGACGACTACCGGCTGGCCGGCCGGCTGGACGTCACCTGTGGCAACTCCTACTACCCGATGCAGGACGCGCTGGCGCACCCCGGCACGGCCACGCCCGCGGACGCCCGGCCGGCCGACGACGCCTCCCGGACCTGGGCGGTCTTCCAGAAGGCCGACTGGATGTTCGCCTCCCGCCAGGAGCCCTTCCTGGTCACCGAGACCAACGCCAACGCCATCGGCTCGCCCTGGGAGAACCTGCCGGCCTTCGACGGCCAGTGGCGGCAGGCCGCCTGGGCGCAGATCTCCCGGGGGGCCCGGATGATCGAGTACTGGCACTGGCACACCCTGCACTTCGGCACCGAGACCTACTGGGGCGGGGTCCTCCCGCACAGCGGCCAGCCCGGCCGCACCTACCGCGAACTGGCCCGGCTGGGCGCCGAGTTGAACACCGCCGGCGCGCTGGTCGCCGGCCTGCGGCCGGACGCCGACCTGACCCTGGTCTACTCGACGCCGAGCAAGTGGCTGATGCGGAAGTACCCGCCGCTGGCCACCGCCGACGGCGGCCCGGACGCCGAGTCCTACCACGGCATCCTCGACCCGTTCTACCGGGGCGCGTTCGACGCCGGCCGGCAGGTCAGGCTGGTGCACGACCGGCAGTTGCACGACCCGACCAGCGCCGGCCCGGGCCCGAGCCCGGAGGAGGCCGCGCGCCGGCACCCGGTCCTGGTGGCGCCCGCCCTCTACCTGGTGGACGACGCGACGATCGACTGGCTGGCCGGCTACGCGCACGCCGGCGGCCACCTGGTCCTCGGCCCGCGCACCGCCTACGCCGACCAGGAGGCCAGGGCCCGGCACGAGCCGGCGCCCGCCCGGCTGGTCGCCGCGGCCGGCGTCACCTACGACGAGTTCAGCAACCTGTCGCGGGACCTTCCGGTGCGGGCCACCGCCGACGGCCCGCTGCGGCTGCCGGCGGAGGCCACCGCCACCCGCTGGGTCGACGGCCTGACCGTCACCGACGCCGAGGTGCTGGCCACCTACGAGCACCCGCACTTCGGCCGCTGGCCGGCCGTCACCACCCGCCGGCACGGCGCGGGCCGCGTCACCGTGGTCGGCACCGTGCCGGGCCGCGCGCTGGCCAGGGCCCTGGCGGGGTGGCTGGCGCCCACCGCGGCCCACGGCTGGTCGGGGCTGCCGGACTCGGTCACCGTCGCCACCGGCACCGCGCCGGACGGCCGCCGGACGCACATCCTGCACAACTGGGGCTGGCGGCCGGTCAGCGTGCCGGCGCCGGCCGAGCTGACCGACGTGCTGGCCGACGCGGCCGTGCCGGCCGGGGCGGCCGTCGAGCTGGCCGCCTGGGACGTCCGGGTGCTCGCCGGCCCGGCCGCCGGACGGGACTAGGGGGTGTGTCGAGAGTGGCTCGCTGAGGTGCGGGCGCTGGGTGCTTGGTGGTGCTGATGTTTGCTGGGCCCGGCGGCTCGGCGAGCGGATAGTCGGTTGACTACTCGCTCTGGTGGCGGATCCAATCACCAGCGTGATCACCCGGGCGCTCCTGCCGCGGCGAGACGTGATGAATGCGGACCGGCGGCCCTGACGAGGTGCGGTTCGGGCAGACCGTGACCGCATAGCCCCAAGGGAGACGTTAACCGATGACCACACCACCATCGCCGTCCGGAGCGGAGCACGCGGAGGGGGCGTCAGTCCGTGTGGGCGTACTCGTCCCTTTGACGCGGCCAGGCTGGGCCGAGGCGGGGCGACACTTGCTCGCGGGGTTCGAGCTGGCCGTTGCCAAGGTCAACGACACAGGCGGGATTGACGGCCAACCACTGGAGCTGGTGGTCCGGGACACCGCGGCCGATCCGGAGCGGGCCTCGGCGGCCGTGGACGAACTGGCCGCCCTGGGCGTGGCTGTTGTGGCGGGCGAGTATCACAGCGTCGTCGCCCGCGCCGCCGCCGGCCGGGCCGACGCCCTGGGCGTGCCGTTCCTCTGCTCGTCCGCGGTGCTTGACGAGCTCACCGAGGAGCCGACGGAGTGGGTCGCGCGCCTTGCCCCGGCGCAGTCCCGTGGCTGGCGGATCTACGCGGACTTCCTCCTCGGTGCGGGACGTCGCCGGATCGCCGTGGCGACCCAGCCGAGCGTCTACTGGGCGTCCGGGACCCGCGTCCTGCGGGAGCACCTGGCTTCACACGGCGGCACTGTCGTCGAACTCGACGCGAGCGCGCTCACCCCCGAGGCCCTGTGCGATGCGCTCGTGGACCACGGCGCGACGGCGCTGGTCCTGCTGGTCGGCCACCCGGAGCCGGCGGTGCCGATCGTCAGGGCCGTACGGGATGACGTGCGGCTCGCGGAGATCCTGATCGGCGCTCCGGCCGGACAACCGGAGTTCGCTGAATGGGCCGCGCTTCTGGGCGAGGACGGCGCCGAGATCCCGTTTCTGCGTTACCTGCCCGAGGTCCTCGGCCCGCTCGGCGAACGCGTCGAGAGGGAGCTTCGCGGGCGTCTGGGCGAAGCGCCCTCCTTCGTCGCCTTCGAGGGCTGGGACACCGTCACCGTCCTCGCCGAGGTGTTGCGTTCCCACGGCACGGACCGGGCGGCCATCGCCGAGTCATGGCCGCGCGTGGTGGTCGATGGCACCCGCGGGCCGATCCGGTTCTCCCGCACCACGGGCATCAGCGTCTGGCAATGGGCTTGGACACCGATCCAAGTCGTTGACCGGGACCCCGCGGAGCCCGATCGCTTTCGGATCCTGCGCGCCGGCTGAGAGGGCGCGGAGGCTCGACTGCCCAGGAGGCCAGACAGATCTCATAGCCATTCGTTCCGCGGAGAGCCTCCTCGCTGCCCGGCCGTCACCAGGATCGTCATGGGTTTCTGGCCCTGCTCGACGGCCAGGCGCGACGTGGTGCCGAACCCGCCGCGCGAGCGGCCCAACCCGTGATCACGAGACTCGGCGAACACGCCACCCGCCGGCTCCCTCTGCAGATCACCCTTGCTTGCGGGCCCCGGCCGCATGCTGATGAGCGCGGCAGACCGTGGAGTCGACGTTCAGGTTCCACGTGATCGCACCGTCCGCGTCGGCCATGGACGGAAGGCGGGCGAGGCTGCGGTGCCAGGTGCCGTTCCGCTGCCATCGACGGAAGAGGTCGTGGACCCGATTCCCGGGCCCGTACTCGGCGGGAACGTCCCGCCACGGAACACCGGTCCGGATCCGGAACCGTATGTCGTCCGGGCCGGGCAGGCGAGGTGAGCGCGGATGTTCCTGAACCCCCGGCGAACCCGGGCGGGGGTGAGCCGGTGCGTGGCGGTGGGTTTCTCCCACGGCCGGCGAAGGTCCTCGGCGAGGGGACGGGCGAGCCGGAGCTGGGTGTGAGCGACGATCAGTGTCCAGGTCCAGCGGTCCGCCGCCCATCTGGCAGCAAACTCATCCTCACGGCCTTCGTCGTGGTCACGTGCACCTTGGTCGGAGCACATGATCAGACGAAGGCCGCCCCTGCGTCCGGCAAATCCCCAGGTGAGCGACCTAGTGCGAGTCGTCGTTCGATGCTGGCGCCACATCGATCCACATATGCCGAGGCGAGTACGACCCACCGGGCTCAACAGCGCCTCCGTCTGCTCACCAGTCGATTTCTCCGGCCTCGTCTACGGAAGGATGGGCGACGGGATGGAGCAAGTCGGCCCGATCGTGGTGTTCCATGGCCATGGCCACCTCGTGGAGCCAGGATCCAAGGCTTGGCCACCCCAGGAAGTAGGCATGGTCGTCGTGCGGAGCGTGGCCAAGGTGGTTGTGCCAGAGGCCTGGGCCCGCGTCCATGAAGTGATCATCGCCATCGCTGCCGGCGAAGGGGATCCACTGCGTTCCCCACCAGGGATTTTCCTGCTCATCTGGGTCGTTCTCGCCTTCCCAGATCTCCATGCGCATCTGTCGCACTTCGGCGATTACATCCGTGGAGTACAGCGGGCCGCACGGCAAAATGCCGAGATAGGAAGAATCCCCGTCGTGACACAGCAGTGATGCGCGCAGGTCGGTGGGCAGCCCGACGCCCAACAGGACTTCGAGCTGGTCGATGGCATGGGGCGACGCCGGAGGACCAAGCTCCGCGAGTCGAGCGGGCGCATGCTGGGCCAGCCATGCGTCGATGCGCTGCCAGGAGGTGGCAACGGGTGGAATCACCGGCGTGATGCCGTTCAGAGGAGGCTCAATCATGAGCTGAAGGGTCTCACCCGGGTTCAGCAGCAGGCTTCGAGGGGATCGCTCTCATGCGCTTGGGCCGGGCTGGTAGATGAAGAACAAGCTGAAACCCGGCCGCCCGGCCGTGGAGTTGGCGCTGTCGGGCCGCCAACTCCCGCCGGGCGGGGGTCACTCGCAGAACACCCGCACCTTGCCGTCGGGCTGGTCGACGTCGACGCTCATCTCGCCCAGCTGCTCGATCAGTTCCTCGATGTGCTGCGGCTTCAGCTCGGTGAGGTCGAGCGGCACGCCGGCGCGGTTCAGCTCGGCGTTGACCCGGCTGAGCGCCTGCGGCGGGACGAGGCTGGTGAGCCGGACCCCGGCGCGCAGCAGTTGGAGCGGGATCTGGATGTTGACCCGGTTCGGCCCGTCCCCGCCCGCCTGGTCGTCCGAATCCACCACCACCCGCAGGTACTTGAGGCGGTGCGCGGTGCGCGGCTGGGCCTCCGTCGGTGTCCTGGGGGAATCGGGCCCGAGGGCGTCGATCAGCCGCTCGGCCTCGTCGGCGGTGATCCGCCCCTCGGCCAACAACTCCAGGATCTGACGGCGCTGCTCGTTCATGCTCGTGCTTCCTCTCTCCGGTCTGTGGATCTCGCTCATCTGACGCTGACCATGAGGGCCGAGCGGCCCTCCGCGATCTCGAACCTGGTGCCCGGCAGCGCCCACAGCACGGCCGCCGCGCCGCGCAGCGCGCCCACCGGGCTCACCCGGGTGGCGAGGCAGGCCACCAGTCCGGCCAGCACGGCGAGCAGCAGCAGCGGGAGAAGCACCAACAGCACTGGCAGTACCGGGATCTGGAGCCGCAGCCAGCCGCCGTTGGCACGGCGCCGGCGCACCGTCACCAGCTGCGGCATCATCGATCCCGCTCCAGCTCGGCCAGCGCCTCGGCGGCGCTGATCTCCCCCCGGCGCAGCCGGTCGATGACATCGGCCCCGCTGGGCGCCGGGTCGGTGGCGACGAAGTCGAGCCGCTCGGCGATCCGTTTCAGCCGGGACTTGATCGTCGGGTAACTCACCCCGAAGATCCGCTCCATCTCCTTGATCGAGCCGTGCGACCGGACGAACGCGGCGACGAACACCTGGTCGTCGACGTCGAGTTGGGCCAGCTGCGGCGGCTTGAAGCGGCCCTCGACCGCGACCTCGCTGTCCACCAGCCGGACCCGCTCGACCACGAACGGGCGCCCCTGGGTCAGCTCCGTCAGCTCCTGCCACTCCATCCTCGGCTCCCTCAGCTCGGCGACGCGCTCAACACCCTTTGTACCTCGGGTTTTTGAAAGCGTCAACGCGGAGAGTTGAAGATTCTGAAGTTCGACTTCAATAATCTTGAAGGTGGGGGCATTCGTTGGGGTCAGTCCGGCCGCGGCCACCAGTGGGGGAGCTGGGCCGCGATCTCGGTGGCGGCGGCCGCCACGTCGGTCTCGTCGCCGAGGGCCCAGGCCTCGAAGGCGGCGACCACCCCGCCCGCGATGTAGGCCGCCGGGTAGCCGGCGGCCCCGCCGGGGGCGGCCACCCCGAGCCGGGCCAGCTCGCCGATCGCGGCCGCCGCCCGGTCCCGTTGGGCCGCCACCAGCCGCCGGTGGAAGCCGGCGTCCGCGTCCGAGGTGAACAGCGTCCGGTAGGCGGCGCGGTGGTCGAGGATCTCCCGCAACTGGCCGTGCAGCGCCCGCTCGTAGGCGGCTGCCAGGTCGGCGGGGACGGCGGCGGCGCTCAGCACCTCGTCCGGCACCCGGGCCAGCCGGTCGACGGACTGGGCGAAGACCTCGGCGGCCAGGCTGCGGATGTCCGGCCAGTGGCTGTAGAAGGTGACCCGGTGCACCTCCGCCCGGCGGCAGACCTCGGCGACCGAGAGCGCCTCCAGCGGCTTCGCGGTGAGCGCGTCGAGCAGCGCGCCCACCAGTCGGGCGCGGGTGCGCACGGCGCGCGGCTCGGCGCGGTCGGCGGCCCTGGCGCTGCCGCGCCGGGCGGGGGGACCGGGCATGGGGCTCCTTCCGGGGGTCGCGACCGGCGGTAGGCGCCCCCCGGTCGGTGCTCAGCGTACGGAGGTCTGGCCCCCGTCGACCGGGATGAGCTGGCCGGTGATGAACCGGGACCCCTCGGAGGCGAGGAAGACCATCACCGGGCCGAGGTCGCGGTCCGGGTCGCCGTACTTCTGGCCCAGCGCGATCGACTGCTCGTTCTGCCAGTAGTGCGCGGTCATCCCGTCCTGGTCGAGCCGCCCGAGCGCCTCCTCGTACATCGGGGTGGCGATGGCCGGCAGGATCGCGTTGACCCGGACCCCGTCGGCGCCCCAGGCGGCCGCGGCGGTGCGGGTCCAGGAGTGCACCGCGCCCTTGGACGCGGAGTACGCGGGGGCCACCGGCTCGGCGCGCAGGCCGGAGACGGAGCCGAAGTTGATGATCGAGCCGCGCTTGTTGGGCGCCATCAGGCGGTGCGCCGCCTGGTTGGTGAGCATCGTGCCGCGCACGTTGACGGCCATCATCACGTCCCAGTCGGCGGCGGTGACGTGGGACGCGTCGCCGGAGCGCTGGATGGCGGCCGGGTGCGCCAGCACGTCGAGGCCGCCGAGCGCCTCGGCGGCCGCGTCGAAGGACCGGGTCACGGACTCCGGGTCCGCGATGTCCACCGTCATGAACGTCGCGGAGCCGGGGCCCGCCTCGGTGGCCTCGGCCGCGACCCGCTCGCCGCTCTCCTGGTCCAGGTCCATGCCCACCACCCGGGCGCCGGCGGCGACGTAGGCGCGCAGCGTGGCGGCACCCATGCCGCGCGCACTGCCGGTGACGATGATCCGGTAGTCGTTGAGTTCCATGTGCTGACTTCCTTGTCCACTGCCGGCGTTCCCAGGGTGGGGGCGCCGGCGCCACACCGCGCTGATCAGCGCGGTCCCTTCTAATTTACGCCTGTAGTCCAGCGTTGGGCGGCCGGGGCGCGGCGCGTCACCGAGCGTGATCGGGTGGGGGCGTCACCGGCGCTGACCGGTGGCGCTGGGAGCATGGGGCGCATGCTGTCGCTGAGCCTGAACGACACCGCGGCCCGCCTGTTGCACGGGCCGGCCGGACCGGCCGCGGCGCCGACCGACGGACTCGCGCCCGGGCTGCGGGCCCGCCTGGCCGGTGGGATCGTCCGCCGTGGGCCGGTCCTCACCTGGGCGGACTCCCCGGGCGACGCCACCGCCGCGCCCGGGCCCCATCCCGACCTGACCGGCTGGGAGTGCGCCGACAGCGCGCTCCACCTGACCGACCTGGTTCCCGTCGAGGTCGCCCTGGTGGACGACGTGCCCCAGCTCGACCCGGCGGGCCAGCGGCTGCTGCTGCGGCAGGGGCTGGGCCTGGCCCTGGGGTTCGGCGAGCTGGTCCGCGGCCTGGGCGCCCCGGCGCGGGTGCGCTGCGTCCTCGGGGTGAACGAGACCGGTGGCACGTTCCGCTTCCACCAGGTCCGCGCTGGTGAGTCCTGGCACCACCCCGACCTCGACGGCTACCACCCCGAAGCGGTCTGCGTGCTGGAGGCGGCGCCGGCCGCCGGCTGAACTGGTGCCGAACCGGGTGGACGGCAGGGGGAACATCCGGGGCGCGTGAGCGGCCATGGGCGCCGGGGTGTACGCCGGGGTGCGCGGTATTGTCCACGCCGCGCGCTGCATTGTTCTGTCTCTCGCTCCTACGCTTCCCGCACTGGCCGTCGCCGCTCGGGAGAGCCCCCGCGTCGCGAGGGCCGGCCACCGGTCGACGGGGGCACGTTTCGGGAGCCGCCCCGCCCCGTGCCGACCACCGCCGTCCCGCGGCGCGACGTCCTGTCGCCGCGGGGCGGCCACCCCCCACCGCGGCTCCCGGTCTGGAGAGATGACCCGATGGCACGAACCCGTGGTTTCGGAGGCACCCGCCGGCGGCACGCGGTGCTGGCCGCCTCACTCGCCGGTGTGACGTCCGCCTGGTTGCTCACCGGGGTCGGCAGCGCCGGCGCCAGCGACGGCACCGAGCAGACCCTGGCCGAGGACGCGATCTACGTCGCCCCGGACGGCACCGAGGACGCGGCCGGCACGGAGGCGGACCCCACGACGCTCACCGCGGCGATCGACCGGGTCGCCGCCGGCGGCGCCATCTACCTGCGCGACGGCACCTACGACTTCGCCGAGACCGTGACCCTGGAGCCGGGCAACGACGGCACGGCGGACGCCCGCACCACCCTGTCCGCCTACCCGGGCGAGACCCCGGTGCTGAACTTCTCCGCCCAGGACGAGGACCCCGCCAACCGCGGGCTGGCCGTCAACGCCTCCTACTGGCACGTCTACGGCATCGTCGTGGAGCACGCCGGCGACAACGGGATCTTTGTCGGCGGCAGCAACAACATCATCGAGCGCACGATCACCCGCCACAACCGCGACACCGGCCTCCAGCTCTCCCGGATCGCCTCCGACACCCCGGAGAGCGAGTGGCCGGCGAACAACCTGATCGTGAGCGCGGTGTCGCACGACAACGTCGACTCGGACGGCGAGGACGCGGACGGCTTCGCGCCCAAGCTGACCGTCGGCGCCGGCAACGTGTTCCGCTACACCGTCTCCCACAACAACATCGACGACGGCTACGACCTCTACACCAAGTCGGACACCGGCCCCATCGGCGCGGTGACCATCGAGCACTCCCTCGCCTACGAGAACGGCACCCTCAGCGACGGCTCACAGGCCGGCAACGGCGACCGCAACGGCTACAAGCTGGGCGGCGAGGACATCGGCGTGGACCACGTCATCGAGGGCAACATCGCCTACGACAACGGCAAGCACGGCTTCACCTTCAACCGCAACACCGGCTCGATGGACGTCACGGGCAACGTCAGCATCGGCAGCGCCGAGCGGAACTTCAACTTCGACGGCGGCTCCTCGGTGTTCCGGGACAACGTCTCCTGCGACAGCGGCTCCAACGACCGGACCATCGGCGACGTGGACGACTCCAACGCCTTCTGGTCCGGCGAGAACGGCCCCGCCTGCGCCTCCTACGACGGCGCGCTGGAGTGGTCGTTCGCCGACGACGGCAGCCTGGTGGTGACCTTCGGCGGCACCCGCGTGCTGGGCTGACCCAACCGACTCGCCGGCCGGCCGTCCACCGCCCCCGGGCGGCCGGCCCGGCGGGGCTCGCCCGGTCACCCGCAGGCGGGCGGCCGGTAGCGCTCCTGGGCCAGTGGGTCGCGGACGCTCCCCGGGTCCCGGGCGACGAGGACGTCGGCATCGTCCTCCGCGTCGTACCAGAGCAGGACGGTGCCGCCGACCACCGGCGCCTGGGCGACCTCGGTCAGCAGCTCGCCCGTCGCCACCAGCGTGCCGCGCGGCGTGTGGAAGCGGGCCCGCACGGTGAACCGCGGCCGGTCGCCGACCCACAGCGGCACCTCGACGGCGAGCACCTCGGCGCGCACCCGCGTCCCGTGCGCGCGCAGCCGGGCCACCCGGGCACGCCGCCGGGCGAGGCCCTCGACGTCCCGGGTGAGCCGGCCGACCAGCACGGCGGTGACGCAGCCGCAGGCCAGCCCGAGGGACCAGACCAGCGCCGCGCCCAGCGGGTCTCGGAAGCCCGGGGTGGCGGCGAACGCCCCCAGCGCCACGCCGCCGAGGACCGCGTTCCGGCCGGGCGCGGCGAACGCGTCGGGGGAGCGTTCCCAGGTGGGCAGCCGGTCCAGCACGGACTGCGCGAGGAGGGCCAGCACGACGCAGCCGAACACCAGGGCCGTCGCCGTGCCCTCGGCGAGTTCGGGCCAGCGGGTGCCGGCGGGGAAGAGTTGCCAGGTCTCCTCCTCGTCCGCGAGCAGGTGCGCCAGCACGCTCCAGGTGGCCACCGCGGCGGGCAGGCAGACCAGCCCGAGCAGCGTGCCGGTCAGCGCCCAGCCGGCGGCCGGCGGCCCCAGCGGCGTGGGGGTGGGACGACGGGCTGGTCTGGCGGGACGCGGCATGGCACCTCCGGCGGCGTCGGCTGGCCCGGCCAGCCTCGCGCCGGCGCCCCGGCTACCGATCACAGGATCGGCGGCCGGGGCGCGGCGGCGGGGGTCAGTGCGTCGCGTCGGTGGGGCGGACGTCCCGCGGCACCCAGCGCCAGGCCACCGCGGCGGCCACCAGCGTCAGCAGCGCGCCGGCCAGGATCGCCGGCGTCATGGCCTGGGTGAACGCGTGTGTGGCCCCCACCAGCAGCTGCTGGCCCGCCTCGCCGCCCAGCACGTCGGCCGCGTGCGCCGCCTCGCCGATCGAGTCCCCGGCGGCCGGCCCCGCCTCGCTCCGGTAGAGCGCGGCGGCCAGGCTGCCCAGCGCCGCGACGCCCAGCGCCGCGCCCAGCTCGTAGGACGTCTCGTCGATGGCCGCCGCCCCGCCGACATGCTCCTGCGGGGTGACCGCCATCAGCGTCACCGACGCCGTGGTGGTCGCCACCCCGACGCCAAGCCCCATCGCGGCCAGCGCGACGGCCACCCCCGGGTAGGTCAGCGACCAGCCCTGCTGGAGCAGCCACGGCGCGGCCAGCCCCAGGCTGGTCAGGACCAGCCCCCAGGCCATCACCTGCCGCACCTGGTAGCTGTGCATCAGCCGCGGCGTCACCACCGAGCTGACGATCAGCGCGATCGGCATCGGGAGCAGCCGCACCCCCGCCTCGAACGGGGAGTAGCCGTTGGCGTACTGGAACCACTGGGTCATCAGGTACATCACCGCGCCCAGCGCGATCATCGCCAGCAGGATCGAGACCACGGCGACGGCGAACGCGCGGTCGGCGAAGAGCCGCACCGCCAGCAGCGGCCGGACGCCCGTCCCGCCCCGGGCCAGCCGCAGCTGGCGGCGGACGAAGAGCACCAGGACCGCGGCCCCGAGCGCCAGCAACAGCCAGCCGAGCGGGGAGCCCACGCCGCTCTTGCCGAGCTGCTTGATGCCGCCGACCAGCGCCACCATGCCGACGAACGACAGCCCGACGCCGAGCCAGTCCCAGCGCCCGGTGTGCGGCGCCCGCGACTCGGGCAGCAGCCACAGCCCGACGCCGACCGCCACCACCGCGACGGGCACGTTCAGCAGGAACGCCGAGTGCCAGCCGTGGTGCTCCACCAGCAGGCCGCCGACCACGGGGCCGAGCGCCATCCCGCCGCCGATCACCGCGGTCCACACGGCGTAGGCGAAGGCCCGCTCCTTGGGGTCGGTGAAGACGTGCCGCAGGATCGACAGGGTGGACGGCATGATCGCGGCGCCGCCGACGCCGAGCAGCGCCCGGGCGGCGATCACGTGCCAGGCGGCCGTCGCCAGCACGGCGGCCACCGAGGCCACCGCGAAGATCACGAAGCCCGCGACCAGCAGCCGCTTGCGCCCCAGCCGGTCGCCGAGCGCGCCGGCGGTCACCAGCAGGCCGGACAGCGCCAGCGCGTAGGCGTCGATGATCCACAGCTGCTCGACGGAGTTGGGCTGGAGGTCCGAGACCAGGGAGGGGAACGCGACGTTGAGGACGGTGGTGTCCATGGCGACGAGCAGCAGGCTGCCGCAGAGGATCGCCAGGATGCCCCAGCGGCGGGCGTGCACCCGCTGTTCTTCCGGGGTGCGGGTGGTGGTGCGGGTCACGGCTGTTCCTCAGTGGCTTTCGGTCTGGTTGCCGGTGCGGTAGGTGGTGGTGACGAGCCGGCGCACCTCGCGGCGGCCGAACTGGCCCTCGTCCACGCCGTAGGCGGCGGATTCGAGCAGGCCCCACAGGCTGTGCCAGAGCCAGGCGGCGGGCAGGTCGGGACGCAGTCGGCCGAGCCGCTGCCCGTGCGCGAAGAAGCGCAGCGCCCGCTCGTCCTGCGCCCGGACGTCGGCGCTCAGCTCCGGGTCGGCGAGCAGCTGCGGCTCGTAGCAGGTGAACCCGTAGAGGTGGATGGCGGGCGCGAGCCCGTCGATGAACCGGTCCAGCGCGGGGTCGAACGCCTCGGGAGCGGCGTCCGCCGGCAGCTCGGCCTCGGCCAGCAGCTCGTCGACCACGGCTATGGAACGCTCGCCGACCGCCCGCAGCAGCGCCTCCCGGGTAGGCCAGCGCCGGTGCAGCGTGGCCCGGCTGACGCCGGCCGCCCGGGCGACCTCGCCGAGCGCGGCGCTGCGGTTGCGCGAGAGGTGCTGGGCGGCGGCGTCCAGGAGGGCGGAGTCGCTCGGCAGCACCTGAATCACATCCTCATCTTGTGAGACAAAAATGTATCACGGGGTGCCGCCCCACCCGGCTCGGTGGGCCGGCACGGCCGAGCGGACCACGCCGGGTGGCGGGCGCGGGTGGCCGTGGTCCGATGGGACAGCGAGACGCGTTCCCCCGGGCCGAGGAGGTGAGCCGCGGTGCCGCGGCAACCCGACGACGCTCCGGCGGGGTGGCGCCCGCGCTCACGCGGCCGGCTCAACCGCTGGTGGGCGGCGGCCCTGGCGATCGTGCTGGCCGTCTCGGTCGTCCTGGTCGTCACCCGCCGGCACGACCTGACCGAGGCGCTCCACCTGATCAGCCGGGTCCGGCCGCCGGACCTCGCGGTGCCCCTCCTGCTGGAGACCCTCTCCCTGGTCTGCTTCGCGGCCGTCCAGCGGACGCTGCTGCGCTCGGGCGGCGTGCGGTGGAGCCTGCCGCGGGTGACCGGCTTCGCCGTCGCCGGCAACGCCATGGCCGGCACCCTGCCCGGCGGCACCGCCTTCGCCGCCCTCTGGGGCTACCGCCAACTCACCCGCCGGCTGGTCGAACCCGTCCTCGCCGGCGTGGTGCTGGCGGTGACCGGCGCCCTCTCCGGGCTCGCGCTGCTGCTCCTGCTGGCCGTGGGCGCGGTCACCGCCGGGGCCCTGGTGGGCCCGGTGCTTGGCGCGGGGGCCGGCCTGGCCGCGCTCGCCCTCATGCTCCTCCTGCTCGCGCGGCTGGCCGGCCCCAAGCTTGCCGCCCGCCGCCTGCTGGCCGCCGGGGGCCGGCGCTTCCGGCGGCTCCGACGGGCCGAGGACGCGCTGACCCGGGACGTCGACCCGCGCGCGGCCGGCGGCCACGGCGTCCTGCTGTCGGTGTGGCTGCGGCCCTTCCTGTGGGCCCTGCTCTACTGGCTCTGCGACGCCGCCTGCCTGGTGGCCTGCTGCTGGGCGTTGGGCATCGGCCCGCCGTGGCACTCGCTGCTGCTGGCCTACGCCCTCGCCCAGGTCGTGGGCAGCCTCCGGGTCACCCCGGGCAGCCTGGTGGTCTTCGAGACCAGCCTGAGCACGCTGCTGGTCGCCCACGGGCTGCCGTCCAGGGAGGCGATCGCCGTCACCCTGCTGTACCGGATCTTCAACTACTGGCTGCCGCAACTGGTCGGCTGGGTGTGCTGGGTCGCCTTCACCGCGCGGGGTCGCCACCGCCCCGCCGGGACCCGCTGAGCCGGCCACCGCCCCGCCGGTGCGCGCTTGGCCGGCCAGCCGACCTGCCGTGCCAGGTTCCTCACCGTGCGCGTTCCCCGGGTGACACTGGGTCGCATGGCGCGACGGGCGGACAGGGCAGGGGACGGGGACGACGACGCGGCGGACGTCGGGGGCATGCCCAGCCCCTCCGCGCTGCTGCCGCCGCTGGACGCGGAACAGGTCGAGGTGCTGCGCCGGGTGGGCCGCGAGTGGGGCCGGGTGACGGGTGACCCGGCCGCCTGGCGGCGGGCCCTGCCCGTCTCACCCGACCTCGGCGGCTTCCCCGCGCCCGGCGAGATCCGGCCGGCCGCCCTCGGCCGGCACGTCCGTATCTCCTCCCTCGGCGGCGAACCCTCCGCCATCGAGCTGACCGAGGGCGACGAGGCCGGCCCCGGCCGCCGGGCCAGAGCCGCCCGGCTGCTCCGCCGGGCCGTGCTCGGCATGCCGCTGCGCAGCAGCGCCATCGCCAGGGAACGGCTGCGGAAACGGGTGGCCCTGCCGGTGCTCTCCGCCGACGCCCTCTCCTCGGTCGCCTACGGACCGGAGGCGCTGCTCGCCGTCCTGCTCCTCGCCGGGGTCGCCGGCCTCGGCTACACCTCGCCGATCGCGGCGGTCATCGTCGTGCTGATGGTGGCCGTCGGCCTCTCCTACCGGCAGACCATCCGCGCCTACCCGCACGGCGGCGGCTCCTACCTCGTCGCCAGCGCCAACCTCGGCCGCACCCCGGGCCTGCTGGCCGCCGCCGGCCTGATGACCGACTACGTGCTGACCGTCTCGGTCTCCGTCGCCTCCGGCGTCGCCGCCATCAGCCCGGTCTTCCCCAAAGTGGCCAACTCGCCCGTGCCACTGGGTGTGTTGGTGATCCTGCTGCTGCTCGCCGGGAACCTGCGCGGCGTCCGCCAGGCCGGCCGGCTGTTCGCCCTGCCCACCTACGCCTTCGTGCTGGCCATGTTCCTCCTGGTGGGCGTGGGGCTGTTCCAGGCGGCCGGCCACGGCTTCACCCCCGAGGCCACGCCGCACCCGCCGGCCACCGAGGCCGTCACCCTGTTCCTGGTGCTGCGCGCGCTGGCCTCCGGCTCGACGGCGATGGCCGGCATCGAGGCCATCTCCAACGCCGTGCCGATCTTCCAACCCCCGGAGTGGCGCAACGCCCGCACCACCCTGACCATGATGGTCTCCCTGCTGGTCGTCCTCTTCGTCGGCATCATCACGCTGGTCCACCTGACCGGCGTGATCCCCCACCACCACGAGACGCTGCTCTCCCAGCTCGCGCACCACGTCCTCGGCTCGGGCCCGGCCTACGTCTTCGTCCAACTCGCCACCGCCAGCGTGTTGTTGCTCGCCGCCAACACCGCGTACAACGACTTCCCCCGGGTGCTGTTCCTGCTCGCGCGGGACTGGCACGCGCCCCGGATCTTCCTCCGTCTCGGCGACCGACTCGCCTTCAGCCACGGGATCATCGTGCTCACCGTGGCGGCGCTGGTCATCTTCGTCGCCTTCGGCGGCCGGACCGCCGCCCTGATCCCGCTGTACGCGGTGGGCGTCTTCCTCGCGTTCACCCTCTCCCAGACCGGGATGGTGGTGCACTGGCACCGCGCCCGCGGCCGGGTCCACGACCGGCACCGGCGGCGCAGCCTGCTGCTCAACGGGACCGGCGCGGTGCTCGCCGGCATCGTCTTCGTCGCCGCCGTGGTCACCAAGTTCCTGGCCGGCGCCTGGGTCGCGGTGTTCACCATCGGGGGCTTCCTGCTGCTGGCCAAGCGCGTCAGACGGCACTACGACCGGGTCGGCGAGGCGCTCCGGCTGCGCCCGCACGCCTTCGACCTGCCCACCGCCGGCTCCCAGGTGCCGGCCCCTGAGGCGGAGCCGGAGACCGGCCCGGAGACGGGGACGGGGACCGGCCAGGCGACGGAGACCGCGACGGACGCCGAGACCGAGGAGGCCCCGGAGCAGATCCACCACCTCTCCGTGGTGCCCGTCGCCGTCCTCGACCTCGCCGGCATGCGGGCGCTGGCCTACGCGGCGGCCCTGCGCCAGCCGGTGCTCGCGCTGCACATCAGCCCCAGCGACGAGGAGGCGGAGCGGTTCCGGGAGAACTGGCGCGAGTGGGGCGACCACCTGCCGCTGGAGGTCGTCGTCACCCCGTACCGGGCGATCGTCGCCCCGCTGATCGACTACCTGGAGGTGCTGCACCGGCAGCGGCCGGACCTCACCATGACGGTGATCCTCCCGGAGATCGTGCCCCGGCGACGCCGGCACCGGCTGCTGCACAGCCGCGTCGCCGGCCGGCTGCGCCGGGCCCTGCGCACCCTCCCGAAGATCGTGGTCACCACCGTGCCGTTCCACGTCGAGTGACGCCCACCGCCCGGCCAGCCGCCGAGACACGGCCTCGTAGCGCACCCGGGCACGGCCAGGCAAGGACGGACTTCCCCCGGTCCTAGCACCTTTGAACGATGGTGCCTTCGGGAGTGGGGTCGCGGTTAAACCGCCTGCCCCGCCCGAGTCGTGGTGAACTTCCGGCGGCGCGCCGTGCGGCCGGCGTGGGCGACGCGCGCGATGGTCCGCACCGCTCCCGTGAACGCACCGGCTTCCTCGGCACCCGCACGAACCGAACCGTTTCTTCAACTTGCCGAGCCACGGCGAGAGATGCGGCGCACGGCCAGTCAAGTGAAATAGCCGGGCGCCTGGCCGGCGGCTTCCCGCCGGCCCGTTCCGCTCACCTATCGTTCCCGGCGTATTCGCGCCCGCGCACCACATCCGGCGATACCGGAATTCCTGGTGGACGCGCGTTCCCGGCAGGTCGAGAACCTGCCGCTTCGGCAGGACGAACGGAGAATCCCCCATGTTTCACCAGGCTCCGGCACGCCGGCTGCGCCGTGCCCTGTTGGGTGTGGCCGCCCTTGCCTCGACCGTCACGCTGCTCGCTGGTCCGGAAACGGCGTCCGGCGCCCCGTCGTCCGCCGCCCCGATGGTGGCGGCCGGATACTGCGGTGATCCCACGACGCCGGCCGGCATCGAGGGAAACCAGGGAATTCCGACCGAGAACCAGCAGAAGTTCCAGGCGTTGGTCACCAAGGAGCGCCAGTACCTTGTCGATGTGCGGCCCACCAACGTGAAGTCGGTCCCCTTCCTCAAAAACCGGACTGGTCTCCCCAAACCCCAGGAGGTCAAGGCCAAGACGATCAACGCGCTGGATGTCCAGTTGGGAGCCCAGGCCGGGATCACCGAGGCCGACCAGGGCAAGGTGGGCTACTTCAAGCCGGTCATGCCGGAAGGGCCGTCGTCCGACCCGCTCACGAAGCGGTTCCAGCAGCGCGACGACGAGTTCAGCTACCTCGCCGGGGACATGCAACGGCTGGTGGCCAGCGGCGAGTTTCGCGTCACCCACGGGGTGGTCGAGCGTCAGGACCCGGCGGGCGGTGGGTTCAAGCCGCTGGTGGGCGACCACGACGTCTTCGACATCCGGAACCTCCAGAGCCAGGAGGTGAGCATGCCCGAACACGACGCGCTGATCCAGGAGATGCGGGCGGGCGACATGGCCGTGATGCACGGCGCCCACATGTACTGGATCACCAAGAACGCGCACGAGGAAGAGATGAAGCAGCAGATCATCCAGGCGCACAGCGCGCCGAACGGGGAGAAGCTGGTGCGGTTCATCCCCAACGCGCAGCCCCGGCTGGTGTTCGCCGCCGAACCGCTGTGGTGCGCCTGACGGTGGACGCGACCGACCCCCGGCCCGTCTCGGATCCGCACCTGGTGACGGCCCGGGCCCGGCTGGTGGCCGCCTGCGCCGCCGGCGCCGGGCAGCTCGGCGGGGCCGAGGCCCGGGCCGCCTACCGCGCCTGGCTCCCGGAGGTCCCCGTCGCCAGGTGCCCGGCGAGCGGCCGACTGGTGACCTGGCCGCTGGACCAGGTGGATCTGGACGGCCCCTGGTGGAACGTCGACGCCCCGGTGCGGCGGCTGCCGGCCGAGCCGCCGGCGGCGTGGCTGGCCATGACCGGGGCGCTGCGCCTCGACCGGTCCGCGCTGGCGGTCGCCCCGTTCCGGGCCCGGCCGGGCCCCGGTGTGCCCTACGTGCTGCCCCGGCTGCTCGGCCTCCCCGGAGTCCGGGCGGTGCTGGGCCAGTTGGCGGTCGGCCCGCACACCGCCTGGGTGACCAGCTACTTCGGCTCGGTGCCGCCCGGCACGGAGTTGGCGGACCTGTGGGGCCAGGACAGCTACCCGGTGTGGCGGCACGGCCGTTGGCAGGGCTGGGCCGCGGCCGGGTTCCGTGCCGAGGACAACGACCACGACCTGCTGCCCTGGCTGCGGCGCGGCAAGCTGTGGTGGATCGCGCCCGGCGACCGGTCCTGGACGCCGCGCCAGGGGCTGGACTGCCCTTTCCTGGGGTTGCCCGGAACGAGGGAGAACCAGGTCGTGCGGCGCGGCGAGGTGTGCCACCCGCCGCGCTAGGGATCGACCGGCGGGTACGCCGGGCGCCGGATTTCCGGATTTCGCTGTCGAACCGTTGCCAGGCGATGGGATTGACGGTCGATTCCGTTCACCGGGACGAGGGACTCCCGTCCTCCCCGGGCGGCGGGACAATGGAGGGCCTCCGTCAGGACCCATGGAAAGGGCGATGTGAAGTACTACAACCTGTCCCCGGTGCGCGATATGGATCTTCCCTTTGCCGCGCTGCCCACTCAGACGATCGACGGTCACCAGGGTATTTCTATGGCCCGGTTCAAGGTAGTCGCGGAAGTGGCGGGATTCAAGACCCTCTGGAAGCTCACCCTTCTCAAGGGGGTGGTCAAGAGTGCCCCCTTCATGCAGCAACTCCACGATCGCATCGACCATTTCACCGCCATGCGGGAGGAGCACGGCGGGAAGATCAAGACAGCCGATTTCCAGCAGGCGAAGGAGCTGCTGGACGGCCTTCGGTCGAACCAGATCGGCCATTCCGCGCAGAGTCAGGAGCGGCATCCCGGATTCGACACCTTCTGGCAGATCTTCTGCTGGCTGCCCGGGAATCTCTTCGAGGGCCCGGCCATGCGGGCCGACGACCAGCGGGGGAATTTCGAGGACGGGGCCGCGCCCATCGTGGGCCAGGCCAGGTACGACCTCCTCAAGGCCATCAACTCCAGCATCGCTTTCGAGAACATCGACCCGGCCTGGGCCTCGTTGCGGCAGATCCTCGACAGCACGGACCCGGTGGCCTTCAAGGCGGAGCAGTGGGAGTGGGACCAGGCCGCGGACAGCCCCCGGATCAAGGCCGGCGGCTGACGCCGGCGCATCCGGCCGATTCGCACTCGGAGGCGAGTGGTCACTCGCTTCCGCGTAACTCGTATCAACAGAGCGCGTCCGCCTGGACACGTTGTGCGAGCATCGGTGCCGCGTGAGCAACTCCCCATCGATCGTGCGGAGTTGTCTCGGTCGGGCAGCCCGGCCCGCGCGTGGCCCAGCGGTACCCCACGAGTCCATGAGGAGGCCTCCATGGCCGACGTCTACACCCTCACCCTGCACAACAACTCGCAGCAGCCGAACTTCAGCCTCGCCGTCTACACGGTGTTGCCCGTGCAGGGAACGACCTCCACCCACCCCCTGGCCTGGCTGGCGAAGCCGGTGAACCACGGCAACACCGTCATCTGGCAGTGGACCCTCCAGTACTCGGTCAAGTTCATGACCCGGGGCTGCCAGAACGGCGCCGTCTGGACCGAGAGCCGCTCCCTGGACGTCTCGCCGCTCTCCGCCAAGCAGAACGCGGCGCTGCTCTCGTACCCCAACGGCGACTACGACTTCAACCTGGCGCCCGACACCCACCCGGTCGACCCCGGCGCCGTCTACATCGACACCGACGCCCGGATTCCCCCGTGGACCCCGGCCAACGGTCCCTCGGTGGGCCTGGGCATCCTGGCCGGCGAACAGGGCCACGACGCGACGCCGGTCCCCGCGATCGTCGGCGACAGCGGTCCCAACCTGCAGCACTCCTTCCAACTCCATCCCACCTACTACATCCAGGCCGGCAGCATCGTCCAGGGCACGATGGCCGACCTCGCCACCGTGACGCGTTTCCAGGAGGTGGTCTTCAAGGACGGCGCCCACGCCGCCGAGTGGACGCTCAACCCGGACAACACCTGGACCGAGGGCAAGCCGCAGCGGCCCTGACGGCGCCGGACGCCGCCGACCGCCCCTGAGTGTCCGCCGAGTCCGAGGCGTTGACCGCCGCCTATGGACGGGCCGACCCCCGCCCGGGCTCGGCGGCGCCGCCCGGCCCGAACCGACCGGAGAGGGAGGGGCGTTGGCCCAGACCTACACGCTGACCCTGCACAACCGCTCCACCCAACCCGGCTTCGACTTCGTGGTCTACGCGGTCGTCCCGATCCTCAGCGGGCTCCAGGGGGCGCGGCCGGACGGGTCGGCGCCCGGCCGCGCCCGCCGGGAGAACGCCCCCCGGAACTTCCCGCTGGCCTGGCAGGCCCGCCCGGTGCCGTACCAGGAGAAGACGGACTTCTGCTGGAGCCTCGACTACTCCCTGGTTTACGCCTCGGTCGGGTGCCGCGCGGGCGCCGCCTGGTCGGCGGCGCAGGCGCTGCCGGTCAGCGCCGACGACCGGAACCAGAACACGGCCCAGCTCACGTACGCTGGCGACGCCTACGTGTTGTCCCGCAAGCGGCCCGGGCGCCCGCCCGACCCGCCCGAGACCTACCTGGAGACCAGCGCGACGGTGCCGCACTGGAGTCAGGAGAACGGCCCCTCGGTCGGCGTGGCGATCACCACCGGCCCAGCTGGCAGGTCGACCCCGGCCCTGGTCACCGACAGTGGCCCCAACCTGCTCCACGTCGCCACCCTGCGACCGGCCTACTACATCTGGGCCGGGCAGCAGGACCCGGGAACCCAGACGGATCTCGCCACCGTGCTCGGCCACCAGCAGGTCACCTTCGACGACGGAGCGGTCACCGCCGAGTGGACGCTGGACGCCGACAACCGCTGGATCGAAGGGGCGCCGCCACCCGGCCCGGGGTGAACGTCCCGACGGAAGCCCCGGCCGGGGCCGTTGGCGCCGCGGATAAGCTGCACCGCATGGTGGAACCACGGCCGAGGGGCGCGCGCGAGGGGAAGAAGCCGCCGACCATCCACGAGGTCGCCCGGCTGGCGGGGCTGTCCCACCAGACGGTCTCGCGCTTCCTGCGCAAGGACCCCACCATGCGGCCGGAGACCACCCGCCGGGTGGCGGCGGCCGTCGCCGAGCTGGGCTACCGCCCCAACCTGGCCGCGCGGAGCATGCGCACCCGCCGGACCGACCGGATCACCGTCATCCTGCCGGGGGCCGTCGAACGGATGCCGACCCGTGTCCTCGGCGGCGCCGCGGCCGCCGCCCGGGAGGCCGGCTACCTGCTGGACGTGGTCAGCCTGGAGGGCGACGCGGCCGCCCGCGCCGAGCGGCTCCGGGCGCTGCTCCAGCCGGAGAACACCGACGGCATCCTCTCCTTCACCTCCCTCACCGACGACTTCGACGGCGAACTGGCCGGCGCCCCGGTGCCGGTGGTGGTGGACGGCGCCTACGACGACAACATGCGGTCGCTCGGTCCGTTCGCCGAGGCGTCGATGGGCGCCGAGCTGATCCGGCACCTGGCGGACCTCGGGCACCGCCGGTTCGCGCACGTCGCCGGCCACCCCGACTGGCCGTCGGCGCGGGCCAGACGCGCGGTCTACGAGGCGACCGTCGCCGAGCTGGGGCTGGAGTCGCGGGCCGTGGTCGAGGGCGACTGGAGTGCCGGGTCCGGTTGGGAGGCGGCCACCGGGGTGCTCGCGGACTGCGGGGCGACCGCGGTCTTCGCGGCCTCCGACCAGGTGGCGTTCGGTGTGATCACCGGCTTCCAGAGCATCGGGTTGCGGGTGCCCGAGGACGTGAGCGTCTTCGGCTGGGACGACCTGGAGCTGAGCCGCTTCTTCCGGCCCTCGCTGACCACCGTCGCGGTGGACCGGGAGCGGCAGGGCCGGGACGCCGTGCACCGGCTACTGGCCGTGCTGCGCGGCGAGTCCGGCGCCGCTGGCCCGCTGGCCCACTTCAACCGCGTCATCCTGCGCGACTCCACGGGGCTGCCGCCGGCCGCCGACGCCCGGCGCCGGCGGGGTGCCCCGCCCCGGGGCCGCAACCGGCGCCCGACGCCGGACGACCCGAACCGCGCCTGAACCCGGGCCGGCCCGAACCCCACCCGCGTTCTGCACCCCGCCCGGAGTCCGGGCCTCCGTCGGCCCCGTCGGCCCGCCGGCCCGAAACTGAGCCCCGTCGGCTCCGCCCCGAGCCTGCGCCGGCTCCGCACCCCGGCTGTGCCCGCGCGCCCGGCGGGCCGGAACACCCGCGCTCCCGCTCCGCCCGCCGCCCGCCGCCTGCCGGTAGTCGGCCGTCGGCCGAGCGCCCCGAACCCAGCCCGGAGCTCGCCGAGAACCTGCTGCGCGGAACCTTGTGTGATCGATCACCTGGACCTAGAGTCGCGCCACACCGGCGCCGTGTTTCCGCTGGGAAGCCCACGCGCGCGCCCTCCCGCAGGAATCGAGAGCGGAGAACTCTGCCATGAGGGTCACCACACCACGTCGGCTCGGGCGAGCCGCACCGACCACCGGGGTCCCGGGATGAGCGCGCTCGGCGAGTTCCGCTCGCTGAGCCGGTCGCGGCGCCGGGCCGGGGCGGCGGACCAGCGCGAACAGCACCGCGACAACAAGGCCGCCGCGTTCTTCCTGGCGCCCTGGGTGGTGGGACTGCTCGGCATCACCATCGGCCCGATGATCGCCTCGCTCTACCTGGCCTTTACCGACTACAACCTGCTCCAGGACCCGGAGTTCACCGGCCTGGACAACGTCAGACGGCTGCTGTCCGACGACCGGCTGGTCGAGTCGCTGAAGGTCACCTTCACCTACGTGCTGGTGGCCGTGCCGCTCCAACTGGCGGTCGCGCTCGGGCTGGCCGTCCTGCTGGACCGGGGCGTGCGGGGCCTGTCCCTCTACCGGTCCATCCTCTACCTGCCGTCGCTGCTGGGCGCCAGCGTCGCCATCGCGGTGCTCTGGCGGCTGGTGTTCGGCACCGAGGGCCTGGTCAACGCGTTCCTCGCGCTCTTCGGGATCGAGGGCCCCGGTTGGGTCTCCGACCCGGACACCGCGCTCGGCACCCTGATCATCCTGCACATCTGGACCTTCGGCGCGCCGATGGTGATCTTCCTCGCCGGACTGCGGCAGATCCCGCGCGAGCTGTACGAGGCGGCGTCCACCGAAGGGGCTTCCCGCAAGCGGCAGTTCTTCTCCATCACGCTGCCGCTACTGAGCCCCATCATCTTCTTCAACCTGGTGCTCGGGCTGATCGGTAGCTTCCAGTCCTTCACCCAGGCGTTCATCGTCTCCAACGGCACCGGCGGCCCGAACGACTCGACGCTGTTCTTCTCGCTCTACCTCTACCAGGAGGGCTTCACCAGCTTCCGGATGGGCTACGCCTCGGCGCTGGCCTGGCTGCTGCTGATCATCATCGGCGTCTTCACCGCCCTGAACTTCTGGGCCTCAAAGTATTGGGTCTTCTACAATGACTGACGCGCTCAAGGCCGCCGGGCCGGACGAACCGCCCGTCATATCCGAAGCCGCCGCCCTGGTCCGCGGAAAACGTTCCCGGCGCCGCGTTCGGACCGTTCTCAAGCACGGCGTGCTGGTCGCCGTCTGCCTGCTGATGCTCTACCCGCTGCTGTGGATGGTGGCGAGTTCGCTCCGGCCGAACAGCGACATCTTCACCAGCTCGGGGCTTTTCGTCGACACCTTCGACTTCGACCACTACCCGAACGGCTGGGACGCGCTCAGCTACCCGTTCAGCACCTACCTGCTGAACTCGTTCCTGGTGGTCCTCGGGTCGGTCATCGGCAACCTGGTCTCCTGCTCCATGGCCGCCTACGCGTTCGCCCGGCTCGACTTCCGGGCCAAGCGGCTGACCTTCGTGCTCATGCTGCTCACGATCATGCTGCCGATCCACGTGCTGATCATCCCGCAGTACGTCTTCTACGCGCAGCTCGGCTGGATCAACACCTACCTGCCGCTGATCGTGCCGAAGTTCCTCGCCACCGACGCGTTCTTCATCTTCCTGATGGTCCAGTTCATCCGGGGTATTCCCCGGGAACTCGACGAGGCCGCCCGCATCGACGGCGCCGGCCATGTGCGGATCTTCGGGCAGATCATGCTGCCGCTGATGATCCCGGCCCTGGCGACCACCGCGATCTTCACCTTCATCTGGACCTGGAACGACTTCTTCACCCAGCTGATCTTCGTGACCAAGCCCGACCTCTACACCGTTCCGGTGGCGCTGCGCTCCTTCATCGACGCGCAGTCCACCTCCGATTTCGGGGCCATGTTCGCGATGAGTGTCGTGTCGTTGATCCCGGTGTTCCTGGTGTTCCTGTTCGGCCAGCGGTTCCTGCTTCGCGGCATCGCCACCACCGGCGGCAAGTAGCCGGCGCCACAGCCGGACACCAACAGCCAGAAAGGGGAGTGAAGATGACGACCTCACGTGGGCGGCGGACGGCGCGCGCCGGCCTGGCCGCCGGCACCAGCGCGGTGGTCCTGGCCAGCTGCGGGGTGGGCGCCAACCCGGTGATGAACCCGGAGTTGTCCGAGGGCGAGGTGACCATCACCGTCAACTGGTGGGGCGCCGACGCCAGGACCCAACAGACACTCGAAGCGCTGGAGTTGTTCGAGGAGGAGTACCCCAACATCAGCGTCGAGCCGCAGTACTCCGACTGGACCGGCTACTGGGACCGGATGGCGACCACCACCGCGGCCGGCGACATGGCCGACGTCTCCCAGTTCGACCAGCTCTACCTGGCCTCCTACGCCGAGCGCGGCGCGCTGATGGACCTGGCCACCGTCACCAACATCCTGGACCTCTCCGCGCTGGGCGAGAACGTGCTGGACACCGGCCGCGTCGGTGACGCGCTCTTCGCCGTCCCGACCGGCGCCACCACCAACGGCATCCTCATCAACACCACCCTCTTCGAGCGGCACGGCGTTCCGCTGCCCGACACCGCCGACTGGACCTGGGACGAGTTCGAAAGCGCCGCGATCGAGCTGACCGAGGCCTCCGGCGGCGAGGTGAACGGGGTCTCGCCGTTCGGCGGCGACTCCTTCAGCCTCACCACCTGGGCCCGGCAGCACGGCGACCAGCTCTTCGACGCGGACGGCGAGGTGGCCATCGACCCGGCGACCCTGGCCGCCTACTGGGAACGGGAACTCGACCTGATCGACAGCGGCGCCGCCCCCTCGGCCGGGCACCTCAGCGAGGTGCAGGGTCTGCCGCTGGACCAGACCGACCTGGTGACCGGCCGGACCGCGATGGGCTTCATCCCGGCCGGCCAGTTCGTCTCCTACCAGTCGGCGGCCCCCGACTTCGACTACGCGCTGGCCAACTGGCCGACCGACCCGGACACCTCGGAAGGTTTCCAGTACCTCAAACCCACCATGTACTGGGCCGCCGCCTCCACCTCCGAACACCCGGCGGAAGCCGCGCTGTTGCTCGACTTCCTGACCAACGACACCCGGGTCGCCGAGCTGTTCGGCCTGGACCGGGGCGAACCCGCCAACCCCGCGTTCCGGGAGGCCGTCGAACCACTGCTGGACGAGCCGGGCCGGGAGTCGCTGGCCTTCACCGAGGCGATGTCCGAAGAGGTGGGCCCCACCCCACCCATCACCCCGAACGGCGCCAGCCACATCGAGAACCTGCTGGTCCGCTACAACCAGCAGGTGCTCTTCGACGACGCCACCCCTCAGGAGGCGGCGGACGACCTCCTCAACGAGCTACGCGACTCCATCAACGCGGCGGGCTGACCCGGCCGGGCCGCTCAGGGGGTGGACGGGAGGTGTGTCGCCTGACGCACCAGTCGGTGGAGTTGAGCCGGGGCGTCCGTGATGCCCAGGGCACCCAACTGCCCCGCTCGGTCCTTGCGTGCCGGGGTGACCCGGCTGGTGTAGAAGATCACCGGGCCCGAGTAGCCGCCGTTCGCCCGTAGGTATGCGACGTCGGTGAAGCCCGCCTGCTGGTCCGGGCCACGGGTGACGTCGGAGATGAGCAGAGCGGGGGTCTCCGCGCGGAGTTGCCGCTCGGCTTCGGACCGGCTCCTCACGACGGTTACCTGGGCGCCGGACCAGCGCAGCTGCTCGGCCTCGAACTCGATGTTCTCTGGGGAGTCGTCGACCCACAGGATCCGAGTCGGACGGAGCAGCTCGCTGGCCTCCGCCTCGGACGGGTCAGCGGCGAGATGGGGGTAGGCGGTGGGTGGCGGATTTCGTGCGGGGGGCTGTTGCCGTAGCTGTCGGATCAGCTTGTCGGCGTGCGGCAGCTCCATCAGGTCCTCGATCAACGAGGTGAATCCGCGATCGGCGGCCAGCGCCGGGAAGTCGGCGGGTAACAGGGACTCCAACTCGACCAGGGAATCGGCCCAGGTGTCGGGGGCCTCCTCGGAGGGCGGGCGCATCTCGTGCCGGGTGAAGAAGTCCGCCACCTCGACGGGGCCCGCGTCGTCGTCCGGTAGTTGTCGTAGCACTCGCCGCACCTGGCGGTAGGCCCGGAACTCGGCGACGACGTCCCCGTGGGACGCCCCGGGGCGCACCAGCATGCGGTAGAAGTCCGGGTAGAGGTCCTGGAGCAGCAGCACCCTGACCACGGCGTCGACGATCCGCGGCTGAAAGTCCCGCCACAGCGGGTTGAGCGTCATCTCCAGGACGAAGCCGTTGACCAGCTTCTTGATGGAGCGCGGATTGCGGCCGGAGCGCTCGGCGAGCAGCGCGGCCAAGTCGGCGTCGAGCAGCGAGCGAATGCCGGACTGGTGGGCACAGACGCTCACGAACTCCTCGATGTCGGCGTCACCGGGGCCGGGAATCCGGTAACTCGTCTGCAGGATCTTGTCCATGAACGCGGAGCCGGCGGGGGTCAGATCCCGCAGCATCCCGCCGGGGGTCAGCGCCGAGCGGTCGCAGCCGATGACGAAGGCGAGCCCCGGCACGTCCAGGTAGACCTTCACCGCCTCGCCAATGGCCAGCACGGTCTCCGCCGAGCAGCGGTCCAGGTCGTCGATGAAGACCACCAGCAGCCGTCGTGGGGCGAGTGGGGTGGCCTCGGCCCACTCGGTCGCCAGCTCCCGGATGGCGTCCCGCATCTCGTTCCGGGACTCCGGGGTCGCCGACAGCGAGCGCCACAGGGCGTCGGCCAGGCCGGCCACCCCGAGTGGCCCGGCGGCCAGCAGGGCCAGGCTCCGTAACACCCGTACCAGGGCCCGGTGTTCGGTGAACTTCGCCAGGGCGCGGCGCAGCGCCCGGCGGTCGAAGCGGGTCAGGACGGACTTGATGATCCCTTCCAGGGCGTCGGTGCCGGTCGCGGTCCAGGCGTTGTACCAGACGGTGTGCACGTCGGGGGAGCGCGTCAGCTCCGCGTCGACCAGCCGCATCAGGCTGCTCTTGCCGGTGCCCCAACCTCCGTCGACGGTCAGGGTGAGTGGGGTGGCCTCCCGGGAGGCGACCAGCAGGGCGGCCAGCCGCTTCGCCGCGCGGCCGGCGCCCAGCAGGTCGGCCTCGGCGGTCGCCACCGGCTCGTCGCTGAGCAGGGTGAATCGCTCGGAGTCGCGCTCCGCCATGGCCGGCTCCTTCCCGTGCGTTCATGGCAGTGTGCCCCATCCTGGTCGCTCCGCGTGGCGAGTTGGCCACGCCGCCGATGACCTCGCCGGACCGTCCCCGGTCCGCCGGAGCTGTTCGGTCGGAAGTCCCCGGAATCCAACGAGTTGGGGTGCGCAGGCCACAGGTTCGGACAGGAAGGGACGGAGGTGGACCGGGGGGCGCGGGAGTCAACAGAAGTGGGCGCCGGGGGTGTCAGGTGAGCAGGTCGGTGAGGGGGCGGTGGTAGGTCAGGCCGGGGCGGCCGTCGAGGGTGGTCCCGCCGGTGGTGGTGAAGCCGGCGCGGGTCAGGACCCGCTGGGAGGCCGGGTTGTCGAGGGTGGTCGCGGCCCGCAGGGCGGTCAGGCCGTAGTCGCGGGCGGCGAGGCCGCACACCGCCTGGACGGCCCGGGTGGCCAGGCCGCGGCCGGTGGCCCGTTCGGCGATCCGGTAGCCCAGCTCGGCGGCGCCGTCCGCCACGTCCACCAGGTTGACCCGGCCGAGCACCGCGCCCGCGTCGTCCAGCAGCAGGTGGAAGTGGCAGTCGCCGGCGGCCTGTTCGGCGAGCAGCGCGCGGTGTCGCGCGGCGAAGTGGGCGAAGTAGTCGTCCCCCCGGTCGGGGACGGTGGTGGCGAAGAAGGCCCGGTTCTCCCGTTCGAAGGCGAGCAGGGCCGGGGCGTGGTCCGGGCGGAGTGGGTGCAGCAGGGGCATGCGGCCTGACGGTAGCCGCCCGGCCGGCCGCACCGCACGGGGATTGCGTCGCACCGAACGGGGACGGACCGGCGCTGGGCATCCGGTCGGTGGCATGGCAGCATCGGGCTGTGACCAGCACCGACTCCTCCGCCCAGCAGCTGCGCGAGCTGGCCCGGCTGCGCCGGGTCAGGGACCGGATCGACCGGGAGTACGCCAAGCCGCTGGACGTCGAGGCCCTCGCCCGTGGCGTACACATGTCGGCGGGCCATCTCAGCCGGCAGTTCCGGCTGGCCTACGGCGAGCCGCCCTACGCCTACCTGATGACCCGGCGCATCGAGCGCGCGATGGCACTGCTGCGGCGCGGCGACCTCAGCGTCACCGAGGTCTGCTTCACGGTCGGCTGCTCCTCGCTCGGCACCTTCAGTACCCGCTTCACCGAGCTGGTCGGGGTGCCGCCCAGTGTCTACCGCCGGCAGGCGGCCGATGCCACGGCCGGCATGCCGTCCTGTGTGGCGAAGCAGGTGACCAGACCGGTCAGGAATCGAGAAGCGCCCGCCGGGAGCCGCGCCTAGCGTTGGTCCCATGCAGATCACCATTAACGCGAGCTTCCTCCCGCAGGACGACCCGGAAGCCGCGCTGGCCTTCTACCGCGACACCCTGGGCTTCGAGCTCCGCAAGGACGTCGGCTACGAGGGGATGCGCTGGCTCACCGTCGGCCCGCCCGGCCAGCCGGAGACCTCCATCGTCCTGCACCCGCCGGCCGCCGACCCGGGCATCACCGAGGACGAGCGCCGCACCATCACCGAGATGATGGCCAAGGGCACCTACGCCAGCGTGCTGCTGGCCACCCCCGACCTCGACGGCACCTTCGCGCGGCTGGCGGAGAGCGACGCCGAGATCGTCCAGGAGCCGACCGACCAGCCGTACGGCATCCGGGACTGCGCGGTCCGCGACCCCGCCGGCAACATGGTCCGCATCCAGCAGGCCGGCTGAGCCGCCGCCCGGCCGGCGCCCGCCGGCCGGGCCCCCGTCCCACCCGGAGCACACCCCGCACGGAGAGTCGATTGAACAGGGCCACCAGGCCGGAGCCGGTACCGGCGCCGGACCCGAGCACCGCACACGAAGCCGACCGCCACGCCCTGATCCGGGTGCGCGGCGCGCGCGCGAACAACCTCCGGGACGTCGACGTCGACCTCCCCAAACGCCGGCTGACGGTGTTCACCGGGGTCTCCGGCTCCGGCAAGTCCTCCCTGGTCTTCGGCACCATCGCCGCCGAGTCGCAGCGGCTGATCAACGAGACCTACAGCGCGTTCGTGCAGGGCTTCCTGCCGACCCAGGCCCGGCCGGAGGTCGACGTGCTGACCGGCCTGACCACCGCGATCATCGTGGACCAGGAGCGGCTGGGCGCCCACGCCCGCTCCACGGTCGGCACCGTCACCGACGCCAACGCGATGCTGCGCATCCTCTTCAGCCGGCTCGGCCGGCCGCACGTCGGCCCGCCCAACGCGTTCTCCTTCAACGTCGCCTCGATCCGGGCCAGCGGCGCGATCACCGTGGAGCGCGGCGACCGGAAGACCGAGCACAAGACCTACAGCGTGCTGGGCGGCATGTGCCCGCGCTGCGACGGCATGGGCCGGGTCGACGACATCGACCTGTCGCAGCTCTACGACCCGGACAAGTCGCTCGCCGAGGGCGCGATCACCATCCCCGGCTACAAGGCCGACGGCTGGACGGTGCGGATCTTCAGCGCCTCCGGCTACTTCGACCCGGACAAGCCGATCCGCGACTACACCGAGACCGAGCTGCACGACTTCCTGTACCGCGAGCCCACCAAGGTCAGGATCGAGAACACCAACATGACCTACGAGGGGCTCGTCCCCCGGGTCCAGAAGTCGTTCCTGGCCAAGGACCGGGACGCGATGCAGCCGCACATCCGGGCGTTCGTGGACCGGGCGGTGACCTTCACCCCGTGCCCCGAGTGCGGCGGCAGCCGGCTCAACGAGGCGGCCCGGTCCTCCCGGATCAACGGGGTCAACATCGCCGAGGCGTGCGCGATGCAGATCAGCGACCTGGCCGGTTGGGTCGCCGGGCTGGACGAGCCGTCGGCCGGGCCGCTGCTGGAGACGCTGCGGCACACCCTCGACTCGTTCGTGCAGATCGGCCTGGGCTACCTCTCCCTGGACCGGCCCTCGGGCACCCTCTCCGGCGGTGAGGCGCAGCGCACCAAGATGATCCGCCATCTCGGCTCGGCCCTCACCGACGTCACCTACGTCTTCGACGAGCCCACCATCGGCCTGCACCCGCACGACATCCAGCGGATGAACGACCTGCTGCTGCGGCTGCGGAACAAGGGCAACACGGTGCTGGTCGTCGAGCACAAACCGGAGACCATCGCCATCGCCGACCACGTGGTCGACCTGGGCCCCGGCGCCGGCACGGCCGGCGGCACCGTCACCTACGAGGGCACCGTCGAGGGGCTGCGGGCCAGCGACACCCGCACCGGCCGGCACCTGGACGACCGGACCGCCGTCAAGGCGAAGGTGCGCACCCCCACCGGCCGGCTGGAGATCCGCGGCGCCGCCACCCACAACCTGCGCGACGTGGACGTGGACATCCCGCTCGGGGTGCTGACCGTGGTGACCGGCGTCGCCGGCTCCGGCAAGAGTTCGCTGGTGCACGGCTCGATCCCGGCCGGGCCCGAGGTGGTCTCCATCGACCAGGGCGCCATCCGGGGCTCCCGGCGCAGCAACCCGGCGACCTACACCGGGCTGCTTGACCCGATCCGCAAGGCGTTCGCCAGGGCCAACGGCGTGAAGCCGGCGCTGTTCAGCCCGAACTCGGAGGGCGCCTGCCCGAACTGCAACGGGGCCGGCGTCATCTACACCGACCTGGGGATGATGGCCGGCGTCGCCACCACCTGCGAGGTGTGCCAGGGCCGCCGGTTCCTGGCCGAGGTGCTGGACCACCACCTCGGGGGGCGGGACATCAGCGAGGTGCTGGCCATGCCGGTGGCCGAGGCGGAGCGGTTCTTCGCCGCCGGCGAGGCCCGCGTCCCGGCCGCGCACGCCATCCTGGAGCGGCTCACCGACGTCGGCCTCGGCTACCTGAGCCTCGGCCAGCCGCTCACCACGCTCTCCGGCGGCGAGCGGCAGCGGCTGAAGCTGGCCACCCACCTGGGGCGGGCCGGCGGCATCTACGTCCTCGACGAGCCGACCACCGGCCTGCACCTGGCCGATGTCGAGCAGCTTCTCGGCCTGCTGGACCGGCTGGTGGACGGCGGCCGGTCGGTGATCGTGGTGGAGCACCACCAGGCGGTGATGGCACACGCCGACTGGCTGATCGACCTGGGCCCGGGCGCCGGCCACGACGGCGGCCGGGTGGTCTTCGAGGGCACCCCGGCCGACCTGGTCGCCTCCCGGGCCACCGTCACGGGCGAGCACCTCGCGGCCTACGTCGGCCGCTGACCGGCGGCGCACCGGCACGCGTGCCAGTGCGCCGCGCCGTCGTCGCTATCCGGGCAGCGGGCGGTCGGGGTCCCGCGTCGCCTCGTCCAACAGTTCCGCGAAGCCGTCCGCCCAGCCCGCGACGGTCGCCGGCTCGAACAGGTCGGTCGAGTACTCGAAGGTCACCGTCCACCCGTCCGCGCCGTCGGCCAGCACCACGTACAGCTCGTTCCTGGCCACCCCGGTCGTCGGCAGGCCGCGCACGGTGGCCGTCACCCCGGGCAGGTCAAGCCGGGGCGGGGCCGTGGTGACCACGGTGAACAGCGCGTTCGGGAAGAGCCCGGCGGTGCTGTCCGGCGCGACCAGCTCGGCCACCTCGGTCAGCGGCAGCTCCTGGTGGTCCAGCGCGGCGAACAGCGCGCCGCCGAGCTGCCGGGCCAGGTCGGCGAAGGTGGCCGCCGAGCCGAGCCGGGCCCGTAGCAGCACCGCGTCGCCCACCATGCCGACCACCTCGGTCCGCCCGGGGCCCAGCCGGTTGGCGCTGGACGCGGCCAGCACCAGGTCGTCCCGCCGCCCGCCGCGCTCGGCCAGCCAGGCGGCGAACGCGGCGGCCAGCACCGCGTAGGGCGTGGTGCCCAGCCGGGTCGCGGTCGCCGCGACCCGCTCGGACAGCGCCCCGCCCAGCGCCCGCTGGTGCAGGGCGCCCCGGCCGGAGAGGACCGGTGGCCGGGGCCGGTCGTACGGCAGCTCCAGGGTCAGCGGCACGTCCCGCAGCTCGGCCCGCCAGAACCGCTCCAGCTCGGCGCGGCGGGCGGCGGTCAGCCCGGACTCCGCGCGGGCGCAGTCGGTGAACTGGGCTGCTGGCGGGGGCAGTTGGCCGCCGGACCCGGTGCGGGCCGCGTAGCGCGCGGCCAGCTCCCGCCAGATCACCGCCATCGACCAGCCGTCGCACACCGCGTGGTGCAGCACGGTCAGCAGCAGCCAGCGGTCCCGGCCGAGCCGCGCCAGCCGGAACCGGAAGAGCGGGGCCCGCTCCAGCGTGAACGGCGGCGTGACCTGGGCGCGGCACCAGTCGGCCAGCGCCGGCTCGTCGTCGGCCCCGTAGGTCAGGTCGGTCAGGTCGGTCACCGGCAGCGTCACCGGCACCCGGTCCAGCACCTCGAACAGGTGGGCGCCGTCCGCCCGTCGGGTCAGCTGGCCGCGCAGCGCGTCGTGCCGGGCCACCAGGTCGGCCAGGGCCGCCCCGAGGGCCGCCGGGTCCAGCTCGCCGCGCAGCTCGATCCGGTGGGCGACGTGGTAGACGGATGAGTCGGCGCGCTCGTGGTGCCGCACCCACAGCCGGCGCTGCACGGAGGTCATCGGCACGGTCTCCCGGACGGTGCCCGGGCCGTCGTCCGGGGAGCCGTCCGTCGCGTCACCGGCCGTGGCGGCGGGCCGGGCGGTGGCCGGTGTCGGTCGGGGCGTGGGCCCGGGGCGTTTGCCGCCCGCCTCCCGGGGTTCCCCATAGCGCTCCGCAAGGCGTTCCTCCAAGCGCCGGGCGACGCCCCGGACGGTGGGGGAGCGGAAGAAGTCGGTCATCGGCAGCGCCGCGTCCAGCTCGCCGGCCATCCGGTTGAGCAGCCGGATGGCGCTGAGCGAGTGGCCGCCCAGCTCGAAGAAGGAACGATCCGCCGGGACCGCGTCCAGTCCCAGCTCGTCGCTCCACAGCTCGGCCAGCGCCTTCTCCAGCGGGCTGGCCGGCTCCCCGGCCGCGCCCGGCGGCGGGCCGTCCGCCGCCGGCGCCGGCAGCGCCGCCCGGTCCAGCTTCCCCGAGGCGTTCACCGGCAGCCGCGCCAGCCACACCCACCGGCCCGGCACCAGGTGGTCCGGCAGCACGGCGGCCAACGCCGCGCGCGGCGACTCGGGTTCGGCCGCCGGGTCGGCCGGCACCAGGTAGCCGACCAGCTCCGTCTCGCCGTGCCGGTCCCGGCGGGCCAGCACGGCCGCGTCCCGCACGCCGGGCAGCGCCAGCAGCGCGGCCCGCACCTCGTCCGGCTCCACCCGGTGCCCGCGTACCTTGACCTGGTCGTCGATCCGGCCCAGGTACTGGAGCGCGCCGTCCGCCCGCCAGCGCCCCAGGTCGCCGGTCCGGTACTCGACCCCGCCGGCGCCGTCGTCGCGGAAGGCGGCGGCGGTCTCCGCCGGCCGGTCCAGGTAGCCGTGCGCGACCGGGACGCCGCCCAGGTGGATCTCGCCGACCGCCCCCGGCGGCACCAGCCGGCCGGCCGCGTCCAGCAGCCGCACCCGGGCCCCCGGCACCGGCGTGCCGATCGGCGGCCACTCCTCACCGTCCGGCGCGACCCGGTGCGAGGTGACGATGATCGACGCCTCCGTCGGGCCGTACTGGTTGTGCAGCGCGCACTCCGGGTGCGCGGCCAGGAACCCGCGGCCCGCCTCGGTCAGGTGCAGCGCCTCGCCGGCCGAGAACAGCTCGCGCAGGGACGGCAGTTGGGGCCGGGCTTCGAGCAGGTACCGGAGCGGGGTGGCGGGCATGAAGATCCGCTGCACCGCGTGCCGGCGGACCGCGTCGGCGACCGCCGCCGGGTCGTGCCGCACCTCGTCGGCGACCAGGACCAGGGTGGCGCCGGCGGCCAGCGTGGTGAAGATCTCCTGCACGCTGACGTCGAAGGCCGGCGAGGTCCACTGCAGGGTGCGCAGCGGGGGGTGCCGGTCCAGATGGGCCAGCACCAGGTTGACCGGGCCCCGGTGGGGCACCAGCACGCCCTTGGGGCGGCCGGTCGAACCCGAGGTGTACAGGCAGTACGCCGGGTCCTCGGGGCCGGCGTCCGCCGCCTCGTCCGCCGCCTCGTCCGTCGGGTCCCCGGGGTCGGTGGGGTCGGTGACCTCGGTGGGGTCCGGCGCCGGCTCGTCGGGCCGCTCGGCCGCCGGCTGGTCCTCGTCCACCAGGACGACGGGCAGCAGGTCGGCGAGTTCCGGCCGCTCGGCGAGCAGCGCCGCGTTGGTCAACAGCAGCACCGGGCCGCCGTCGGCGAGCAGCTCGGCCTGCCGTCGGGCGGGCGTCGCCGGGTCCAGCGGCAGATAGGCCGCACCGCTGGTCAACACCCCCAGCAGGGCGGTGATGAGCGCCGGCCCACGCGGCAACGACACCGCCACCCGCCGGCCACGGCGCGCGCCCCGGGCCCGCAGCCGGCCCGCCAGCCGCTCCGCCTCCGCCAGCAACTCCCCGTAGCTGACCCGCCGTTGTTCACCGCCCTGGTCGTCGAGCAGGGCGAGGTCCGCCGGGTGCGCGCGGGCCCGCGCGGCGACCAGCCCGTGCAGCGTGTCGGCGACCGCGGGCCGGGGCTGGTCAAGACCGCCAAGCCGGGCCAGCAGCGCGCGCTCCGGCCCGCCGACATCGGTCAGCTCGTCGAGCGGCGCCCCCGGGGCGTTCAGCGCCCGGCGCAGCAGCTGTTCGACCCGCGCCACCAGGCCGCGCACGGTGCCCTCGTCGAAGAGCGCCGTGTCGTACTCGACCATGAACCGCACCCCGCCGGGGTGGTGCGTCAGGTAGCAGCTGAGGTCGAACGGGGCCCGGTCGCTCGGCACGTCGAGCAGGGTCGCGGTCAGCGGCGGGGCGAACTCGACGGCGCCCTCGTTCTCGTACTCGACCAGCACCTGGAAGAGCGGGTTGCGGCCCGGGTCGCGGCGCGGGTTGAGCGCCCCGACCAGCTCGTCGAACGGCACCTCCCGGTGTTCGAACGCGGCCGTGCTGCTCTCCCGCACCCGGCGCAGCAGCGTCGGGAAGTCCGGGTCGCCGGCCAGGTCCAGCCGGAGTGGCACGGTGTCAAGGAACAGTCCGACGCGGTCCTCGGCGCCCGGTGGGCGGGCGGCGACCGCGGTGCCGAGGACCACCTCGTGCTGCCCGGCCTGCCGGGCGAGCACCGCGCCGATCGCGCCACTCAGCGCCATGAACAGGGTCGCCCGGTGGCTGGCGACGAACGCCCGCAGCCGGCCGACGAGTTCGGCGTCCAGCTCGTGGCTGAGGCTGGCGCCGGCGCCGGACCTGACCGGCGGCCTGGGCCGGTCGGTCGGCAGCGTCAGCTCCGGGGCGTCGGCGAGCAGCGCCCGCCAGTGCTCCAGCGCGGCGGCCCGCGCCGCGTCGTCCGGCCCGGGCGGGGGCGGGAGTTCCGGCAGCGGCGGCAGCTCGGCCGTCGCGTCCGGACCGGTCCTCGCCCGGTACAGGGCGGCCAGGTCCCGGGCCAGCACGGTGGTCGATGAGGAGTCGAAGACGATGTGGTGGGCCATCAGGAACAGCAGGTGCCGGTCCGCCGCGAGCCGCAGCAGCCGGGCGGTGACCAGCGGCCCGGTCGTCAGATCCAGCACCCGGCGGCCCTCGGTCACCAGCACGGAACGCAGCGCCTCGGCCACCGTCAGCCCCGTGCGGTCGTCAACCGGGCAGTCCAGCCGCATCCGGTCCCGGATCTCCTGGTACGGCACCCCGTCCTCGTCGCCGACCACCGTGCGCAGCGCCGGGTGCCGGTCGGCGACCCGGTCCAACGCCCAGCGCAGCGCCGCCACATCGAGCGGCCCGTCCAGCTGGATCGCCTTCGGCTCGTGGTACATCAGGGTGCCGGGGTGCAGCCGCTCCAGGAACCAGATCCGGCGCTGGGCCGGCGACAGCGGCGCCCGCCGGGGCGGGTGTTCCGGCGCGGAGCCGGTGCCGGCCGCCGGTGTGTCGCGGGCTTCGACCGGGGCCTGGACCGCCGGCCGGGCGGGTGGTTCGGCCGGGGCCTCGACCGAAGGCCCGGCCAGCCGGCGGCGGAGCCGGTCCAGCGGGGCCAGCCCGGCGAGCACCTTCTCCGGTGCCATGCCGAAGTCCACGAAACAGGCCAACTCGTCGGCGCCGGCGGCCATCAGGCGGCGCGCGGTCGCCTCGGCCGTCTCCGCGTCGCCGATCAGCGCCCGCGTCGCGCAGTAGCTCTGGTAGGCCCGCCCCAGCAGGAACTCGACGTCCTCCTCCGGGGTGTTGGCCAGGTCCACCGAGATGCCGAGGCTGCTGGTCACCTGGCTGAGCAGCGAGAGCGAGGAGCGCAGGTAGGTCACGAACGGCTGGTGCGCCTCGGCCCGGGCGCGTTCCCCGTCCTCGTCCAGGTAGGTGTGCACCAGCACCACGACCCGGCCGGCCGCCGGGTCCAGCCCGTGCTCGGCCCGGGTGCGCCGGTACAGCGTGATGTTCTCCGCCAGCTGCTCGACGGTCTGGGTCATCAGGTTGGTCACCACGCCCAGGCCCTCGGCGGCGGCCCTGCGGTAGCTGTCCGGGTTGCCCACCACGGCCGCGTACATCGGGAGGTGTTCCTGGAGGGGACTCGGGTGCAGTCGCACCTCCACCGGCTTGTCGTCGCCGGCCCGCACGGTCAGCGGCGCGCCGGACCACAGCTGCCGTACGGTCGCCAGCTGCTCGTACATCACTTCCCGGTGCCGGCCGAAGTGCTGGGGCGCCAGGGCGAAGTCGGTGGCGTGCCAACCGCTGGCGAAGCAGAGCCCCACCCGGCCGCCGGAGATGTTGTCCACCACCGACCACTCCTCGGCGACCCGCACCGGGTGGTGCAGCGGCAGCACCACGGAGCCGGCGTGCAGCCGCACCCGCCGGGTGCGCGCGGCCAACGCGGCAGCGAGCACGGACGGGTTGGGGAAGAGCGCGCCGAAGGAGTCGAAGTGCCGCTCGGGGAACCACAGGGCGTGGAAGTCGTGTTCGTCGGCGAACTCGGCGGCCGCCATGATCAGTCCGTACTTGTCCCGCGCGGCGTGCTGCGGGTAGTCGCCGAAGAAGTACAGGCTGACGTCGCAGCCGCCGGGGGGCGCGGTGGTGGCCTCGGCTGGGACAACGGTGGCTTCGCGTGGGGGTGTTGGGGCGGTCGTTGGGAGCGGCGGGGCGGCCGGCGGGGGCGCGGTGGGCGCCGGGCCGGCGGCGGAACCGAGCGCCGCCAGCTGCCCGTTGATCATCTCCCGGGTGTTCGCCACCAGTTGCTCGGTCAGCCGCAGCTGCTGTGCGAACAGGGCGTGCACCTCGGGGGCCGTCGTCCCCGCCGCCGGCGGCGTCGCGGGCTGGGCGGGCCCGGGCGGCGTGGTGGCGGGCGTCGCCACGGGGGGCGCCGGCGGGGCGGCCGGCGGCGTGGCCGTGGGCCGGGCCGCGGGGGCCAGCCGCGCGGCCAGCGCGCGCGGGGTGTCCACCGTGTCGAACAGCTCCCGCACCGGGACCCGCACCCCGTAGCGCTGCTCCAACTCGGCGGTCAGACCCATCAGGGACAGCGAGTCCGCGCCCAGTTCGAAGAAGGACCGGTCCGCGGTCACCTCGGCCGGCTGGTGCCCCAGCTTCTCGGCGGTCAACACCCTTACCGCGTCCACCAGTTGCTCATCGGCGCCACCCTCCTCCGGCGGCGCCGCCGGGGGCGGCGGCCCGACCGGCAGCGGCGGGGCCGGCGGCCTGGCCGGGGGCGGCGGCGCGCTCGGCGGCGGGACCCGCGCCGCGCCGGGGGCGGGGAACGGGAACGCGCGGGGCCGCAGCGGATGCCCGGGCAGCGGCACCCGGCCGCCGGAGGCCAGCGCCCGCCAGTTCGGCTCCGCCCCCCGCCGGTAGAGCGCGCCGAGCCCGCCGAGCAGCCCGCCGACCTGCTCGGCCGGCGTCTCTCCCGCGCCCTGCCCGGCCACCCAGCCGCTCGCCGGCAGCACGTGCCGGCCGATGGCGACCAGGGCGCTGTCCGCCCCGATCGCCACGAAGTCCGTGCAGCCGCGGGCCACGGCGGCGGCCAGCGCCAGGTCGAAACGGACCGGCTGCCGCGCCTGCCGACAGAGGTAGTCCGCGTCCACCCGCCACCCGACCGGGCGCGGCTCCCCGTCGGCCGCCGTCACCAGCGGCAGCTCCAGCGGCCGGAAGGCGACCCGCTCGGCGTGCTCGCGGAACGCGGCGACGGCCGGCTCGACCGCCGGCGAGTGGAAGGCCCGGTCCACCGGCAGCGCCCGCCAGCGCAGCCCCGCCGCCGCGCACCGCCGCGCCACCTCGTCCAGGGCCTCCCTGGGCCCCGAAACCACCTGCGAGCGCGGGCCGTTGACGGCGGCCAGCGTCACGCCGGCCGCGTCGGCCAGGCGCTGGGCGGTCTCCTGGTCGGCACGGATGGCGAGCATCCCGCCCAACGGGCAGTGGTCCCGCATCAGCCGCCCGCGCCAGGCGGTCAGCCGCAGCCCGTCCGCCAGCGACAGGGCACCCGCCGCGTGCAGCGCCGCGAACTCCCCGACGCTGTGCCCCAGCAGCAGCGCCGGCCGGATGCCCAGCTCCCGCCAGACCGTGGCCAGCGCCGCCTGGTGGGCGAAGAGCACGGCCTGCGCCACCTCGGCCGGCCAGCCGGCGGCGTCGGCCGGGGCCGGCGTCACCAGCGACGGCAGGAGATCGCCGCCGAACTCGTCCGCGTACTGCTCGGCGCACTGCTCCAGGACCCGGCGGGCCACCGGGAAGGCGGCGTGCAGGCCGGCCGCGAGCCCGGGCCGGCCGCTGCCCTGCCCGGCGAAGGCGAAGCCGACCGGGCCCAGCGGCTCGGCTTCCCCGGCCGGCAACTCCGCAAGCGCGGCGGCCAGTTCGCCGGCCGTGCGGCCGACGACGGCGGCCCGCGCGGGCCGGTGCGGCCGGCCGAGCGCCAGCGTGGCCGCGACCCGGCCGGCCGCCAGCTCGGGATACGCCCCGAGCCGCTCCCCGAGCCGGTCGACCAACTCCGCGAGCGCCGCCGGGTCGTTCGCCGACACCGGTACCAGCACCGGCAGTTCGGGTGCCGGCGTCGGTGGCGCGGGCGGCGCCTCCTCCAGCACCAGGTGGGCGTTGGTGCCGCCCACGCCCAGCGCGCTGACCCCGGCCCGGCGCGGCCCGCCGCCCGGGACCGTCCACGGGCCCGTCTCCGTGACCAGCGTCAACGGGCCACCTTCCAGGGCCAGTTCGGGATTCGGCTGGGTCAGTCCTGGGGTGGCCGCCAGGGTGCGGTGGCGCAGCATGAGGATCGTTTTCAGCAGCCCGGCCAGGCCGGCGCAGCTGTCCAGGTGCCCGATGTTGGGCTTCACCGAACCGACCGAGCAGAAGCCCGTCCGGTCGGTGTTCTCGCCCAACGCCCGGGCCAGTGCCGTCAGTTCGACCGGGTCGCCGAGCGGGGTCCCGGTGCCGTGCGCCTCCACGTAGGTGACGCTCTCGGCGGGCACCCGGGCCCGGCGCAGCGCCTGTTGGACGACGGCGGTCTGGCCGGCGACGCCCGGCGCGCTGAAGCCGACCTTGGCCGCCCCGTCGTTGTTGACGGCCGAGCCCAGGATCACCGCGTGCACGGTGTCGCCGTCGGCCAACGCCCGGTCCAGCCGCTTGAGCAGCACCGCGGCCACCCCGTTCCCGCCGACCGTGCCGTCCGCGGTCGCGTCGAAGGCCCGACATCGCCCGCTGGGGGAGAGGATCGACCCCGGGTGGCTCCGGTAGCCGGTGGTCTGCGGCAGGTGGACGGCGGCGGCACCGGCCAGCGCCAGGTCGGTCTCCCCGTCGAGGAGCGCCTGGATGGCCAGATGGGTGGCGACCAGCCCGGTGGAACAGGCCGTCTGCACGCCGATGGCCGGCCCGGTCAGGCCCAGCTTGTGGGCCACCCGGGGGGCGAGGAAGTCCGGCTGCCGGCCGATCGCCGCCAGCATCGCGGCGGCCGGGTCCCGCGGATCGAACGGGACGGCCGGCTCCCCGGGGCCCTGGTGGTCGTAGAGCTGCATGCCCGACCCGGCGAACACCCCGATCCTGGTGTCGGGTTCGCCAGCCGCGTAGCCGCCGTCCTCCAGCGCCCGGTGGCAGCACTCCAGGAAGAGCCGGTGCGCCGGGTGGATTGAGGCGGCCTCCTTGGGTGGCACGCCGAAGAAGTCCGCGTCGAACTCCTCCACTCCGTCGAGGACGCCGGCGACCGGCACCAGCGCCGGGTCCCGGCGCTGCTCGGGGCTGAGCCCGGCCGCCGCCAACTCCCCGTCGGCCAGCCGCCGGACGCTGACCCGGCCGTCCCGCAGCAACTCCCAGAACTCTTCCGGGGAGTTGGCCCCCGGAAAGCGCAGGGCCATCCCGATCACGGCGATCCGCCGGTCGTCGCTGCCGCCGGCGGGGGCGGCCGGCGCGGCCGGCGCTGCCGGCGCCGGCAGCGGGGTGGTGGCGGCGAGGTGCGCGCCCAGCGTGGCGGCCGTCGGATGCTCGAAGAACGCGGCGGCCGGCACGGGGCGGCCCAGCCGCCGCGCCAGTCGCTCCCGCAGCCGGGTGAGGAGGACGGAGGTCAGCCCGAGTTCGTAGAACGGGGCCTGGCTGTCCACCGGCCCCCCGAGGAGCGCGCCCACCTCCTCCCCGACCACCGCGACCAGCTCCGACGAGTCCGGCTGCGCCGAAGGCGGCGCTGGCGCCGTGGGGCCGGCGGCGGCCGCGCCGGCGAGGGCCAGGCCGGTCGGTCCCGGCCGCGCCGACGGCGGCCCGGCCGGCGGGGCCGGGGCCCGGTCAGCCGAGGCCGGCTCGAACCGGCCCCCAGCCGGGTCAGCTGTTCCGGGGCCGGTCGCGGGTGCGTCGGTCGTCGCCTGGCCGGCCGGGCGCGGCTTCGCCAGCGGCGGGCTCGCCGAAGCGGGACCGGTCGGGTGCGGCCCGGCCGCCGACGGCTTCGCCGGGGCCGGTCCCACCGACCGCGGTCCGACCGAGACCGGCCCGGCCCACGCGGGCTCCGCCAACGGCGGCTCCGCCGCGCGGGTTTCGCCGTCTCCCCGCAGCGTGGGGCCCTGCGCGGTCTCCGCCGGGCCCGGCCCGTGGCCCGGGGCCGAGCCGCCCGGCTCCGCTCCCGCCACGACCCCGCTGGTTCCGTCCGCTGCCCGCCCCGGCTCCGCCGGGCTCAGGCTGGATCCGCCCGGTCCCGGTGCCGTGGTCGATGCGGTTCCGTCGGTCTGCGGCCGTGCCTGGCCGGGTTCTGCCGTGCTGAGGTCGTCTCCTGGCTCTGACTCTGCCGATGCGGTTCCGTCTGCGGCCGGCCGTGCTGTCGGCTGCCCGGCCGTTGCCCGTTCGGCCGGGCTCAGGCTGGATCCGCCCGGTCCCGGTGCCGTGGTCGATGCGGTTCCGTCGGTCTGCGGCCGTGCCTGGCCCGGTTCTGCCGTGCTCAGGTCGTCTCCCGGCTCCGACTCTGCCGATGCGGTTCCGCCCGCCGCCGGCCGTGCCGACCGCCCCGCGTCCGCCGCCGGCCCCGACCCCGGCTCCGCCGGTCCTCGCTCCGCCGGGCCCAGGCCGGTTCCGTCCCGCCCCGCTGCCGCGGCCCGGGCCGCGCTGGCCCCCGCCGGCCGCGCCCGGCGCGGCCCGGCCGGGTCCGCCGCGGCGGCTCCCGGTGCCGGCCCCGCCGGCTCCCGCCCGCCCGGCCCGCGTTCCGCCAGGAGGCGGTCGCGGAGTTCGGCGCGGCGGACCTTGCCGGCCGGGGTGCGCGGGAACTCGTGGGCGGGGACGGCGCGGACCTCGGCGGCGGTCAGGCGGAGCCGGGTGAAGAGCGCGGCCCGCACCTCGGTGGCGATCCGGGCGTCGGCCGCCGTGCCCCTGCTGACGAAGAAGACCGCCAACTCCTCGGTACCCGAGTCGGGTTGGGGGATGCCGCAGGCGGCCACCTCGCCCTGCCGGACACCGGCGACGGCGGTGGCCGCCTCCTCCACCTCGTGGCAGTAGACGTTGTGCCCGTGCAGGATGATCATGTCCTTGCGGCGGCCCGTGATGACCACCTGGCCGTCCGCGAGGAACGCCAGGTCGCCGGTGTCGAGCCAGTCCCGGCCGGCGGGGAACGCGGCCGCGTCCGCCGCCGCGTCGTTGACGTGCCCGGGGGTGACCCGGGCGGGGGAGTGGACCTGGAGCCGGCCGATCCGGCCCGGCGTCACCAGCGCGCCGTCCTCGTCGACCAGCCGCAGGCTGACCCCGTGGGCCGGGGATCCGGACGCGACGAAGGTGACGCTGTCCGCTTCCGGCGTCGCGGCGTCGGCCTGCACGAGGTCCCCGCCGAGGCTGTCCTTGCGCAGCCGGTAGACGGTGCCGGGCCGGTCGAGCCGGCCGTAGGTGATGGCGGTTACCGTCTCCGCCATGCCCCAGACGGGCATCACGTGCCGCTCCTGGACGCCGTAGCGGGCCGTCGCGTCGAGGAACCGGCGCAGCACCGGCAGCGCGACCCGTTCGCCGCCGCACACCAGGGTCTTGAGGCGGTCCAACGACCAGTCGCCCGGCGGGCGTTCGGCGAGCGCATCGACCACCAGCTGGTAGGCGAAGGTCGGCGCCCAGCCGTGCGCGGCCCGGTGCTCGTGGAGCAGGTCGAGCCAGCGGGTCGGCTCGGCCAGCACCCGCTCGGTCGGGGTGTGCACGTTGGTGCTGCCGGTGAAGACGGCCAGCACGTGGTAGAGCAGGAAGGCGCCGCTGTGGTCCACGGGCAGCCAGTTGACCAGCGTGTCCTCGGGCCGCACCGACAGCAGCCGGCGTGAGCTGGCGGCGAAGTCGGCGAGGCCGGCGTGCGTCAGCCGGGCCGCCTTGGGGCCGCCGGTGCTGCCGGAGGAGAGCATCAACAGGGCGGTGTCGGCCGGGTCGGGCGTCACCTCGCCGGTGGCCGGCTCGGCGGCCAGGCAGTCCCCGGCGACCGCGACCGGCAGCCCGGGGGCGGCGCCGGCGAGCGCCGCGGCGCCGGCCGCGTCGGTCAGCACCAACGGCCGGTCCAGCAGCCGGCCGACGTGCAGGAGCCGGTCCAGCGCCGGCGAGCCCGGGGCCGGTTGGTCGGCGATGGCCACCGGCTGGGCGCCGCCCAGCACGCAGGCCCAGAACGCGGGGAAGAAGTCGGCCAGCGGCAGCCCGCACAGCACCACCGGGTCGCCGGCGCGCACCCCGCGCGCTCGCAGCCCACCGAGCAACCGCCGGGCGGTGTCCAGCAGTTCGGGATACGAAAGGCCGCTGCTCCCGGCGTCCGTGACGGTGATCACGGCGGCGTCGCCGGCGGACCGCGCGGCCCGCAGCAGCGCCTGCACGGCGTCCCGGGGGTCGTCGTCGGTGAACTCCGGCTCAGGACCTCGGCAGACCGCCTGCCCCGGGACGCGTTCCATCGGCGTTCTCTTCCTCTCGTGGTTCCCCGCCCGTGGCCGGCGTGGACGGTGTGGACCGCGCGCCGCCGAACCGGCCGAAGGTGTACAGCAGCAGGACCAGCCCGCCGCACAGCGCCGCGCCGTGGAAGGCGCCGACCACGGCCAGCGGCGGCAGCACCTCAAGTGCCCCGGCGGCGGCCACCGTGCCCAGCGCGAAGCCGGACTGCTCCGCGGTGGCGGACAGCCCGAACAGCCAGCCGCGCCGCCGGTCCGGCAGCGCCTGGAGGCGCGAGGTGTAGATGATCTCCGTCCAGCCGTCGGCGAAGCCCGCGCAGGCCGCCGCGGCCATCAGCCCGGCGGCCGGCAGCCCCAGGAAGGCAGCGGTGAAGGAGAGCGCCATCGCGCAGGTGCCCAGCGCGAACGCCCGCTCGCTCCACGCCGCCTCGCCCTGCCGGCGCAGCACCAGGTGGGCCAGGACGGTGCCGACCGCCCAGGAGGCCCAGAACTGGGTCATGAACAGGGCGGGTTGGTCGGGCGTCTCGGCGTGCGCGACCACCGGCAGCGCCACGTTGTGCGAGGAGGACGCCAGCGCGTCCAGGCCGCGCAGCGCCACCAGCCCCAGCAGCAGCGCCGGCAGCCCGGCCGCCGCGCGCCGCCACCGGCCCACCCGCTCGCCGTCCGGCGCCGGGTCGGCCGGCTCGGCCGCCGGCTCCTCGGGCGGGGCGTCCGTGCGGGGCCGCAGCACCAGCAGGACGGTGGCCGAGACGGCGAAGCTGACCGCGTTGACGGTGAACGCCAGGGCGTAGCCGCCGAACCCGATGACCGCCGCAGCCGAGGCGAAGCCGAGCACGGTGGCCATCGAACGGGCCGTCACCAGCAGTCCGTTGACCCGGGCCCTGGCGTCCTGGCCGACGATCACCGGCACCGCGCTGCGCAGCGCCACGGTGAAGTACGTGTTCCCCGCGCCGAGCACCACCACGGCCCCGGCGAGCAGCGCCAGCGGGGTGTGCGAGGCGCACAGCGCCAGCACCACCATGGTGGTGCCCTGCGCGGCGTCCGCGCCGATCATCACCGTGCGGCGGCTGATCCGGGCGGTCAGCGCGCCCGCCGTCAGGCCGGCGACGAACCCGGCGCCCAGCCGCAGCGCCATCACCAGCCCGACCCCGAACGCGGTGCCGGTCACCTCGTAGGAGAACAGGCTCAACGCGATCAGGTTCAGGTAGTTGCCGTAGGCCGAGACGGCGTAGGCGCCCGCGAGCAGGCGGGCGACGCCGTCCACAGCACCCACGAACTTCCCCCTTGCGAAACCCCGTAGCGGAACCGGTGGTTCCTCTGGCTGGCGAGCTTAACCGCTGTGGCCCGCCACCGCATTATTTCCGAACGGAACGGAAAAGCCGACTAGTTGACGGTCTGTCAGGACTCGGTCGCATCTGGTCACCCGGCGCCTCGGCGATCCGCCCCGGCGCCGGCGGTTCGCAGGAGCGATCCTTCCGGCCAGGCTCAGCCCATCGCGCGGTCCAGGTTGGTGGCCGCGCTGATCAGCGCGAGATGGGTGAACGCCTGCGGGAAGTTCCCCAGATGCTCGCCGGTCAGACTGATCTGCTCCGCGTACTGCCCCACGTGGTTGGCGTAGGTGAACATCTTCTCCAACGCCAGCCGCGCCTGCTCCACCTCCCCCGTCCTGGTCAGCGCCTCCACCCACCAGAAGGAGCACAGCGAGAAGGTGCCCTCCGAGCCGCCGAGCCCGTCCGGCGATGCCTCCGGGTCGTACCGGAAGACCAGGCTGTCCGCCACCAGGTGCTCGCCGATCGCCGCCAGCGTGGACCGGAACCGCGGGTCGGTCGGCGAGAGCAGCTTCACCATCGGCATCAGCAGCAGCGAGGCGTCCAACAGCGGCCGCCCGGCCGGCTCGCCCTCCACCAGCAGCCGCTGGACGAACGAGCCGGCCTCCGGGTGCCAGCCGCGCGCCATGATCTGGCCGTAGATCTGATCCCGCACCGCCATCCACCGGGACAGGTCGCCGGGCAGCCCCCGCTGGCGGGCCATCCGCACCATCCGCTCGACGGCGACCCAGCACATCAGCCGCGAGTAGGTGTGCTCCTGCCGGCCGGCCCGGGTCTCCCAGATCCCCTCGTCCGGCTGGTCCCAGTGCTCCAGCAGCCACTCCAGGGTGTCGCTCAGGTTCTGCCAGCTGTCGTGCGAGATTCCCGCCCCGTACTTGTTGAACAGGTAAATGGAGTCGACCAGTTCACCGTAGATGTCCAACTGGAACTGCTCGGCGGCGCGGTTCCCGGTGCGTACCGGCCGCGAGCCGCGGTACCCCGCGAGATGGGTCAACTCCTCCTCCGGCAGGCACGGGTCGCCGTCGATGGTGTACATCACCCGCAGCGGCCCGTGCCGCTCGTCCCCCCGGTGCCGCAGCGCCCGGGTCAGCCAGCCGATGAACGCGTCCGCCTCGTTGGTGAACCCCAGCCGCAGCAGCGCGTACAGGGAGAACGCGGCGTCCCTGATCCAGACGTGGCGGTAGTCCCAGTTCCGCTCCCCGCCCAGCAGTTCGGGCAGGCCCAGCGTCGGCGCGGCCACCAGCGCGCCGCTCGGCTCGTGGGTGAGCAGCTTGAGGGTGAGCGCCGAACGGTGCACCGTCTCGCGCCAACGGCCGGTGTAAGAGGACTGGTTGAGCCATCGGCGCCAGAACGCGACGGTGTCCCGGAACAGTCCCTCGGCCTCCGCCGCCCCCAGCTCGGCCGGCGCGTCGCCACCGGCCGTGTCCAGCACGAACAGCGCCGACTCGCCCGCCACCAGGTCGAAGTCGCACCGGGCGTCCCGCCCCACCGACTCCAGCTCGCGGTCGCTGAACAGACTGAGCGTCAACGCGTCCCCGACGAACCGGACGCCAGCCGGCCGCCGTTCGACCCGGTGGGTGCCCCGCCCGTAGTCCAGCCGCGGCGCGACCGTCGTCGTCATCCGCACCCGGCCCCGGACGTTCACCACCCGCCGCACCAGCCGTTGCCGGTGGTCCGTGTCCCGCTCCTTGAGTACCGGCATGAAGTCGTGCACCTCGACCATGCCGTCCTCGGTCAGCATCCGGGTGATCAGGATGTTGGTGTCGGGGAAGTAGAACTGCTGCCGCTGCGCCACCTCGCAGCGCGGCTCGACCGTCCAGTGCCCGCCCCGCTCCGGGTCGAGCAGCGCGCCGAAGACACTGGGCGAGTCGAAGCGCGGCGCGCAGAACCAGTCGATCCGGGCGTCCGTGCCGACCAGCGCGGCCGTCCGCAGGTCGCCGATCAACCCGTGCTCGGCGATCGGCAGGTACGGCGGGTCCAACGCGCTCACCGCTCCGGCACCGCCCAACCGATCGCCCCGGCCAGCCGGTCGGCCGCCGCCGGCCCCCAGGAGCCCCGCGGATAGCCCGACGGCGCCGGCGGGTTCCGCAGCACCGGATCGCACACCTCCCACAGCCGCTCCACCTCGGCCGCCCCCGTGAACAGCGTCTGGTCGCCGCGCATCGCGTCCGCCAGCAGCTTGGCGTAGGCCGGCAGCGGCTCCCCGTCGCCGAACAGGTCAGCGGTGCGCAGCGCGAGCCGCGCCGGCGCCAGCTCGAAGCCGAAGCCCGGCCGCTTGACCGGCAGCCGCAGCGACACCTCGGGCCGGGCGCTCAGCTCAAGCGACAGCTCCATCGGCCCCCGACCGGCCGGTGCCGCCGCCCCCGTCGGGTCGTCGAAGAGCGCCACCGGCGGCTCCCGGAAGCCGAGCGAGATCACCCGCCGGGAGGCCCGCATCGCCTTCCCGGTGCGGAGCAGGAACGGCACACCCCGCCAGCGCCAGTCGTCCACCCAGGCGCGCACCGCGACGAAGGTCTCCACCGTCGAGTCGGCCGCCACCCCGTCCTCGTCCCGGTAGCCGTCGAACTGGCCGAAGACCGTCTCGGCCGGGTCCAGCGGGCGCAGCGCCCGGAACACCCGCAGCTTCTCGGCCCGCAGCTCGGCCGCCGACAGCCGGGCCGGCGGCGCCATCGCCACCAGCCCCAGCACCTGGCACAGATGGGTGACGACCATGTCCCGGAAGGTGCCGGTGGACTCCAGGAAACCGGCCCGGCCCTCAAGGCCCAGCTCCTCCGGCACGTCGATCCGCACATACGCCACCTGGTCGCGGTGCCAGGCCGAGGTCAGTGGGCCGCCCGCGAACCGCAGCGCCAGCAGGTTCCGCACCGCCTCCTCGGCGAGGAAGTGGTCGATGCGGAACACCCGCTCCTCCGGGGCGAGTTCGGCGAGTGTCGCGTCCAGCGAACGGGCGCTGGCCAGGTTCGTGCCGAACGGCTTCTCCAGCACCAGCCGGGCGTCGTCGGCGATGCCGGTCGCGCCCAGCATCCGCACCATGTCCTCGGCGACCGCCGGCGGCACCGACAGGTGCACCAGCACGCCGGCCCGCTCGCCCAGCTCCGCCCTGGCCCGCCGGACGGCGGCCGCCAGCTCGGTGCCGTCCTCGGCGCTGGACACCGCGAAGCCGATCCGCCGGGCGAACGCCTGCCAGGCGGCGGGCTCCACCGTCCCCTCGGTGAACCGGCCCACGGCATCGGCCAGTTGGTCGCGGAAGGCGGCGTCGTCGCCGGGCGAGTGCCGGCCGGAGCCGACGACGCGGAAGTCCTCCGGCAGCAGCCCGTCCCGGAACAGCCGGAACAGGCCGGGGAAGATCTCCCGCCGGGCGAGGTCCCCGGTGGCCCCGAGAACCACCAGGACCTGCGGGTCGAGCGGGGCGGATGAGGCGGCGGTCACGGGTCTCCTCTGCTGAGCCGGATGCTGCCCCACACTCTGCGTGGCCGGCCGCCCCCGGCCAACGAAACCCGCCGACATCCCGGCCGCTGCCGGCCGGCGCCACCCGCGTGGTCGCTCGGCGCCGCGCCAGGGCGCCCGGGGGCGCCGGCCGCCGGCGCCCGGGGGCGCCGAGCGGCGGCGGGGCCGGCGCGGCCGGCCACGGCGGCGGCTGCGGCCGATGCCCCCGGCCGAGGGGCCGGCGGGGGCCGGGCGGGCTGGGGGGCGCTTCTCGGGCGCCGCTGGCTCGCCGTTCCGCCCCCTCGGCAGGGGCGCCGGCCGGCCGGGGGCGGTGGTCGACACCGGAGACGAGGTCCCTACCGGCCCCGGGCCCTGGCCGGTCGCGGTACTGGATACGCCCCGACCGGCGGTCGTCGGGTGCGCCGCCCCACGGGCCCGGGCGGCCACCTTCGTCATGGCCGTTCGCCCGGGCTTGCCGGTGCCGGTGGCCGACGCGATGCGGTCAGGGCCGGTCCGGACGCCGCCAGCCAGCCGCTCCGGCCACCCGTCAGCACCGCCGTCGCCCAGGACGGTGGCCCCGGCGCGGCCCGCGTGCGCGCCTGCCCGGCGCCGGTGCTCAGTCTCGGCGCCCGGCGTCGGCGCCGCGGGCGGCTCAGTGGAGGGCGCGGTGGAGGCGGGCCGCGAGGAGGGCCGTGTGGGGGGCGTGCGCGGGGAGCGCGTCGTGGGCGGCCTGGAGGATCTCCGCGTCCTCGGCGTACTCCGGGCGGTTCGTCCAGGCCAGCAGTAGCTCGGCGTCGCCCGCCCGGCGCAGCGCCGCGCGCAGCGCGCACTCCAGCTCGGTGCGCGCCGCCACCACCGCGGGCGCCTCGGAGCGCGGCAGCAGTGGGCCCGGGTAGCTGGCCAGTGCCCGACGCGGCGCGCCGGCCGCGACCAGTCCGGTCACCTCGTCGGCGTCCACGGTGACCGGGACGGTCAGCCGGTAGGGCCGGGAGGCCACCAACGTGGGGCCCAACAGCCGGCGCAGCCGGGCCAGTTCGGCGCGCACCGTGACGGCGGCCGCCGGGTCGGCGCGGAGCCGGGCGTCCAGCGCCTCGGCCGTCAGGCCGCCGGGGTGGCGGGCCAGCAGGTAGACGATCTCCGAGTGCCGGGGGCTCAGTTCGAGCCGCCCGGCCGGCGTGCTCAGCGCCGCCCGGTCCCGGCCCAGCACCGCAAGGCGGGCCGGCCCGGCGGCGGGTGCCGGCGGCCCGCCGTCGAGCCGCAGCAGCCGCAGCTCCGCCTCCACCGCGGCGACGGCCGCCCGCACCAGGGACAGCGCGTGTGGCGCGCCGATGTGGTCGCCGCCGGTCAGGTCGAGCACGCCCAGCACCGTGCCGGTGCCCGGGTCGCGGACCGGCGCCGCCGCGCAGCTCCAGCCCTGCACCGGCCGGCTGAAGTGCTCGCTGGCGTAGATCTGCACCGGCTGGCCGAGGGCCAGCGCGGTGCCCGGCGCGTTGGTGCCGGCCGCGTCCTCGGCCCAGTCTGCGCCGGCCCGGAAGCCGATCCGCTCGGCGCGGGCGACCAGCGCGGGGGCGCCCTCCACCCACAGCAGCCGGCCGGCGGCGTCGCCGACCGCCGCCACCTGCGCGTCCTCCCTGGCGGTCGCCACCAGCAGGCGGCGGATCACCGGCAGCACGGCGGCCAGCGGGTGGTCCCGGCGGTGGTCGCGCAACTCGTCGTCGGTGAGGCCGGGTCGGGGCCCGGGGCGGTCGGGGTCGACGCCCTGCCGGGCCGAGCGTCGCCAGGACTCGCGCACCACGCCGCGCAGCGGCCCGGCGAGCCAGCCGGTGGCCAGGAACTCCTCGTGCGCGTGCGCCACCGCGCGCCGAACCCACGCCGGGTCCGCCCCCGGTGGCAGGGCTGTGAAGCCGGCAGTCATCGCTGACCCCCGCGTCCAGGCTGGCGGGCGGCGCGGGCCGCGTCGCCCCCGCCCAATGTAGGCGGCCGGGGCGGGCGGCGCGAGACGGCCGGCGGGCCCGGTTCGCAACGTCGCCGCAACGTGCCGCCCCCTACCGTGCGCACCACCCCGTTCCACGGCGAGCGGGGAACGAGGCACGCACGAAGGGGAGTTGGCCATGACCCGCTTTGCCAGCCCGGGCAGTGAAGGCGCGTTGATGCGGTACGAGGCGCGCTACGACCACTGGATCGGCGGCGCCTACGTCCCGCCGGCCGGCGGCCGGTACTTCGAGAACCCGAGCCCGGTGACCGGTCGGCCGTTCACCGAGGTGGCCCGGGGGACGGCGGCGGACGTGGAGGCCGCGCTGGATGCCGCGCACGCGGCGGCGCCGGCCTGGGGCCGCACCCCGCCGGCCGAGCGCGCGCTGGTGCTGAACCGGATCGCCGACCGGATGGAGCGCAACCTCACCGAGCTGGCCGTGGCGGAGAGTTGGGACAACGGCAAGCCGGTGCGCGAGACGCTGGCGGCCGACATCCCGCTGGCCATCGACCACTTCAGGTACTTCGCCGGCGCCGTCCGCGCCCAGGAGGGCAGCCTGGCCGAGCTGGACGAGGACACCGTCGCCTACCACTTCCACGAGCCGTTGGGGGTGGTCGCGCAGATCATCCCGTGGAACTTCCCGATCCTGATGGCCGCCTGGAAGCTGGCGCCGGCGCTGGCCGCCGGCAACGCGGTGGTGCTCAAGCCCGCCGAGCAGACACCGGCCTCGATCCACTACTGGCTGAGCCTGGTCGCCGACCTGCTGCCGCCCGGGGTGCTGAACGTGGTCAACGGGTTCGGGGTGGAGGCCGGTAAGCCGCTGGCGAGCAGCCCCCGGGTGGCGAAGGTGGCGTTCACCGGGGAGACCACCACCGGCCGGCTGATCATGCAGTACGCCAGCGACCATCTGAAGCCGGTGACGCTGGAGTTGGGCGGCAAGAGCCCCAACCTGTTCTTCGCCGACGTGTCGGCGGCCCGGGACGACTTCTTCGACAAGGCCCTGGAGGGGTTCACCCTCTTCGCGCTCAACCAGGGCGAGGTGTGCACCTGTCCGTCCCGGGCGCTGATCGAGGCGGGCCACTACCGGGAGTTCCTGGCGGCGGCCGTGGAGCGCACCGGGCGCATCACGCACGGGCACCCGCTGGACACCGACACCATGATCGGCGCGCAGGCGTCCAACGACCAGCTGGAGAAGATCCTCTCCTATCTGGAGATCGGCCGGGAGGAGGGCGCCAAGGTCCTCATCGGTGGGGAACGCGTCCGGCTGGACGGCGAGTTGGCGGACGGCTACTACGTGCGGCCGACGATCCTGGAGGGTGAGAACGGGATGCGGGTCTTCCAGGAGGAGATCTTCGGGCCGGTGGTCGCCGTCACCTCGTTCGCCGGCTTCGACGACGGGATGCGGATCGCCAACGACACTCTCTACGGGCTGGGCGCCGGTGTCTGGACCAGGGACGGCGCGACCGCCTACCGGGCCGGCCGGGCGATCCAGGCCGGCCGGGTGTGGACCAACTGCTACCACACCTACCCGGCGCACGCCGCCTTCGGCGGTTACAAGCAGTCGGGCATTGGCCGGGAGAACCACAAGATGATGCTCGACCACTACCAGCAGACGAAGAACCTGCTGGTCAGCTACTCCCCGAAGGCGCTGGGCCTGTTCTGAGCCGGGCCGCCCCGGCACGGCCGGGCCCGGCCGTCGTCGCGAAGCCACGGAAGGAAGGAGCACCGAAGATGACCTCGCCGGACGCTCCACCGCCCGCCACGCGGGTGGCGGTCACCCCGGCCGCCGCCGAACTGTTGCGTCAACTCGACCGGGAACACGGCGCGTTGATGTTCCACCAGTCCGGCGGCTGCTGCGACGGCAGCTCGCCGATGTGCTTCCCGGCCGGCGAGTTCCGGACCGGCGCGGCCGACGTGCTGCTCGGCACGCTCGACGTGCCGGGCGTGCGCCGGCCGGTGGAGTTCTGGATGTCGGCCAGCCAGTTCGAGCGCTGGCGGCACACCCACCTCACGGTGGACGTGGTGCCGGGCCGCGGCGCCGGGTTCTCCCTGGAGGCGCCGGAGGGGGTGCGGTTCCTGATCCGCTCCCGGCTGCTCGACCCGGCGGAGCTGCGGGCGCTCGACCCGCCCGGCGCCCGGGACTGAGACCGGCGCGGGCGCGGCCCCCCACGCGCCCGCGCCACCTGGGAGAATGCCCGGATGGTGAGGATCGCGACCATGCGGGACGTCGCCGGCCGCGCGGGGGTGTCGGTGACGACCGTGTCACGGGTGCTCAACGGCACCGGCTACGTACGGGCCGACACCCGCCGCCTGGTCGAGGCGGCCATCGCGCAACTCGGCTATGTGCCCTCGGCGTCCGCCCGCGGCCTGGTGGCCAGCCGGACCGGGCTGCTCGGGCTGTGCCTGCCCGACGTGGGGCCGGTGGCCGACCTCGCCGCGCCCGCCCGGCACGGCGCGCGCGGGGCGGTGGAGGTGGTCACCGACGAGGCGGAGCCCGGCGTGCTCTCCTGGGGCAGCCGCTACTTCGGCGAGGTGGTCAGGGGCGCCGAGTACGCGGCCTGGCAGGCCGGCTACACGCTCACCCTGGTGGTCGCCCGGCCACCCGAGGTCGAGGCGCGGGTGCGGGAGTTGGCCGGCCTGGTCGACGGCCTGGTGGTGGTCGCCGGCACGCTCCCCGACGACCTGCTGGAGCACGTCGCCCACCGGGTGCCGGTCGTGCTGGTCGCCGGGCCCCGCCCGGCCGGCGGCTTCGACCACGTCGGGGTCGGCAACGCGCGGGGCGTCCGCGCCCTGGTCGAGCACCTGGCGACCGACCACGGCATCCGGGACCTGGTCTACGTCGGCGGCCGGGCCGACGCGCCCGACGAGATCGACCGCGCCCGCGGCTTCCACGCCGCGCTGCGCGCCCTGGGCCTGCCGGCCCCCGGCCGGCCCGGGCCGCGCGGCGACTTCTCCCGGGCCACCGGCCGCCGGCTGGCGCGCGCCCTGCTGGCCGAGCGCCGCCGGCACGGCACCCCGCTGCCCGGCGCGCTGGTCTGCGCCAACGACGAGACCGCCCTCGGCTTCCTGGACGTGTTCACCGCCGAGGGGGTGACGGTGCCGGACGAGGTGGCCCTCACCGGCTTCGACGGCATCCACGAGGGCCGGCACGCCACCCCCCGGCTGACCACCGTCGAACAGCCGATGACCGACCTGGGCCGGCTCGCCGTCGAACTGCTCGACGCCTGCCTGGACGACCCACGGCTGCCCCGGCAGAACCGGGTGGTGCCGGTCCGGGTGCTGCTTCGGGACAGCTGCGGCCGGCACTGAGCCGCACGACGCCACCGCGGATGTGGAAACGCTTCCTTACCGCCGGGCCCCACGCCCTGCCTACGGTGTGCTCCGACCGAGCGGCGCCGCGGCCGGCCCGCGACCGCCCCCGGCACCGTCGCGCCACCGAGGAGGGCCCCGTGCACGCCGTGACCGAGAGCATCACCAAGAACCGCCAACCGGCCGAGGTGCTGGCCGCCATGGTCGAGCGCGCTTTCGGCGCCGACCAGGTGCCGACCGGCACCGGTTGGGCGACCGAGCTGGGCCAGGGCTGGTTCAACGTCGTCTACCTGATCCGGCTCCGCGACGGCCGGCGGGTGGTCCTGAAGATCGCCCCACCCGCCCACGTCGAGGTCCTCACCTACGAACGCGACATGATGCGCAACGAGTTGACCGCCATGGCGGTGGTCGGCGAGCGGAGCGAGGTGCCCGTCCCCGCGGTGTACTGCCACGACGCCAGCCGCCAACTGTGCGACGCCGAGTACTTCTTCATGGAGTACGTCGACGCCGACAACCTCGGCGCCGTCCAGGACCGCCTGACCGCCGAGGAGACCGCCGCCTACGACGAGGCGGTCGGCGCCGCCAACCGCGCCCTGCACCGCGTCCGCGGCACGCACTTCGGCCCGCTGGCCGGCCCGATACCCGGCCGCACCGGCTGGCGCGCGGTGTTCACCGGCCTGGTCGAGGACATCCTGCGGGACGGCGAACGACGGTCGGTCGACCTGGGCCAGCCCTACCCCCTGATCCGTGAACTGCTCGCCGCGCACGCCGAGACGCTGGACCAGGTCACCGAACCGGTCTTCGTCGAGTGGGACCTGTGGCCGGCCAACGTGATGGTCGCCGACGGCGCCGTGGTGAGCGTCATCGACCACGAACGGGCCCTCTACGCCGACCCGTTGATGGAGGCCGGCTTCGTCGCCATCGAGCTGCCCAGGTTCGGCGCGGCGGAGGGCTTCGTCCGCGGCTACGGCTGGGGGCCGAGCACCCGGGACGAGTGGCGCCGCCGCCGGCTGTACAACCTGTACCTGATGCTCGTCATGGTCGTCGAGACCGTCTACCGCGGCCACACCGACCCCGCCCAGTACCACTGGGCGCGCGCCGGGCTGGCCGAGGCCGTCGCCTCCTTCGACGCCCGGCGGTGACGGCGCCGAGCGGCCCGCCGCCCCCGGCGGGCGCCCCGGCCGGGCGCGGCGACGCGGCGGCGGCGCTCGGCACCCGCCCGGTCGGCCGGCTGCTGGCCAGCGCCAGCGCCCACACCACCATGTCGGTCGCCACCTATGGCGTCTACGCCCTCACCAACGCCTGGTTCGTCGCCCGGGGCGTCGGGACCGAGGCGCTGGTCGCGGTGAACCTGGTGGCGCCGCTGCTGCTGATCATCGGGGCGGTCGCGACCACGGTCGGGGTGGGCGGCGCGTCCCTGGTCTCCCGGCGCCTCGGCGCCGGCGACCCACGGCGGGCCGCCCGGGCGGCCGGCAACACCTTCCTCGTCTTCTGGGCGGCGGCCGGCCTGATCACCCTGCTTGGCCTGGTGCTGCTCGACCCGCTGCTGACCCTGCTCGGCGCCGAGGGCGAAGTCCGTGCCCACGCCCGGGACTACGCCCTGATCATGTTGGCCGGCACGGTCACCGGAACCGGCTTCTCCAGCCTGGTGCGGGCCGAGGGGCGGCTGCGCTTCTCCACCCTGCTGTGGATCGTTCCGGTGCTCACCCAGATGGTGCTCGACCCGCTGCTGATCTTCGGCCTCGGCTGGGGCGTGCGGGGCGCCGCCGCCGGCACCATCGGCGGCCAGGCCGTCTCGCTGCTGATGAGCCTGTGGTTCTTCTTCGTCCAACGCGACCGCCCCTACCGCGTCACCCTCGCCGACCTGCGCCCGCACGGCCCGACGCTGCGCGAACTGGTTTCCGTGGGCGCCCCCTCCTTCCTCGGCGGGTTCGGCAACACGCTGGTGATGTTCCTGGTCAACAGCCGGCTGGCGGCGCTCGGCGAGCCGGCCGCGCTCGCCGCCTACGCCACCAGCGTGCGCGTCACCACCTTCGCCCTGATGCCGCAGACCGGCATCGCCCAGGGCATGCAGCCGCTGGTCGGCTACAACCGGGGCCGCGGCCTGCTGGAGCGGGCCGAGCGCGTCCGGGTCCTCGCGCTGCGCGCCACCGTCCTGTACGGGACGGCGGTCGGCCTGCTGCTGCTCGCCACCGCCGACCCAATCGCCGGCGCCTTCGCCGACGACCCGGCCGACCGCGCGGCGACCGCCCACGCGCTGCGGATCATGGCGCTCAGCTACCCGCTGGCCGGCGTTCCGCTGCTGGTGTCCACCTACTTCCAGGCCCGGGGCCGGGCCCGCCCCTCCTACCTGATCTCGGTCGGCGCGGTCCTCGCCGTCCAACTGCCGCTGCTGCTCGTCCTGGGCCGGTTCGGCACGACCTGGCTCTGGGCCGCCTTCCCCGCCGCCGCCCTGCTCGCCGCGGTGGGCGCGCTGCTCATCCTCCGGGCGGACCGGCTGGCCGAGGTCACACCCGCTGCCACAGCGCCGGGGTCCGCGGTGGTTCCCAGCCGACGCCTGCCTGGTGGGCGACGCGGCACCGGTAGTCGAGTCCGCCGTACCTGGCCGGGTCGCCCACCCGGTAGCTGACGCCGACCCGCCAGGTGTCGTCCGGGCCGGGCCCCGGGCCCGGTCCGCCGCCTGGGGTGTCGAGGACGAAGTCGAACGACGCCTCACGGGTCGTCCCCGCCTGACGCACCGTCATCAACAGTGCCGGGTCGAAGAGCGCGTCGGTCGCGTTGCGCGGCTCCCCGGGGAAGTACAGCTGGGTGGTGAGGATCGGCTGCCCCGGCGCCTGCGCCTTGACGTGCAGGTGCCGGGTGCGGCCCGGGTACAGGCCGGGGAGGACGGTCGCCAGGGTGAACGTGCCCGCCGCGTCGGTGAACTGGTGCCCCCGGTAGCGGTAACCGGCCAGGTCGTAACCGCCGTTGACGTCCGCCTGCCAGAAGTCGAGCAGCACCCCGGGCAGCGGGGCGCAGTCCACGCCGAAGACGTGGCCGGTGACGGTGAGGAGCGGGCCGTCCCCCGGCTCCAACAGGCTGGTGCGCGGTGGCGAGTTGGGCTTGAAGTACGGGCCCTCCATCTGCGGCGGGGTCGGATCGTCGCCGTCGTCGCAGTACGGCGTCGGCGTCAACGGGCGGTCGGCGGCGGCCTGTTCGCGGGCCAGCGCCGGCGATTGGCCGGCGGCGCCCAGCAGTGCGGCGGCCGGCACGCTGGCCATGGCGGCGCGCAGCAGGTGCTTGCGGCTGATGCCGCCGCCGGTTCCCGCGCTGTCGGGTGAGGTGGGGTGCTCGGGTGCTGTCACGGAGGTCTCCTCACACGGGGGCGCGCCGGGTCGGCGCGCGGTGTGGCGACAAGGGGGGCGAGAGAGGGGGAGGCGTCGCCGGCCCGGCGGCCACCACCGGCTGACCGGGATCGGCCGCCGCCGGCCCGGCGGCCGGCGTGCCGCCGGGCGGGGTGGGCTGGCCGGCCTGGGTCACGGGGACGTCGAGGTACTCGGGCTCGGTCGGGTTGAGACCGGGCCCCGGCACCGGCCGGACGTGCTGCCGGGGCCGGGGAGCCGGCTGCGCTGGCGGGGGCGGCGGCGCGGCGGCCGACTCGCCCCAGGCGGCCGCGCTGCCGGGCATCAGCAGCTCCTCCTCGGCCTCCTCGTCGTCGGCGACCGGGAGCGGCGCCGCGACGGCCTGGCCGGCCGGCGCTCCCGGATAGGGGTAGGCGGCGGGAGTGGGAGTGTCCAACCGCTTCGGCTGCTCCGGCTGCTCCCGCTCGGGAATCTCGCCCGGGGCCTCCGTCATCCGTCCACCTCGCCCATCGCGTGTGCTCCTTACCGTCGCCGTGCCTGCCGAGCCGGACGGCGGCCGGGCACCCGGCGCGCGGGCGTCCGACATGCCGGACCAAGCGGGACGAAACCGCATGGCAGGCTGACGACACAACGGTCGTTCAGCCTACCCGGGATGAGACCCCGCGCTGGCGCTGGGTGAGTGACTGGCCCTAGATGGTCCGTATTTGTCAGGCCGCTGACGACAACAGACGCGCAACGAGCAGAAAGACAACGCTTCGACCGCGTTCCGACCAGTCCTGAGCGGCGAGTTCCACCGTCTGGAGGAGCGTGCACTCCACCGCGTAACCTGCCCCGGACAGCACCCGGCCGGCCTCCTCCGCCTGGTCCCGGGTGATCGCGTGGGTGACCAGCCGGTGCGGGCGGCGGTCCGCGCAGGCCACCAGGACGCGTTGGCCGCCGCCGCCCACCCGGATCAGGTCCGGCTGCGGCAGGTCGGTCAACACCTGGGGGGCGGCGCCGCGCACGCAGCTCACCTGGACGCCGACCCGGCGCGCCGTCTCCTCGGTCAGGGTGGCGGCCCGCGGGTCCCGGTCCACGGCGATGACGGCCGAGCCGAGCCGGGCGGCCTCCACCGCGGTCAGGCCGTCGCCGCAGCCGATGTCCCAGAGCAGGTCGCCGAAGCGGGGGCCGAGCGCGGCCAGTTCCATGGCCCGCAGCCGGCGGTCCCGGCCGGCGCCGTCGGCGTCCGGCGGCGGCGCCGGCTGGCCGTACTCGGCCGGGTCCAGGCCCCAGCCGCGCGGCCCCTCCGGGCCGTCCCCGAGGCTCAGCCCGGCCAGCCAGCCGCTGTCGCCGGCCTGTGGGACGCCGCCGCCGATCACCAGCACCACGTTGGGGTCGGTCCACCGGTGCCGCGGCACCCGGTCCGAGGTGAGCACCGAGACGCGTTCCCGCTCGGTGCCGAGCGACTCGCAGATGACGAAGGTGCGCTGCTCGGCGCCGAGCAGCAGGGCGATCTCGGTGGGCCCGGCGTTCGGCGAGGTCAGCACGGCGACCTTGGGGTGCGCGCGGCAGACGTTGACGGCACGGCGCAGGCCGCGTTCGCTGGCCACCACGACGCGGGCGTCGTCCCAGGGCATGCCGGCGCGGGCGAAGGCGGCGGCCACCGCGGAGACGGCCGGCACCACCTCGACCTCCAGGCCGTGTGCCGGGGCGCGGAGCGCGCGGACCACGCCGAAGAAGCCGGGGTCCCCGTCGGCCAGCACCACGGCGGTGCCGCGGTGCGCGGCGATCCGCCGGGCGGCCACCGGGACGCTGCCCAGGGTGACCCGCTCGGCGTGCGCGGGGATGTCGGGCAGGGCGAGGTGGCGGGGCGCGCCGGCGACCAGGGTCGCCGCCCGCAGGGCGGTCACGGCGGCCGGGGCGAGCGGTGACCCGTCCCAGCCGATCACGGTGACGCGGTCGGCCATGGGCGGAGTTCTCCTGCGGGAGGGTGGTGGTGGACGACGGCTGAGCCTACCGCGCCGGTCAGCGGTCGGCGCCCGCGTCCCCGCCGTCGCCCAGGGCGTCGAGGTCCTCGATGTCCTCGGGGAGCAGGCCCCAGACGATCAGGTCGGTGCGGATGTCGGTCCAGCCGCCGTCCTCGGTCCGGGAGCGCACTATCAGCGCGTTGCGGAGCACGCCCTCACTGATGCAGCCGAGCTTCTGGGCGACCTGCTGGGAGGCGGTGTTGCCGGCGGCGGTGCGCAGTTCGAGGCGCTCGAACTTCTGGTCCCTGAAGAGCCACTGGGCGACCGCCAGCACCGCCTCGGCCGCGTAGCCCTCGCCCCTGGCCCAGGGGGCCACCACGTAGCCGACCTCGGTGCTGAGCACCCGCCAGTCGGTGTGCATCAGGTGGACGCTGCCGACCAGCCGGTGGGTGAGGTACTCGGTGACGGCCAGCACGATGCCGCCGCCCCCGGTGCGTTCGGCCGGGGCTCTGCGGGTGATCCAGTCGTACGCCTCGCGGCGGGTGTAGGGGATCGGCGCCGAGGTCCAGGCGACGGTCAGCTCGTCGCTCATCATGGCGGCCAGTTCCGGGGCGTCGGCCTCCTCGAACGGGCGGAGCGTCAACCGTTCGGTGCTGAGGGAGATGTCGGGGAAGGTGGGTGTCATGCGCACGCTCCATGCCTGGCCTTGGGTCTGGTGGACAGCATGGCGCATGGGCGGGCGCCCCGGCCCGCCGGGCCCCGCCTGGGTCGCGCGCGCTTTCCTGCCCGAACCCCCGGTGCTCCGGCCCGGCACGCCCTAAGCTCGGTCGCTCGGAGCTTCGCCGCGGGTCACGAGGAGGCCGCCATGGGTGAGGTCGAGCCGTTCACCGCCGAGCAGTTGGGGCTGATCCACGGGGCCGGGCGGGAGCGGCGCTGGGCGCGCGGCGCGGCGGTGGTGTCCGAGGGGATGCCGTCCGGCGAGGTGATCCTGCTGGAGTCGGGGCTGGTGAAGATCACCACCGAGCTGGCCAACGGCTACACCAGCCTGCTGGCGGTGCGCGGCCCGGGCGAGCTGCTGGGCGAGCTGTCCTGCCTGGACGGCAGGCCGCGCTCGGCGACCGGCACGGCGCTGGAGCCGGTGCGCGGCACGGTGGTGCCGGGTGAGCGGTTCCGACGGCTGCTGGCGGCGCACGGTTCGCTGGCCCTGGCGGTGCTGTGCAGCGTGGCGGCGCGGCTGCGGGACTCCGACCGGCTGCGGGCCGAGCACGGCGCCTATCCGGCCGGGGTGCGCGTCGCCCACGTGCTGTGGGAGATGGCCAGCCGGCACGGGGTGCCGACCGCCGACCCGCCGGGCGGGCTGGTGGTGCGGGTGACCCAGCAGGAGTTGGCCGGCGCGGCCGGCACCTCCCGGGAGTCGCTGGTGCGCGCGCTGGCCGAGTTGGCGAGCGAGGGGCTGATCGAACGGGGCCGGGGCCGCACCCTGGTGCGGGACCCGGAGGGGCTGCGCGACCGGGGCCTGGAGTGAGGCGCGCGCCCGGGGCACGCGCCGGATCGCGCGGGTGCGTCATCTGACGCGGTGGGGCCGGCGGAACGCTGGTTTTCTGGTGGTGCGCGGGCGGGCCGGTGGCTGCCGCGGGGGGACCGGCCCGTTCGCCCGCGCCGAACGGGGTGAGGACGCGAGGTGAGGGGCGCCATGTCGGTGAAGTACCGGTACCACACGATCCTGGTGGTCGATATCGAGGGGTTCGGCCGCCGCCGGAACCCGGTGCAGTCCTGGCTGCGCGAGCGGCTGCGGCAGGTGTTGGAGGACGCGTTCGAGGCGGCGGGCATCGACGTGCTGGCCGGGCCACCACCGGTGGACCGCGGTGACGGGATGTTCTGGCTGCTGCCGGCGACCGTGCCCAAGGAGGACGTGACCGGGCCGTTCGTGGATCGGCTGGCGCGGGGGCTGCGGGAGCACGCCGGCACGAGCAGCGCCAACGGCGCGCTGCGGCTGCGGCTCGCGCTGCACGGGGGCGAGGTCGGCGCCGACGGGCAGGGCTGGGTCGGCGCCGATCTCAACACCGCCTGCCGGATGGTGGACCACCAGCCGCTGCGGGACGCGCTCGCCGACGTCCCCGGCGCCGGGCTGGTGGTGGCGGTGTCCGACGAGTGGCACCGCAAGGTGGTCAGCCACCACCACCCGGGCATCGACGCCACCGAGTACCGGCCGGTGCGGTTCGACGCCAAGGAGATCCGGAACGAGACGGTCTGGGTCCGGGTCCCCGGCCACGCCTGGTCGCCTCGGGCCGGCGCCACCACGGGGGCGGCGCCGGCCGAGGAGCCGGGCGGGCGGCCGACGTCCGACGGCCGGGCGGCGGACGCCCCACCGCCGCGGATCACGCACAACTCCGGCATCGGGCAGCTCGTCGGCGACATCAGGGACGGCGGCATCGGCGTCGCGCACGGCGGGGTCCGGCAGGACTTCGGGCCGCGGGCCGCCGACCGGCCGGCCGACGACGACGCGGTGCTCCGCGAACTCAAGGCGCTGCGCGTCCAGTTACAGGCCGCCCTGGAACGCAGGGAGATCGACGCCGACACCTACGAGGACGCCACCGGCGAGCTGGACACGGCGGAGGCGTGCGCCGGCGCGCAGGACGAGCGCAGCCACGGCCGGCTGGTCCGCGCCCTGCTGAAGCTCGGTGCCCTGGTGGAGGGGATCGGCGTCATCGCCGAGCCGGTCCGCGGCCTCGTCAACACCCTGCGGGGTGGCGAGTGAACGGGCCGACGATCGCCCAGAACAGCGGCATCGGGGCGCTGACCGGGGACATCACCGGCGGCGGCATCGGGGTGCTGCACGGCGACCAGTACGTCAACCAGTACGTGGTCGACCCCGCGGCCGCGCCCGAGGAGATCTTCCGGGAGGGGATGCGCTGCCTGGCGGCCGGCATGCGGGGGCGCGCCCAGGAGCTGACCGGCCGGGCCGTCCAGCGCGGTCACCAGACCCGGGAGGCCTACTACGGCTGGGCGTTGACCATCGTCAGCCGGCGCTCCCCGGAGAACCTGACCGACGAGGACTGGCAGACGCTGCGCGGCGCGCTGGACGGGGTGGCGGCCGCCCGGCCGGGTGAGCCGGCGACCGACCAGGCGGGGTATCTGGCGGCGGCCCGGCTGGTGGACGAGCTGATGCGGGCCGCGATCGTCGAGGACGGCACGGCCGACCCGGCGGCCGGCGCGACGTTCGCCCGGCGGGTCGCGGCGCTGGCCGTGCCCCGCCGGGCCGAGGTCACCGACCACCTGCGCTATGTCCTCCAGCGGGTCGAGGAGTCCACGCTGAGCGCGGCCGAGTCGGCCGAGATCGACGCCGCGCTGGTCGCCGAGCGCCGGCGGGACCGGGCCGAGCGGGCCCCGCTGTTCTTCACGCCCGACCCGCTGCCGCTGCGCGAGCCGCCGCCGGCCGGCGACTCGGTGTGGCCGGACGACCAGGCGACCGTCAACTGGCTGCTGGGCGTGGCCGGGCTGCTCCTGGTGCTGGGGCTGGTCCTGGCCCTCGTCAACCTGGGCTCGATCCAGGTGCCGGTGCTGGTGGTGATGCTGCTGGGGCTGCTGCCCGGCGCCGTGCTGCTGGTGCAGAACGGGGAGGGCGAGCTGCGGCGCCGGGCCCGCCAGGCGCGCCGCCCCGGCTGGGTGCGGGAGGGCCGGCCGGTCTCCCCCGCCGAGCAGGCCCGCCAGCCGGCAGGTCCGGCAGGTCCGGCCCGTATCCCCGAGGTGCTGGCCTTCCACGCCTTCCGCTCCCGGCTGCTGGCGCTGTCCGCCGCCCGGTTCGCCAGGGCCAGGCCGCCGGCCGGCCCCGATCCGGCCGGCTGGCAACACGCCACCGCGCACCTCCAGTTCGAGGTGGCCGACGAACTCGCCTGCCGCTACGGGCAGTCGGGGCCCGCCGAGGGCCTGGACTGGCTGCTCCAGGTGCGTGCCGAGCTGGCGGCCCGCCAGTGGGCGGCGGGCACGCTCCGCCCGCCGGGCCGCTCGTCCTACCAGCTGTGGCAGGGCACCAGGGTCGGGCTGGCGCTGTCGGGGGCGGGGCTGCTGATTCCCGCCTACCTCCTGCTGACGCTGGTGCCCACGATGGGAGCGGTGGTGCTCACGCTGTGGGTGACGGCCGTCGTCCTGGGGCTGGGCGGCTGGAACCGGGGCGTCGCGCTGCGGCTGGCCGCCGAGGAGGCGGCGGCCTTCGTCGAGGAGCGGCGGTGGCACGCCGAGTGGTCGGCGTTCCTGCTGGCCCGCCGCCCGGCCGACGAGGAGATGGGCCGCTGGCTCGACCTGGACCAGCGGTCGCTGCTGCGGGACATGCTGCGCGAGCACCGGATGGAGCGCCGCGCGGTGCTGTTCAACTTCTTCGTGCTGGAGCCGGCGGCCGGCTGCCTGCGGGCCAAGGTGCCCAACGGCCCGCCGCGGTACTCGCGGTACGGGGTGCGGCTGTTCGTGCTGACCACGGCCGGGGTGTGGGTGTGCAACTGGGAGCTGGACTTCGACACCGCGCGGCACGACGGGCGGCGGGACTTCGTCTTCCGCTTCGACTCGATCAGCTCGGTGCTGCTCCAGACGGTCGGCGACCGGGCGGGGGCCGTCGGCTGGCCGGCGGCGGACGCCCGGCGCGGCGCCGGCGAGGTGCTGCGCCTGGTGCTGAACAACCGGGAGGACCTGGAGGTGGCGATCGAGACGCACGAGCAGCTGACCAACTCCCCGGCCACGCTGGGGCAGTTGCGGGAGCTGGCGCTGGAGACCTCCGGCGTGGCGGCGGGCTTCCGGGTGCTGGCCGCGCTGGCCACCGAGGGCGAGGGCTGGTTCGACCAGCGGCGGGCGGAGTCCCGGCTGGCCTTCCTCGACGGGGCCGACGCCGGCGAGCGGAAAGGGCCGCCGGCCCCGCGCTGACGCGGGGCCGGCGGCCCGTCCCAAGGGGGTGGCCGATCAGCTGGCCGGGGTGCCGAAGGCGGGAATCACGGAGCCCTGGTACTCGTCCTCGATGAACTGCCGCACCTCGTCGGAGTTGAGCAGCTCGGCCAGCGTCTGGACCCGCGGGTCGTCCTCGTTGCCGGCCTTCACGGCCAGGAAGTTGGCGTACGGGTTGCCGTCCGCCTCCTCCAGGACCAGCGCGTCCTCGGCCGGGACCAGCTCGGCCTCCAGCGCGAAGTTGCCGTTGATCACCGCGGCGTCGAAGTCCTCCAGGGCGCGGGGCAGCGAGGCGGCCTCCAGCTCCTGGAAGCTCAGCCCGTTGGCCTCGGTGACGTCGGCCGGGGTGGCGTCGGGGCCGGCGTCCTCGGCCAGCTCGATCAGCCCGGCGTCCGCCAGCAGGTGCAGCGCGCGGCCCTCGTTGGTGGCGTCGTTGGGGATGGCGATGGTGGCGCCATCGCCGAGGTCCTCGACGCTGGTGGCGTCGTTGGAGAACAGGCCGAGCGGCTCCAGGTGGACGTTGATCACCGGCACGATGTCGGTGCCCTCGGCCGAGTTGAACTCGTCCAGGTAGGGGGCGTGCTGGAAGAAGTTGGCGTCCACGTCGCCGTCGTTGACCAGGTTGTTCGGGATCACGTAGTCGGTGACCTCGCGGATGTCCAGCTCCAGGCCGGCGTCGGCGGCCAGCTCGTCGGAGACGAACTGGAGGATCTCCGCCTGCGGGACGGGGGTGGCCGCGATGCTCAGCGGCTGCGCCTCGTCGGTCGAGCCGGTGTCGTCCGAGCCGCCGCCGGAGCTGCCGGTGTCCGGGTCGGAGTCGGTGCCGCAGGCCGCCAGGGCCAGGGCGAGGGCGGTGGTGGCGGCGAGCACGGCGCCGTTCCTGAGGTGAGTACGCACGAAGAGTGCCTTTCGCTTGCTGCGGGTTGTACCTGGGTTCCGGGCCTGGCCCGGGGTCGTGGGCCGCACCGTCAGCCGGTGCGGGTGCGGCGGGTGATCAGCCGGACCACGCCGTCGCCGGCGAGCTGCACGGCGGTGACGATGACCAGCAGGACGACGACGGTGACGAGCATGAACTCGTCCTCGAAGCGCTGGTAGCCGTAGGTGTAGGCGAGGGTGCCGAGCCCGCCGCCGCCGACCGCGCCGGCCATCGCCGAGTAGCCGATCAGCGCGATCACGGTGGTGGTGAGGCCGGCGACCAGGGACGGCAGGGCCTGCGGCAGCAGCACCTTGCGGACCACCGTCCAGGTGCCGCCGCCCATCGCGTGCGCGGCCTCGACCAGCCCGTGGTCCACCTCGCGGACGGCGGTCTCCACCAGCCTCGCGAAGAACGGGATGGCCGCGATGGCCAGCGGCACCACGGCGGCCGTCGGCCCCATCGCGGTGCCCACCACGAAGCGGGTGAACGGGATGAGCGCCACCAGCAGGATGATGAACGGCAGCGAGCGGCCGACGTTGACGACGACGCCGATCGCCCGGTTGGCCACCACGTTGCGCAGCGGGCCACCCTTGTCGGTGAGGACGAGCAGCACGCCGAGCGGCAGGCCGCCGAGGACGGCGTAGAACGTCGCCCAGCCCACCATGTAGAGGGTGTCGATGGTGCCCTGGGTGAGCAGCGGTTCCATCTCGGACCAGGTCATCGGGCCCCCTCCTGGGGTGCGGCGGTCGCGGTGGCGGTCTCGTCGGCGGCGGCCGCGGCGGACTCGTCGGTCAGCTCGGCGGCCGGCACCTCGGCCGGTGCCGGGACGGTCCCGGCGGCGGTCACCGGGTCGGGCAGCTCGACGGTCAGGCCGCGCTCGCGCAGCGTGGCCAGCGCGGGGGCGTTCCGCTCCGGGCTGCCGGACAGCTCGATCCGCATCCTGCCGACCTGCCGGCCGCCCACCGTGTCCATGGCGGCGCCCAGGATCGACACGTCGATCTCGTGGGTCCTGGCCAGGTGGGAGATGACCGGCTGGCCGGCGCTGTCCCCGTGGAAGGTGATGTCCACCACGGTGCGGTCCCCGTCGGCGACGGCGCCGCTGACCGGGAACAGCTCGTGGGCCAGCCGCGAGCCGGGGGTGGCCAGCAGCTCGTTCAGCGGACCGGCCTCCACGACCCGACCGTGCTCCATCAGCGCGGCCGAGTCGCAGACCGCCTTGACGACGTCCATCTCGTGGGTGATCAGCAGCACCGTCAGGCCCAGCTGGCGGTTGAGGTCGCGCAGCAGCTGGAGCACCGAGCGGGTGGTCTCCGGGTCGAGCGCCGAAGTGGCCTCGTCGGAGAGCAGCACCTTCGGGTCGCCGGCCAGTGCCCTGGCGATGCCGACCCGCTGCTTCTGGCCGCCGGAGAGCTGCGCCGGGTAGGCCCTGGCGTGGTCGGCGAGGCCGACCAGGTCCAGCAGGTCGAGCGCCTTGCGCTCGCGCTCCCGCCGGGTGAGGCCGAGGATCTCCAGCGGCAGTTCGACGTTGCCCCGCACGGTGCGCGAGGAGAGCAGGTTGAAGTGCTGGAAGATCATGCCGATCCCGGTGCGGGCCCGGCGCAGCGAGCGGCCGGCGCGGTGCCGGGGACCGGGCAGCGCGGTCAGCTCCCGGCCGTCGACCGTCACGGTCCCGGAGTCCGGGCGTTCCAGCAGGTTGACGCAGCGGATCAGGGTGGACTTGCCGGCTCCGCTGCGGCCGATGACGCCGTACATCTCGCCGGCCTCCACCTGGAGGCTGACGCCGTCGAGCGCGGTGACCTCGCGACCGCGTGAGCGGTACACCTTGGTCAGGTCCGTGGTGGTGATCACTAGGGCTTCCATCGCTGTCGGACGGCACGCGGCAGCCGCGTGCCCGGGCAGGGGCAGGTCAGGTGCGGGGAAGAGCGCGTGGTGGACGGCCGCTACCGGTGGTCACCGGGGCATGCGGGGGCGCGGCGGTCGGCTTCGCTTCGGGGCGCGGACGCTCGGCTGGGGCCCTCAGCGGTCACACATTCGACACGGACAGTGAGCACCGGGCATCTGCTGTGCCTCGGTCGCCGGGAAGTGGCTGCTCGTCGGTGTCATGCCACCCAGTAAAACAGACCGGTCAGGGACAGATCGCCACGGTCAGCCGTGCTGTGGCCAACACCACGCTCCGGCCGGCCGGGCCGGCCGCCGGGAGCCTGGCCCCCGGCGGCGGGCGGGCGTCCCGGCCCCCGTAGAGTCGTCGCCATGTTCACCCCGTTGACGGTCACGGTCGTGGTGACCGCCCTCCTGCTGGCCGTCTGGTGCGGGTACGCCTCCTTCCGGGACCAGCCGGTGAAGGACTGGCACTACGCGGGCGCGGCCCTGGTGCTGCTGCTCGCCCTCGCCCAGACGGTGGTCTCCGGAGTGGCGCTGGCCGGCGGGGACCGGCCGGCCGGCGAGGGCAGCACGCTCGTCTTCGTCTGCTACCTGGTGGCGGTGCCGCTCTGCCTGCCGATCACCGCGGCCGTCTCGCTGACCGAGCGGAACCGCTGGGGCTCGGCGACGGTCGCCGCCGGGGCGGCGATCCTCGCCGTCCTGGAGATCCGGCTGGCCGACGTGTGGGCGGGGGCCGCCGGTGTCTGAGCCGACGACGGCCACCGCGGCCACCACGGAGGACCGCCGGCTGGCCCACGGGCCGGGGCGGCTGCTCCTGCTGCTCTACGGGGTGTTCGCGGTCGGCGCCGCCTCGCGGTCCGGCTACCAGCTGGCCACCCGCTTCGACGAGGCGCCGCTCGCCTACCTGCTCTCGGCGGTCGCAGCGCTGGTCTACGCGGTGATCACGGTCTGCCTGGCGCGCGGCGGGGAACGCTCCCGCCGGGTCGGGCTGGTCGGCTGCGGCATCGAACTGGTCGGGGTGGTGACCGTCGGCACCTGGTCCGTGGTGGACCCGGGCGCCTTCCCGGACGCCACCGTCTGGTCCGACTACGGCCTCGGCTACCTGCTGCTGCCCGTGGTGCTGCCGCTCACCGGGCTGCGCTGGTTCGGCCCGTTCACCCACCGGCGGACCGCCGGGACCGCGGACTGACGCGGGCCGGTCGGGCCGCCCACCGGCGGCCCGACCGGCCGGCCGTCACGCGCTGGCCGCCAGCGGCCTGACCTGCTCCGGCACGGCCACCGGCTTCTCCATGGTGACCAGGCTCAGCTGCCGGCTGATCTGCTCGGTGGCCACCGGGGCGTAGCCGAGGCGCCGGTAGAGCCGCTGGTTGCCGGCGCTGCGGTGACCGGTGAAGAGCCGGTACCTGGCGGCGGCCCGCTCGGCGGCCAACCGCTGCTCGATCGCCACCAGCAGCCGCCCGCCCAGCCCGTGCCGCTGCATCCGGGGATGCACGATCAGCCGGCCGATGCGGGCCGTGCCGTCGTCGTCCACGGAACCGCGCACCGAGCCCACGACCTCGTCACCCAGCCGGGCCACCAGCACGCAGGAGGCGGCCAGTTCGGCCCGCAGCTCGCTGAGGCTCTGGGTGAGCGGCTCGATGGAGTAGTCGCCGTACAGCTCGGCTTCCGGCTGGTAACAGAGGTACTGGAGCTTGAGGATCTGCTCGGCGTCCCGCTCGGTCGCCGCGTCGATCGTGACGCTCATGCCCATTGCACACGCCTCCAGGTGAGGAGTCCGGCCGGCCGCGCGGTTGAGGGTGTGCGCGGAACCCGGCGATAGCCCTGACGGCGCAGGTCAGAACCCGCGCCGTCAGCATTGTGCTAGGGACGGGGCCGTTGTGGAATGCCCCCGGGCCAACTGGCCCGTGTGATTCCCGACTCGGCCCACCGCCAGGCCACCAGCGGGGCTGACATGGCGTCAGCCCCGGAAGTCCGCCGCGGCCAGCAGCGCGGTGTCCGGGTGGTCGGCGAAGACGCCGTCCACGCCGGCCTCGAAGTAGGCCCGCAGCGCGCCGAAGACGTCACCGTAGCCGTTCGGGTCGGCGCCCCGGCGGTGGTCGGCCGGCAGGAAGGCGTTCTCGTTGCGCAGCGTGTAGGGGTGCACCAGGAGGCCGGCCGCGTGCGCGTCGTCCACCAGGCTGGTGGGGCTGGTCAGCGAGCCGTCGGCGGCCCGCGGGATGACCAGGTCGAGGGTCGGGCCCAGGCCCTGCGCGTAGCCGGCCAGCTCGGCCAGCCCGGCCGGGGTGATCAGGTCGGCGACGGTGCGCGGATCGCCTGACTCCACGAAGTCCCACGGCCGGTCGCCGGCCGCGCCGAGCAGCACCACCCGGGGGGTGTCCACCAGCTCGGCCAGCCTGGCCATGCTGCTCGGCTCGAAGGACTGCAGGAAGATCGGGGCGTCGGCGCGGTGCAGCCGGTGCCGGCGCAGCAGCCGGGCCAGCGGCTCCTCCAGGCCCAGCCCCAGCGAACGGAAGTAGCTGGGGTGCTTCGTCTCGGTGTAGAGCCAGACCGGCCGGCCCCGCTCCCGGCCGCGCTCGGCGGCCCACTCCAGCACCTCGGCGAAGGTCGGGATCTCCCATCGGCCGTCGTAGAGGGTGTTGTTCGGACGGCGCTCCGGGATGCGCTCGGTGGCCCGCAGCGTCTTCAGCTCGGCCAGCGTGAAGTCCTCCGTGAACCAGCCGGTCAGCTCGACGCCGTCCACCGACCTGGTGGTCCGGCGGTCGGCGAACTCGGGGTGGTCGGCCACGTCGGTGGTGCCGGTGATGTCGTTCTCGTGGCGGCACACCAGGTGGCCGTCCCGGGTCGGCACCAGGTCCTGCTCGATGATGTCGGCACCCATGTCCAGGCCCAACTGGTACGCGCCGATGGTGTGTTCCGGCCGGTAGCCGGAGGCGCCCCGGTGCGCGACCACGGTCGGCACCGGCAGCTTGCCCCGGCCGGCGCCGGGCCGGCCACGCCGCGCGTCGGCCGCCTGGGCGGTGCCGGCACCGGCGGCCGCCAGGCCGGCGGCGCCCGCGCCGGCCAGTGCCGCGCCCAGCACGCCGCGCCGGGCGAGCCGGCCGTTGGTCGTCTTGGCCACCTGTCGAGCTGCCATGGGAACTCCCTCGCCGTTGATCAGGTCGCGGACGATGGTAGGAACGCGCTCCCCTGGGCACGAGGGCGCGCGGGCGAACTCTGGGCGAAGGCGGCCCAAACCACTCCCCCGGCGGCCTCCGGTTGTGACGTTGTCCGCACCATGGGGTGAACCCTGTGCGGGACGGGGACGTTCACGCGAGTATCGTCCCTATGCGTCGCGCCCGCGCGGGCGCGGGGTGACGCGTGACCGACCGAGCGCGCGCGCATGACCGACCGGAGGGGAAGTTGTCCCGATTCGTGCTGCTGAAGGTGCTGCTTGGGCCCCTGCTGAAGCTGCTGCTGCGCCCACGGGTCGAGGGGCTGGAGCGGATCCCCGGCCAGGGGCCGGTGATCCTCGCCGGCAACCATCTGACCTTCATCGACTCGGTGATCCTGCCCCTGGTCTGTGACCGCCAGGTCTTCTTCATCGGCAAGGACGAGTACGTCAAGGGCCGCTCGCTGAAGGGCCGGGTGATGGCCTGGTTCTTCACCGCGGTCGGCATGATCCCGGTGGACCGGGACGGCGGACGCGGCGGGGTGGCCGCGCTGATGACCGGCCGCCGGGTGCTGGAGCGCGGCGACGTGTTCGGCATCTACCCCGAGGGCACCAGGTCCCCCGACGGCCGGCTCTACCGGGGCCGGACCGGGATCGCCCGGCTGACCCTGATGACCGGCGCCCCGGTGGTGCCGTTCGCCATGATCGGCACGGACCGGGTCCAGCCGGGCGGCCGTGGGCTGCCCAAGCTGGGCGGCGGCCGCCGGATCACGGTGCGCTTCGGCCAGCCGCTGGACTTCTCCCGCTACGAGGGCATGGACCGGGACCGCTACGTGCTGCGGGCCGTCACCGACGAGGTGATGACCGAGGTGATGCGCCTCTCCGGCCAGGAGTACGTGGACATGTACGCCACCAAGGCCCGCGCCGCGTAGCGGCTGGCCGCCGGGAGCGGAAGCCGGCGCCCTGGCGGCGCCGGCGCGCCGGCCGACCGCCGGGGGCGGGCGGAGAAGCCGGCTCCCAGCCGATCGCCGGTTTCGGCCAGCGCGGGCGGCCGTGGCCGCCGTGCCGGCTAACCGCCGGGGGCGAGCGCGGGACTCCCGACCCATCGCGGATCCAGGCCGGCGAACGCGGGCGCCGTGCCGGCTGGCCGCCGGGGCGACAACCCCGGGCACTGGCACGGACGGCGCCGGTGAGCCGGCCGCGGAAGGCGGCGTGGCCGCCGTACCGGCTGGTCGCCAGCCCCCACCCGGTGCCTGGGACGGCGGGACCGGCAACCGCCGGGCCACCGTCGCTTCGGTGGCCGACCGTCCCCGACCCGCGCACCAGACGGCGCGGCGCCGCCGACAGCCCATCTCACCCGCCGCTCAGGGATCCCGCCGCCACCGACCAGCCCGGCCCCACCACCGCGTCAGCGGCAGGGCGCCGCCGTCCCGCACACCGGACCGGCCAGCGCCGTCAGTTCACCGCGCCCGCCCGGGCATAGCGGGCGACACGGAACACGAGACACCACGGCAGCGGTCGAGGCACACCGGACGGCAGGAAACCACCAGCGGCAGCACGGTCAGCCGCCCCGCCCGTGTAGCGCATCAACGGCCACCGAAGCGGCGTCCCTCCGCGCCAGCGCCCCGACGTTCCCGCCCGCACGACCCGGAGCACGGCCGGCCACCGCGCCGGCGGAGGACACAGCACCATCAGCAGCCACGCCGGCGGCTTGGGCGTCCCGGCCGCCGCGCTGAACAGCCGGGGCGTCACCAACCACCACGCCAGGCAGCTCAGCGGCACGGAGAATCCGGCACGCGGTGCGCCGGCCAGCGCGGCACCGAACCACCGGCGGCAACACCGTCGGCCACCCCGCCCACGCAGCGCATCAACGGCCACCGAACCGCCGTCTCGCCACGTCAGCGGCACCGGACCACGACCGGCACAACACCGTCAACCGCCGGACCGGGACGGCACAGGCCCGTCAACCACCGCGCCGGCGGCTCGACGCCTCGGTCCACCACACCACTCGCCAAGGCGCCACCAACCGCCGCGACGGCAGCTCAGCGGCACAGCCGCACCACACCACGGCCGCCGCACCGCCGCATCACCAGCCGCCGGATCAGCGGCACGGAGCCACCATGGCGGCACTGCCAGGCCGCCGCGCCAGCGGCACCCGCGGCACCCGCAGCACCGAAGCACCGGCCCGCACTCCGGGCGGCAGCGCCGTCAGGCCCCGCGCCAGCGGGTCAGCGCCAGGGGAGGGCGGCGCGGGTGCGCCAGTAGGTGGTGGGGGGTTCCACCAGGCGGGCCAGGGAGGTCAGCCAGGCCGGGTCGAGGCGCAGGCCGGCCGCGGCCACGTTGGTGGTCAGCTGCTCGACGGTGGCCGCGCCGGAGAGCGCCAGCCCGGCCCACGGCTGGGCCAGCACCGCGGCCAGCGCCACCGCGTCGGCGCTGGTGCCGGTCTCCTCGGCGAGCCGGCGCAGCTCCGGCGGCGCGGCCTGGCCGGCCAGCCGCCCGTTGGCCAGCGCCTCCTTGACGATCACCGTGCGGCCGGCGGCGTGCGCCTCGGCCAGGGCCGGGCCGGCGGACGGCTCCAGCAGATTGAAGGTGGCCTGCACGGTGCCGAAGAGCGGCTGCCCGGCGACGGTGACGGCGAGTGCCGCGCGGATCGCGTCGGCCTGCGCCGGCCCGCTGGTGGAGAGGCCGACCGTCACGCCGTCCTCGACCAGCCGGGCGAGCCGCGCCAGCACGGTCGGGTCGGTGAGCGCCGGGCTCTCCGGGGTGACCGAGTGGATCTGGTAGAGGTCCAGGCGGTCGCCGAGCAGCGCCCGGCTCTCCGCGTACTGCCGGTCGAAGGTGGCCGCGCCGTGGTCCTTGACCTCGTGGGTGTCCGCGGTGACCCGCCAGTCGGCGGTGTAGGTGTAGCCCCACTTGCTGCCCACCGCCAGCTCCCTGGCGGCGTCCGTGCGGCTGTCGAGCCAGTCGGCGAGGAACTCCTCGGCCCGGCCGTAGGAGCGGGCGGTGTCCAGGTAGCGCACGCCCTGCGCGTAGGCGGCGTCCAGCAGTTGGTGGGTGCGTTCCCGCAGGGCCGCCGGGGTGCGGTCGGCCGGCAGGTCGTCGGCCCGGCCGAGGTTGAGGTAGCCGGGGCGGCCCACGGCCGCCAGCCCGAGCCCGATGCGGGCGGTCGGGGTGGCCTCGGGGTGGAATCGGGTGAACGCCATCGGTGCCCTCTCAAGCCTGGTCGCCGGGGAGATGCCCACCGTACCGGCCGCACCGGCCGGTACCCGGCGGCGACCGGGTGGCCGCTGACTACGATGATCGGTTGGTGGCCGCCCGTGGGGGTGGCCGGGCACGACGAGGGAGCACGGATGGCTGTCGAGGGCAGTGGGCTGGCCGAACGCCCGGTGCGGTGGGGTGTGCTGGCGACGGGTGGGATCGCCGCGAAGTTCGTCGCGGACCTGGCCGAGTTGCCGGACGCCGAGGTGGTGGCCGTCGGCTCCCGCTCAGCAGAGTCGGCGGAACGATTCGCCGAGCGGTACGACATCGGGCGGGCGCACGGGAGTTGGGCCGCGCTCGCGGAGGACCCCGAGGTGGACGCCGTCTATGTGGCGACCCCGCACAGCGCGCACCACGAGGCGGTGCGGCGCTGCCTGGAGGCCGACACCCCGGTGCTCTGCGAGAAGCCGTTCACGCTGAACGCGGCGGAGGCCGAGGAGCTGGTCGCGCTGGCCAGGCAGCGGCGGGTCTTCCTGATGGAGGCCATGTGGACCTACTGCAACCCGGTGGTGCGGCGGCTGGTCGAGCTGGTCGGGGACGGGGCGATCGGCGAGGTCCTGGCGGTGCACGCCGACTTCGGCATCGAGGCGCCGATGGACCCGAGCCACCGGCTGCGCGACCCGCTGCTGGGCGGCGGGGCGCTGCTGGACCTGGGCGTCTATCCGGTGGCCTTCGCCCAGCTGCTGCTGGGTGAGCCGGCCGAGGTGCGGGCCTGGGCCCGGCTGTCCGGCGGGGTGGACGAGAACACCGGGCTGCTGCTGGGCTACGCGTCGGGCGCGGTGGCCGCGCTGACCTGCTCGCTGGTCGCGGACACCGCGCGGACCGCGGTGATCACCGGCTCGCTGGGGCGGATCGAGTTCCCGCGGGGCTTCTTCCACCCGGAGCGGTTCGTGCTGCACCGGGCCGGCGCGGAGCCGGAGGAGTTCTCCGCGCCCGGGCCGTCCGGCTCGTTCATCCACGAGGCGGCCGAGGTGGGCCGGGCGCTGCGGGCCGGCGAGACGGAGTCGCCGCTGGTGCCGCTGGACGGCACCCTCGCGGTGATGCGCACGCTGGACGCGGCCCGCCGCGAGATCGGGCTGCGCTACCCGGGCGAGTAGACCGGCCCCGGCGGCCGGCCCCGGGGTGCGCCGGGGCCGGCCGGGGGCGGGGTCTAGCTAGGCCAGCTGGCAGCCGAGGCGTTCAGCCTCCGTGGCGGCGTACCGGTCGAGCAGCTCGGTCAGTTCGATGCCCTCCCGTTCGAGCCAGCGGTCCCAGGACTGGGCCAGCACCACGCCCGACTCGGCGCCGCACTCCAGAACCCGGATCGGGTACTGCCCACGCCGCTCCTGTGCGAGGAAGGGCGCGGCGAGGCCGGGATCCTCGACGGTCACCAGGCGGAAGATCTGCTCCGGGTCGTGGGGATATCCGCTGCAGACCCGGACGGGCCCGCCCGGGGTGCCGAGCATGGCGGCGGGCAGCCCGTCGGGCGGCTGGGTGCCGGTGCCGCAGAACTCCTCCCGGTCCTCCACGACTTCGGCGCCAGGTGGCTCCTCGGCGAGCGAATCGTCGTCGGTGGCGTACCGGCCGTGGCAGCCGTAGTGGTCGAGCGCCGCGTTGGCCACCCGGAGCGCGGTCCTGGCCACCTCGCCGTCCGCCGGCTCGACGTACTTGCCCTCGGCGACCACGCTGACCACCCGGGTGTCCGAGCGCCCGAACGCCTCCCCGGGGTGACAGTCCGGTGGTAGCCGAACCCAGGCCGCGCGCGGCCCGGCCAACCCGACCGGGTCCCCTGGATAGGGGGTCAGCTCAGGGTGCAGGAACCTCTCGGCCCACGTCCCCGTCACGTCGTGGGCGTCGATCCAGCCGACCGTGACGGTGAGTTGTTGCCGTAGCCCCTGTTCACCCACGACAAGCTGACACTGCGGGGAGTTGCCACCCAGCGGCGTCTCGCCCTGGACGACGCTCCGCTCGATCATGGACTCGCTGAGCACGCCGGCGAGGTCGTCGCGGCTCAGGGCCCCCCAACAGAACGTGGACGGGGCGTCGTCCCAGCGGTCCGCAGCGGTGCCGACGCCCAGGGTGGTGCCGGCGCCGAGCAGCAGGCCGAGCAGCGCGCCGAGGGCCAGCGGCCGCCGGCGGCGCCAGCGGCCGGTGGCGACGGTCGGCTCCGCCGGGCCGCTCGGGTCGTTCGGGTCGTTCGGGTTGTCCTCGTGGTGGTCAGGCATCGGGGGCGACTCCTTCGCAGTCACGGGACGGGGCCATCGCCCGCTGGTAGTCGGCGAGCAGGTCGGCGGGATTCCAGTCGGCGTCCGACGCGACGTGCGCCGCGAAGAGCGTCCGGGTGGGCTCGGGCTCGCCGGTGCCGCAGTCGACGGTGGCGACGGCCAGCGGGCCGCCGTGCAGCGCCGTGCCGTCCCAGCCGTCGAGCGGTCGGGCGTCCAGGCCGTCGGCGATGGCCTCCAGCAGCCGGATCTGGTTCGGGTCGGCGGTGGCGAGCAGCACCGTCGCCGAGGCCGGGGGGCCGAAGGCGGGCAGTTCGCCCGTCAACGTGTCGAAGAGCGGGCGGCGCTCGGCCAGCGAGCAGCCGATGTCGCCGTCCCCGACGCCCACCGCCGGGGTCCAGGCGTGGAAGTCGGCGTACCGGCGCGAGCCCAGGAGGTTGACCTCCTGACCCGCCGTGGGCAGTTCGGGGTGGCCGCACAGGTGTCCCTCGCCGTAGCTGCCGAGGGGCACCCGCTGGATCGGGGCGACCTCGGTCGGCAGCGCGGCCGCTTCGTCGTCCTCGCCGGCCGGGTCCTCGTCGGCCGCGCAGCCGGCGTCGGACATCCCCTGCCGGGCCACGCCGACCAGCAGTTCGGCCAGGTGGGACGGGCTGCCCGCGGGACGGCTGCCGTGGTCGGCGTCGCCCCGGCCGAGGCTCGCCTCGCTGTAGCGGGTGGTCATGGTCACCACCGCCGGTCCGCCGTCGATCGCGCAGCGTTCGGGCAGCACCAGCAGGCCGTGCTCGGACGTGACGCCACCGGAGAGCCCCACGGGCAGCGGCGCCACGTCCCCCCGCAGGTGCTCCTCGATCCAGGTGACCAGCTCGTCCTGGTCCGCCGGGAGCGGGCCGTAGGAGACCTCCAACGTGTGCTGCCAGGTCTCGTCATCCTCCGCCAGCGTCACCACGACCTCGCACGAGCCGCGCGGGTCGGCCGCCGACGGGCGGGCCTCGGAGACCTCGACCTCGCCGCCCGCCCAGGGGGACTCCAGCCCGCCCCAGGCACCCCAGCAGTCGGCGTCGGAGTCGGTGTCCGAGCCGATGACGACGATCGTGGCGGCGGCCGCGGCGACCAGCAACACCCCGGCGCCAACCCAGACAAATCGTTTGCGACTGCGACCCGCTCGGGCCGTGGACGGCTCGTCCGACACGCGGTCCTCCCCCACTGTGGCACCGGCTGTTCGCCCGCGAGTCTAGGTGAGCCGTTGCGAGCAGCGGAGTTGGGGTACCGAGTCGATGCCTGAGCACGCGGAACACCCCGAGCCGCAGCGGGCTCGGGGCGCTTCTTTCCCGTGTACGGACGCGAAGCCCGTGGTCGGTGGCCGGTCGTCAGACCAGGCTCGGCCGGGCGGCCAGCCAGTCGCGCTGACCGCCCAGGTCGACCTTGGCCTCGGCCAGCTGCCCGGCCACCGCGACCGGCGCGGTGCCGCCCCGCGCGGAGCGCGCCGCCAGCGCGCCCTCGACGGTCAGCACCTCGCGGACCTCGGGCGTGAGCCGCGGCGAGATGGCGGCGAACTGCGCGTCAGTCAGCTCGTCCAGCTCGATGCCCTGCCCCTCGCAGACCTTGACGCACTCGCCGGCCACCTCGTGCGCGTCCCGGAACGGGACACCCCGCTTGACCAGCCACTCGGCGATGTCGGTCGCCAGCGAGAAGCCGGCCGGCGCCAGCTCGGCCATCCGCTCCCGGTTGACCGTGAGGGTGGCCAGCATGCCGGTGAACGCCGGGAGCAGCACCTCCAGTTGGTCGCAGGAGTCGAAGACCGGCTCCTTGTCCTCCTGGAGGTCCCGGTTGTAGGCCAGCGGCAGCGCCTTCAACGTGGCCAGCAGGCCCGTCAGGTTGCCGATGAGCCGGCCGGACTTGCCGCGGGCCAGCTCGGCGATGTCCGGGTTCTTCTTCTGCGGCATGATCGAGCTGCCGGTGGAGAAGGCGTCGTGCAGGGTCACGAAGGAGAACTCCTTGGTGTTCCAGACGATCACCTCCTCGGCGATCCGGGACAGGTCGACGCCGACCATCGCCGTGACGAAGGCGAACTCGGCCGCGAAGTCCCGGGCCGCGGTGCCGTCGATGGAGTTGGCCGACGAGCCGCCCTCGAAGCCCAGCTCGGCGGCGACCGCCTCCGGGTCCAGGCCGAGCGAGGAGCCGGCCAGCGCGCCCGAGCCGTACGGCGAGACCGCCGTGCGGGCGTCCCACTGGCGCAGCCGCTCCGCGTCCCTGGACAGCGCCTGGACGTGCGCCAGCACGTGGTGGGCGAAGAGCACCGGCTGGGCGTGCTGGAAGTGGGTGCGGCCCGGCATGGCGACGTCCGGGTGCGCCTCGGCCAGCGCGATCAGCGTCTCCTGGAGGTCGGCCAGCAGCCCCGCGATGATCCGGGCGTGGTCCCGCAGGTACATCCGGAAGAGCGTGGCGACCTGGTCGTTCCGGGACCGGCCGGCGCGCAGCTTGCCGCCCAGCTCGGCGCCGAGCCGCTCCAGCAGGCCGCGCTCCAGGGCGGTGTGCACGTCCTCGTCAGCGATGGTGCCGGTGAACGAGCCGTCCGCCACGTCGGCGGCCAGCTGGTCCAGGCCGGCCAGCATCGCGGTCAGCTCGTCCTCGGTGAGCAGGCCGGCGCGGTGCAGCACCCGCGCGTGCGCCCGGGAGCCGGCGATGTCGTAGGGGGCGAGCCGCCAGTCGAAGTGCACCGAGGCGCTCAGCCGCTCCAGCGCCTCGGCCGGGCCGTGGGCAAACCGGCCGCCCCAGAGCCGGACCTCGGGCGCGCCGTCGTCGGGCGTCGGCTGGCTCACGGGGCGACGTCCCGCTTCGCGGCGATCTTGGCGGACAGCGAGAAGATGTCGATGAAGCCCTTGGCCAGCGACTGGTCGAAGCTGTCGCCGGTGTCGTAGGTGGCGAGGTTGAAGTCGTAGAGCGACTCCTCCGAGCGCCGGCCGGTGACGGTGGCCCGGCCGCCGTGCAGGGTCATCCGGATGTCGCCGCTGACGTGCTGGTTGGCCTCGTTGACGAAGCCGTCCAGGGCCTTCTTCAGCGGGGAGAACCACAGGCCGTCGTAGACCAGCTCGCTCCACCGCTGCTCGACCTGCCGCTTGTAGCGGGCCAGCTCGCGCTCGACGGTGACGTTCTCCAGCTCCTGGTGCGCGGTGATCAGCGCGATGCCGCCGGGCGACTCGTAGACCTCGCGGGACTTGATGCCGACCAGCCGGTCCTCGACCATGTCGATCCGGCCCACGCCCTGGCCGCCGGCCCGCTCGTTCAGCTCCTGGATGGCCTGGAGCATGCTGACCGGGCGGCCGTCGATGGCGACCGGCACGCCGGCCTGGAAGGTGATCACGACCTCGTCGGCGTCCCTGGGGTCCGCCGGGTTCTGCGTGTACTCGTAGATGTCCTCGATCGGGGCGTTCCAGATGTCCTCCAGGAAGCCCGTCTCGACGGCCCGCCCGAAGACGTTGGCGTCGATCGAGTAGGGGGACTTCTTGGAAGTGGCGATCGGCAGGCCCTTCTCCTCCGCGAAGGCGATGGCCTTGTCCCGGGTCATCGCGTAGTCGCGGACGGGGGCGATGCACTTCAGGTCGGGCGCGAGGGAGGCGATGCCGGCCTCGAACCGGACCTGGTCGTTGCCCTTGCCGGTGCAGCCGTGCGCCACGGTGTCCGCGCCGTGCTTGCGGGCGGCGGCCACCAGGTGCTTGACGATGACCGGCCGGGAGAGCGCGGAGACCAGCGGGTAGCGGTCCATGTAGAGCGCGTTGGCCTTGATCGCGGGGAGGCAGTACTCCTCGGCGAACTCGTCCTTGGCGTCCACCACCTCGGCCTCGACGGCGCCGCAGGCCAGCGCGCGCTTGCGGATGACGTCCAGGCTCTCGCCGCCCTGGCCGACGTCCACGGCGACGGCGACCACCTCGGCGCCGGTGGCCTCGGCGATCCAACCGATGCAGACCGAGGTGTCCAGACCGCCTGAGTAGGCGAGTACGACGCGCTGGGTCACGGTGTCTCCTTAGGGCAGGCAGTGCTGGCACCGCGCTGGGGCTCTCCGAATATGGAATAAGTATGCGGCACTCCGTATGCTTCGTCAAACGTACAGGTCAAGGCCGCATAAGCGGCCCCGATCCGGCCCCCGACGGGGTGACCTACGCTGATCCGTGCGCCGCGCGACCACCGTCGAGGCCCGGCGCGGAGGAGTGCCCGATGTTCAGCGCCGCGCTCGGCGACGACGCCGCCCTCTGCCCGCTGGAGCCGCACCAGGCGGCCGAGCTGGCCGCCTTCACCGAGCGCAACCGCGCCCACCTCCAACCCTGGCTGCCCTGGGCGCACACCGTCACCGACACCGAGTCGGCGCGCGGGCTGCTCCAGCGGTACGCGGAGCGCCAGGCCGCGGACACCGGCCGGTTCCTCGCCATCCGCCAGGGCGGCGCCCTGGTCGGCGGGATGCTCCTGATGGACTTCGACACCGGCGCCCGCTCCTGCGAGCTGGGCGCCTGGCTCGCCCCCGAGGCGCGGGGGCGCGGGCTGGTCACCCGGGCCGCCACCCGGGTGATCGACTGGGCCGTCGAGGAACGCGGCATCGTCCGGGTCCAGTGGCGGGTCGCGCCGGTCAACGTGGCCAGCGTCGCGGTGGCCCGACGGCTGGGCATGCGGCACGAGGGCACCACCCGCAGCGTCTTCGAAATGGGCGGCGAACGCCACGACTTGGCGATCTGGGCGGTGCTCGCCGACGAGTGGCGGGCCGCGCGCGTTAACCCACACGGGTAGTTCCCGCCGACTCCCCAGTCACCCGGGTGGCGGCAGAGCGGCCGAAGGAACCGCTGGTCAGCCGGGCCGGCCCCGGCCAGGCCCGGCGGGCGCGTGGAGCCCGGGGGCGACCCGGCCCGCGAGGCGCCGTTTTGGTGCTGACCACGGGCGGCCAAGCTGGGACCCGTCCGTTGCCCCTGACCGGCCGAGGGAGTCTCGATGACCACCGTTCCCGACACCAAGGACGAGCGGCGCGACGCGCACCGCGCGCTGCGCGAGGCGCGGCAGCTGCTCGACCCCGGCCTGCGGGCGTGGGTGCGCCGGCTGCCGGAGCCGGTGGCCCGGGTCGCCTCCTACCACTTCGGCTGGACCGACAGCGCCGGCCGGCCGGACACCGCCCCGGCCGGCAAGGCGCTGCGGCCGGCGCTGGTCTTCGGCTGCGCCGAGGCCGTCGGCGGCCGGGCTGCGGACGCGGTGGCCCCGGCGGTGGCCGTGGAGCTGATCCACAACTTCTCACTGCTGCACGACGACATCCTGGACGGCGACGCCACCCGCCGGCACCGGGCCACCGCCTGGGCGGTCTTCGGCTCGTCGGCGGCCCTGCTGGCCGGCGACGCGCTGCTGAACCAGGCCGGCCGGGTGCTCGCCGAGCCGGGCGGGCCGCCGCACGCGCTGACCGGCGTGCGCTGGCTGAGCGACGCCACCGCCCAGCTGATCGACGGGGAGCAGACCGACCTCGCCTTCGAGGAACGGGCCCGGGTCAGCCTCGACGAGTGCCTGCTGATGACCGAGCGCAAGACCGCCGCGCTGCTGGCCTGTTCCTGCGCGCTGGGCGCGCTGTGGGGCGGCGGCGACGAGCACGCCACGGAGACGCTCCGCCGGTTCGGCCACCACCTGGGCATGGCCTTCCAGCTGACGGACGACCTGCTGGGCATCTGGGGCGACCCGCGGGTCACCGGCAAGCCGGCCGGCGCCGACCTGGCCAGCCGGAAGAAGTCCCTCCCTGTGGTCGCCGCGCTGGACTCCGGCACGCCGGCCGGCCATCGGCTGGCCGAGCTGTACACGGACGAGGAGCCGGGCGAGGACGGCGGGGTGCCGGTGGACACGCTCGCCGCGCTGGTGGCCGAGGCCGGGGGCCGGACCTGGGCGGAGGAGGCGACGGCCGAGCAGCTCACGCTGGCCCGCGGCTGCCTGACCGCCCTGCCCGGGCCGCCCGAGGCGGCGGCCCAGCTGACCGCCCTGGTCAACCTGGTCGCCGACCGCGACCACTGATCCCGGCCGGGGGCTGAGCCGAAGTCTCGGCCCCGGCCGGGCCGGGGGGCCCGACCGCCGGGCCGAGGCCGCTGGCGGCCGGGGCGGCGTCCCCGCTGGTGCCCGCGCCGTGCCGGCCGGCGCCGGCCTCCGGCGGGACGAACGAAAGGTGCCCCGGCCCGGCCGGGGCCCTGCTCACGCCCCCCCGGCGCCGGGCTGGTCGGGTTGGTTGGCCTCGCGTTGGGCCAGGCGGAGCAGGTGGTCGGCGAGGGACTGGCCGCCCAGGGGGTCGCGGCTGATCAGCAGCAGGGTGTCGTCCCCCGCGATGGTGCCCAGGATGTCGTGCACCTCGGCCTGGTCGATCGCCGAGGCGAGGAACTGCGCCGCCCCTGGCGGGGTGCGCAGCACCACCAGGTTGGCCGAGGCCTCGGCGGAGATCAGCAGTTCGCCGGCCAGCCGCGCCATCCGTTCCTCCTTGGCCGACTCGCCCAGTGGTGCCCTGGGCGTGCGGAAGCCGCCCTCGCTGGGCACCGCGTAGATCAGCTCGCCGCCGGCGTTGCGGATCTTCACGGCGCCCAGCTCGTCCAGGTCCCGGCTGAGCGTCGCCTGGGTGACGCTCAGCCCGTCGTCGGCGAGGAGCTTCGCCAGCTGGCTCTGGGAGCGCACCGGCGACCGGTTGAGGATCTCCACGATCCTGCGGTGCCGGGCCGTGCGGGTCTGCGGTACCGCGGGGCCGTGGCCCGCACCGCCCTTGGGCTGCGCCTCGTCCGTCATGCTCCCTCTCCGGTTGTCATCCGTCCCCGCCGGCGACGGTCGGCCGTCACCGGTGGTCAGCCGTCGCCGTCGCGCGCGGCGGCGTCCAGCACCCCGGGCAGCGCGGCGAGTAGCGCGTCCACCTCCGCGTCGCCGATGATCAGCGGCGGGGCCAGCCGCACCACGTCGGGCGTCGCCGCGTTCACCAGCAGCCCGGCCTCCTGGGCCAGCCGCTGCACCCGGGCGGCCACCGGCTCGGTGAGCACGATACCGACCAACAGGCCGGCGCCCCGGACGCCCTCGACCAGTGGGTGCCCCAACTGGTCGATGCCGGACCGCAGTCGCTCGCCGGTGGCCTTGACCCGCTGGAGCAGGCCCTCGTTCTCGATGGTGTCCAGCACGGCGAGCGCGGCGGCGCAGGAGACCGGGTTGCCACCGAAGGTGGAGCCGTGCCGGCCGGGGGTGAACAGCTCGGCGGCCGGCCCGAAGGCCATGGTGACGCCGATCGGCAGGCCGGCGCCCAGCCCCTTGGCCAGGGTGACCACGTCGGCGGCCACCCCCTGCGCCTGGCCGGCGAACCAGTGTCCGGTACGGCCGATGCCGGTCTGCACCTCGTCCAGTGCCAGCAGCGCGCCGGCCGCCGAGGTGATCTCCCGGGCGGCGGCCAGGTAGCCGTCGGGCGGTACGACCACGCCGTTCTCGCCCTGGATCGGCTCCAGCACCACCAGCGCCGTCTCGCTGGTGACGGCGGCCCGCAGCGCCTCGACGTCGCCGTAGGGGACGTGGGTGACGTCGCCGGGCAGCGGGTGGAAGCCGTCCTGCTTGCCGGGCTGGCCGGTGAGTGCCAACGCGCCCATGGTCCGGCCGTGGAAGCCGCCGTGGGCGGCGACCATGTGCCGGCGGCCGGTGAGCCGGCCGAGCTTGACGGCGGCCTCGTTGGCCTCCGCGCCGGAGTTGGCGAAGTAGACCCGGCCCTGCCGGCCGGCCAGCGCCAGCAGCCGCTCGGCGAGCGCCACCGGCGGCTCGGCGACGAAGAGGTTGGAAACGTGCCCCAGCCTGGCGACCTGGGCGGAGACCGCGGCCACCACCGCGGGATGCCCGGTGCCCAGGGAGTTGACCGCGATGCCGCCGAGGAAGTCCAGGTACGCGCGGCCGTCGGCGTCCCAGAACGTGGCGCCCTCCCCGCGGGTCAACGGCACCCTGGGCAGGCCGTAGTTGTCCATCAGCGACGCCTGCCAGCGGGCGTTCAGCGTCTCGTTGTCGGTCATGACTCTCCCTCGGCCGCGGCCGGCTCGGCGGCCGGCCCGGCGAACGGTTCCACGGTGGTCGCCGGGGCCGGCTCCGGGTCGGGGACGACCATGGTGCCGACCCCCTCGTCGGTGAAGATCTCCAGCAGGATCGAGTGCTGCACCCGGCCGTCGATGACCCGGGCGGTGCGCACCCCGGCCCGGACCGCCGCCAGGCAGCCGGCCATCTTGGGCACCATCCCGCTGGCCAACTCCGGTAGCAGCCGCTCCAGTTCGCTGACGGTCAGCCGGTCGATCACCTCGTCGCTGTGCGGCCAGTCCGCGTACAGCCCCTCGACGTCGGTGAGCACCATCAGCGTCTCGGCGCCGAGCGCGGCGGCCAGCGCGGCGGCGGCGGTGTCGGCGTTGACGTTGTAGACGTGGTCGTCGTCGGCGCTGCGGGCGACGGACGAGATCACCGGGATGCGGCCGTCGGCCAGCAGCGCCTCGATGGCGCCGGTGTCGATGGCGGTGATCTCGCCGACCCGGCCGAGGTCCACCGCCTCGCCGTCCACCTCGGCGAACTGTTTGCGGGCGGTGAGGAGATGGGCGTCCTCGCCGGTCAGGCCGACGGCCAGCGGGCCGTGCCGGTTGAGCAGGCCGACCAGCTCGCGCTGCACCCGGCCGGCGAGCACCATCCGGACCACGTCCATGGCCTCCGGCGTGGTGACCCGCAGGCCGGCCTTGAACTCCGAGGTGAGGCCGTGCCGGCTCAGCTCCTCGCTGATCTGCGGGCCGCCGCCGTGCACCACCACCGGGCGCAGCCCGGCGTGCCGCAGGAAGACCACGTCCTGGGCGAAGGCGGCCTTCAACTCCTCGTCCACCATGGCGTTTCCGCCGAACTTGATCACCACGGTCCGGCCCTGGTGGCGGGTCAGCCAGGGCAGGGCCTCGATCAGGATGCGCGCCTTCGGCAGCGCGGTGTGTCGGCGGGTGGGGCTCGGGGGCGGGGAACCGGGTTCGGTGTCCTTGGCTGCGTTGGCCGTCATCACACGCTTTCGGCTCGGAACGGGCCGGCTGGCCGGTGGGCCAGCGGCGGGGGGGGTGGGAGGAAACAGGGG